>NZ_JAHHPP010000064.1 GCF_024606265.1 Endozoicomonas sp. SESOKO1
TTATAAATGGTTATGGATTCTTAATCAATCATGAGCATATACGATTTGGAATTCACCTAAGAAAAAAGTATGGCTGATGGATATAGAGGCTTCAAAGTATTTTGGATAATTGATGAAGGCATGGATATAGAAAAAGAAGCTGGTCAGCTGATATTCTGAGACAGAATAAAGTAAACAACTGAAAAGGATGGAGCCTCATGAATGCATTACTAAGGATAGCTATGGTCTGGTTGATGGCATTTAGTGTCAACTCCTTTGCTGGCAAGCATATTTATACTGGCTGGCTAAGTAGTCAGGCCGTCAGTGGTTATGATGCTGTTGCTTATTTCACGCAAGGGAAGCCGGTAAAAGGGAGTGCCAGGTATAAATTTGAGTACCTGGGGGTGGATTGGTACTTCTCTTCCGAAAAACATGTAAACCTTTTTAAGAAGCATCCCGAGCAGTATATGCCTCAATATGGCGGATACTGCGCATGGGCTGTTGCTGCAAAAAAACAAAGGGCTCCGGGAGACCCGAAATATTGGAACATTGTCGATAACAAACTGTACTTGAATTACGACAACAATGTTCAGGAAAAGTGGCTTATGGATACTCCAGGCTTTATTAACGCGGCGGATAAAAACTGGCCAGAAATGAATTGATATTATGTTGATTCGTACTGATTTTTACTGGCTGGTGCTGATTTATAGCTGGTGACCGTTGAATGTTCTCATTCAGCGTTGCCGTGGTTTTGCGAAGTACCCTGGAAAGGCGGCCTAACTTTCAGAGGATGCTTCCTGCTGTTTTTGATAAATCAGTGTTGAGGTTGCAACACCGAAATTTTTTGGAGGTAGAAGACCCGGCTGTTGCAGCAGCAAGTTGATGATTGCCATATGGTGTGTGGTGTGACATTGCAAAAATAACAGCTCACGAACGACGGATGTTTCCGCCGTACTGACACTTCCATTGGTATCAGTGCAGGCATTGAGGGTCAGATTGATCTCATTTGATGTATTTTTTGTTAGCTTAACCAGCCGTTCCTTGATAATCAGTAAAGCGTCTACTGCAGAAGAGACATTCCTCTCACATTCCGGGTCTCTGTTCCTGTTGTCGTAGTTGATGGATCTACTATCAAGACCGGATAGAAAACACTGGTAAAACTCAATGATATGGCGTACGTGGGCGCCTATCGTCTGTCGGCCATCAGTAGTGGCAGGTTTCTGATAATTGTTTGAAGAAAGTCTTTTAATAACCTGAATCAACTCAGACAACAATTGTTCATTACACTGGCAGGCATTTTGCGGTGACATTCGACTCTGAACCTTATTACTTGATTTACTGTGAATCCGTGCCATGTTTGCTCAACTTCAGATCAACGGCACACTTCGGGCTATCCTGCCCAGCATTTGTCTTTTCAGTGTTGCACAGGCTGTCGGGTTTTGCATACACGGAAGTCAGCTCAAAAAACTCAGAGGGACGCTCTATTCCGGCTATGTAAACTTCCCACTAAACTCGTTAGAATGCTCGTGCCAGTCAGCCATGAGCTCTTCGGCAATAATGAGCCAGTAAACAGTGTTTGATTTTACCCCATTGTCGTCCGTCAGCGAGATAATAGGGTGAGGCACTTTAGCTTTACAGAGAGTCAACCGAGGATAAATAGATGAGCAATATACCTTCTGAGTTACGGTATCTGCGTTCCCACGAATGGGTCAGGTTGGAGGAAGATGGTACCGTCACTATTGGTATTACAGATCATGCCCAGGAAGCCCTGGGTGACGTGGTTTTTGTCGAACTGCCTGAACCCGGTGCTTTACTCGCTGCAGGTGATGAGGCCGGAGCGGTGGAATCTGTAAAAGCTGCCTCAGAGATCTATGTACCGTTGACTGGTGAAGTTCTTGAAGTTAATAGCACACTGGAAGACGCTCCGGAAACCGTCAACAGCGACCCTTATAATGATGGCTGGTTCTTCAGGATGAAACTTGAGGATGAAGGTGAACTCAGTGATCTGATGGATGCAGAAGCCTATGGTGAGTTTGTTGAGTCAGAGTCCTGACTGATTCTGTGAATTTTATTAAGGACAGCTATCGTCCATGAATGATGAGCAGTTACTCCGCTATAGCCGACAAATTATGCTTCCCCAGGTTGATATCGAAGGGCAGGAGCGGTTGCTGTCATCGAGCGTTTTAATTCTTGGCCTGGGTGGGCTGGGCTGTCCGGCTGCTCAGTACCTGGCGGCAGCAGGCGTTGGAAAAATGGTGCTGGTTGACCCGGATACGGTTGATATCACCAACCTTCAGAGGCAGTTACTTTATTGTGCAGACGATCAGGGGGCTGCAAAAGTAGCCACCGCCCAGGCCCGGCTGTCGGCAGTCAATGACAGTATTCAGATTGAGACTATCCATGGATGTCTGGAAGGTGAAGGTCTGTTAGAGCAGGTGAGACAAGCGACTGTGGTGCTGGATTGTACCGATAACTTTACCAGCCGGTTTGCCATCAATGCGGCCTGTGTCACGGCCTCTGTTCCCCTGGTCAGTGGTGCAGCCATCAGGCTTGACGGCCAGCTGACTGTGTACGATCGTCGTCAGCCTGATGCGCCCTGCTATCGGTGTCTATATGATGAACAGGGCAATGAAAGCCTCAGCTGTTCTGAATCGGGAATTCTGGGGCCAGTGGTCGGAATGATAGGCACAATGCAGGCGTTGGAAGCCATCAAGCTGATTGCCGGATTTGGAAAAACGTTGAATGGTCGTTTGATGATTTTTGACGCAATGTCCATGGAGTGGCAGACAATGGGGCTGCTGGCAGATCCAGCATGCCCTGTCTGCGGCAGGGCTTAAATGGTGTCGGGCTTTTGCAAGGGGAATCAGGGTGGTGGCGGGCTGTCTTCTACTGCCTCTAACAGGCGGGCCTTGTAATCCGGGTCCAGGTCATTCCAGTGAGCCCCGATAAGGGCTCCTTCAAGCGCATAAAGCAATACCTTTGAAACTTTAAAGCCACGGTCACGAACTTTGCAGTAGGCTGCGACAGAGCCGACGTCATGGAGTTGCTCAAGCGTTCTGATGCCTACAGCGTTTAACCATTGTACGGATGTTTTGCCAAGGTTTTTTAATTCGATCAGATCAGTTGCCATGTACTGGATCCTTAACTCAACTCCAGCGTCCGTACCAGAGACAGCATGATTATTAAAAAGTCAGAAGTCATTTTCTCTTAAGAATAGACCAGACTTTTGGAGTCCTCCCATAGAGTTATCAGTTATTACCGACGCCATGGTATTTTGATTCCAAAATACCTTCCAAAGAGCAAGAATATAGACATTTTCCAACTGTTTTCGTTTTCCGAAAAAGATCATCAATAGGCTCTGGCGTATAATCACCCGCATGGTAAAAAAATCGACGACCAAAAAAGGCAGGCCTGCCAAAAAGACCAAATCATCCTCAAGGCAAAAACAGGGTAATCCGGTACCGTGGAAATCCATCCTGTTCAAGCTGGGCTTGACGCTGGTCGTTCTGGTTTGTGCTTACGCTGTCTATCTGGATGCCATAGTTACCAGGCAGTTTGAAGGTAAAAAATGGGCGATACCGGCCAAGGTATTTGCACGTCCTGTTGAATTGTATTCTGGCAAGCTGATAACGCCCGGTGATCTTCAGTCCCAGCTCCGGCGTCAGGGGTATCAGGCGGTTCGTGATGTGCGTCGCCCCGGAACGTTTGCCCGCAATGGCAGCCAGTTCGTTATTTACAGCCGGGGATTTCACTTTCCCGATGGCACTGAGCCATCGCGCTATGTGAAGGTTGACTTTCAGGGCAGTAAAGTGATTCGCCTGGTCGGCCGGGATGGTAAAAACCTGCCACTGTTGAGGCTTGATCCCCAGCCCATTGGTGGTATTTATCCGGCCAGTTATGAAGACCGCCTGCTGATTCGCACCGCCCAGGCTCCCCGTTACCTGATTCCTGCCCTGCTGGCCATTGAAGACAGGGACTATTACGACCATGTTGGTCTATCTCCCACCGCCATTGCCCGTGCCATGGTAGCCAACCTGAAAGCAGGCGGTGTTGTTCAGGGGGGCAGTACCATTACCCAGCAGTTGGTGAAAAACTTCTTTCTGACCAATGAGCGCACTCTGGTTCGCAAAGGTAAAGAAGCCATTATGGCACTGCTGCTTGAGCTGCATTACGGCAAAGAAGAGATTCTTGAAACCTATTTGAACGAAGTTTACCTGGGACAGCATGGACGCCGCGCCATTCATGGCTTTGGCCTGGCCAGCCAATTTTACTTTGCCCAGCCGCTTAAGGAGTTAGACCTGGCACGGACTGCCCTGCTGGTGGCTATGGTCAAAGGACCATCTTATTACGACCCAAGGCGATATCCTGAGCGCGCCCTGGAGAGACGAAACCTGGTGCTGGATGTCCTGGCGGAGCGATCCATCGTTCCTGTTGCCGAAGCTGAACGCTCCAAAAAGCTGTCATTAGGTGTCGTCAGTCGGGAATTGGTCAGTACCAACGATTTTCCTGCATACATCGATATGGTGAAAGAACAGCTGCGCAAGGATTATGATGAGAAGGATCTGACCTCTGAAGGACTCAGGATTTTCACCAACCTGGATCCGGTGATTCAGCGGGAGGCACAGAACAGTGTTACCAGCACGTTAAAGACTCTGGACAAGGACAAGCAACTTCAGGGAGCCATGGTGGTCAGCTCTGCCCAGACGGGAGACCTTCTTGCGGTTGTGGGGGATCGAAACCCCGGGTATGCCGGATTTAACCGCGCTATTGAGGCTCGCAGGCCGGTTGGTTCCCTGTTGAAGCCGGCCATCTATCTAACCGCTCTTGAACGGCCAGGCCAGTACACATTAACGACGCCTGTCCATGATACGCCGGTGAAAATCAGTGATGGCCGTGGTGGTTACTGGGAGCCTCAGAATTACAGCCGTAAATCCCATGGGCAGGTGCCACTCTTCCTGGCGCTGGCGAAATCCTATAATCAGGCGGCCGCCAATACCGGGATGGCGGTCGGTTTGCCATCGGTGTTGAATACGCTCAAGCGACTGGGTATTGAGCAGGCATTGCCACCTTATCCATCCGTCTTGCTTGGCTCTCCATCAATGGCTCCGGTTGAGGTTGCCAACATGTACCAAACCATTGCCAGTGGTGGCTTCCGTATGCCGTTGCGGGCTATCGATGCGGTGGTAGACAGTCAGGGCAAGCCACTGAGCCGTTACAGTATTTCGGTAGAGCAGGCTTTTGCACCGGGGCCAATGGAACTGCTGCGTACAGCTCTGGGCATGGTCATGAAAGACGGCACGGGGCGCAGCGTATACCAGTATGTTGAGCCGGGTATTGCCCTGGGTGGTAAAACAGGCACCACCAATGATCTCAGGGATAGTTGGTTTGCCGGTTACTCCGGAGATCTGGTGGCAGTGACCTGGATTGGCCACGATGACAACAGCCCGACAAAATTGACGGGCAGCAGCGGTGCTTTGAAGATCTGGGGTAACTTTATGTCGAATGTGCCGGTTCAGTCGGTAACATCGCTGGGAGCTGGCAATGTGTCGAGCATCTGGGTGAATCCATCGGCCAATGGCCGCAGTCATCCCTATTGTGAGGGCGCTATACAGTTGCCCTATATTAAGGGCTCTGAGCCAAAGGCCTATGCCGGTTGCAAGGCCGATGTTGTGAAGGGGTCTCTGTTTGACAAAATTAAAGGGTGGTTCGAATGATGTATAACGCTATCTCCCTGACCTCCCTGACCAAGAGCTGTGGAAAAGTGATATCTTTTCCACCCGGATTGTTTGTGGTGCTGTTTTTGACTGGCGTTCTGGCGGGTTGCTCTACGCCGGTATTGATACAGGAAGAGCAGTCATCATCACCCTATGAGCAACGCCAGGATGCGCTGGGCACGCTATTGAATCAGGCCTGGAATGCCCGGGAAGCTGGCAGGTTTGGTGAAGCCGAGAGTTTACTTGGACGGGCGATGCGCATCAGTCCAACGGCTCCGGACGTTTATTACCAGTTGGCCTTGCTGCGCCGGGACCAGGGGCGTTTTGCACAGTCCCGGCAATTGGCAGAGAGAGCGTTAAGCCTGAGACCGGGTGTTATGCTGGAACGAAAAATCAATCATTTGTTAAGTGCATTAAATAGCTGATATGTCTGAAGAAGTTATTGTTTTGCTGGAAGCTATTGAGTCAGAACTGCGCAGGCAGGATATCTGGCTTCCCATGCCCCCGTCCGTTGAAGCCATGGCCAGCACCACACCTTTTTGTATGGATACCATGGCATTCAGCCAGTGGTTGCAGTGGATTTTTGTTCCCCGTATCCGGGCCATTATCGATAGCGGGGGCTCTCTGCCAAAGGGTTCAAATATCAAACCCTATGCAGAAGAGTCATTGCCGCTTGAGCGGCTGGAAGTTGAAAGGCTACTACTGATTATTGAGCAGTTTGATCGCTTAATGAGCTGACCTGCTGTCTCAAAGGTCAATGGCTTATGAAATCTGCAGGCAAGTTGTGGCTGAATGTTCAGGCGTCGGGTCTTGCTGGCGGGTGACTGGCTCGTCGATCTCGAATGCCACAACAGTTTCGAAATAAGTCGAGCACAGCGGATGTACGACTTCTGTCATTTTGACGATCTGCTTCGGAGGCTTTTGGAGGCTTGACTGACACTTCCGGGGTTTCATTGGTACCTGAAGCCTTCTCTTTTTCAGGATCGCTTCCTGTGAGAACGGTGGCTTCACCTGCAGAAACAGACTTGGCCGCGTCGTTAGATTCAGTAGCTTTTGCTTCTGGATTTGCTTCCGGCAAAGGTTCTGGCTGTGGGGTCGGCAGGTCTAGTGGTTTGTTCTCCGGTTCAGAATTACTGATACCTGAGTCATAAGCTGATATTGCAGCTGGTAATGTTGTTGCAATGTGAGAAAGTGAATCTAATATGGACATATTTTCAACACTGGCCAGTGCAGGTCTGACATCGCCTTCTGATTGCGAATGGATAGCACGATCAGTCATTTTTTTGTCATCAGGTCCCCGCTCTGAACTGAATGGGTCTGGAGGTGGCAGTAATGCTTCCAGTGATTTTGAAACTTCTGGCTCTGACTTTTTGGCAGAAGAAGTATCAAGCGATTGACTTTGTTGTGTATATAAGTTTGAGGCTGAAGCGCCAACAGATGAATGCATAGCTACCTCTGAAAGGTTATGAAACCCCTATAGACTCATATTTTTATAAATGGTTTCTTCTTACTTGATATTAATTCAGGGGATAGAAGTAATTTTTATAAAAGTCAGGTTAGCCATAATTTACCGAACCCTTTTCTCCATAATGGTCTCTGTATGATAGGCCCGCTGCAGTGCCACTATTGATTCAATATTCTCCCGGGTACTGGATAACGGGAACTGGTCATTTTCCGTCATGAGTAGGCCGGTACCTTCAATGTCTAACCGGGAAAGCAGTGTTAATACCTCTCGCCGGGATAGGTATTTTACCTGTTGGGACAGTAAATGAATCTTTTCTGATAATGTTCTGGCCGTTGCCATCAGCGTCTCAAGCCGATGGAATCCGATTTTCATGGCAAAGTGTTCTGCTGGCTGTGAGGTTATGGGTGATAGCATTGCAGTCAATATACGGCTATCAATTTCATTTTCTTCGTTTAACAGGTTGCAGAGCCATAATTGATCATCAATCTTGATTTTGCTGCTGGATAGCAGTTTTACAATGGTATTGACCGTTAATTGAGCTGTACTCACGGCGCTCGCCTTATACTCATGCCAGAAACGTAACAGGTAGTGAACGGTGGTGTCAGCCTTGAGGTGGTTTTCATGTTTTGCCAGCCACTCAAGGCTTTTGAATGAGAACCGGCACTTGGGGTGCTGACTGATGATCTCAATGCGGCCCGGGTGAATATATTCGAGGTTCAGGTGCTCAAGATAAAAATCAGGAAATGCACAGAGTAACCGGTTTAATGTCGCATCATGGATTTCTCTGGTATGAATGAGGGTCAGAAGCAGGTTAAATGTATCCTGGTTATCAGGTAGCGCATGCAATGCCAGCTTTTCCGTATTTTCCGGGATAGCTATAGACTTGAGGAGCAGCGGATTTAAAGAACTTGACTGAAAAATATGCAGAATATTTGTCCAGGAAGGCGCAATCAGGTTTTTCTCCATCGTATCAGCGGCATCTTGCCCACCGCTATGGATGGTTTTCAGCTGCTTATACAGTTCGGGTCCGGCTTCGGGGCCGACATTGTCAGCATTGGAAGCGGGAATAACAGGAATAATCAGGTCAAAAAAGCGGGTACGGTCTCTGGCCGTCAGTGTGTCATCCGTCAGGACATAGATAAAATAGATGGGGTGTTTAATATGGCCTGAGCCATTCAGGTAGCCATTGGCACGATACAGTGTTTCCAGCTGGGAGGGGTCCGTCAGGTTCTCAACAATGACAACATCATGCCTGCTGCGGGTAAAGGCATGAGTGATTTGATGAAGGTAATTACCGGAATCTGACAGGTCTGCGCGACTATCAGGCGGGGTTGGCCTGCTTTTCTGGCCAGCTAACAGTTTTTGTATGCCCGAGAATAGATACAGTATGAGAAGTGTTGCCAACAGGAATAATGAGAGTTCAGCCAATAAAGGGGCATACTTTTTGGCAAAGGCCAGCATCGGATCGGATAAATGCCGATGGAGTGCCTTGATGACGGTACTTTGATCCATACCCAGGATGCCACTGAGATAGCCAAGTGTTGCAATGGAATAGCTGGTCAACAGGGCCATAAGCACTGGAATGACTTTCCGCCAGCCTCCGGGTTGAGGCTGCGGTGCCTTGATGTCATCGGGTATATTGTCTGTGATGTTGCACAGCAGCTGCTCTAATAATACGTTCTCATTTTCGTGGCGGCCTGGGGCAATGCGGGCATTGATTGTCGGCTGTGCAGGCAAAAAAAACCGGGTGTATTTGAATTGCGGATTACGCGCCGTGAATGCCTGGATAAATGCGCTTTTGCCGGTACCCATTGCTCCGGAGATGGCAATGTTTCGGGTTACAGGCCGCTCTTCTGCATTAAGGGCAGTCAGTAGCTCCCTTTCATAGGTTTCGATTTGCTCATGTTGCATCATCACAGAGTTGAGAGACCTGAGGGGTGAATGGCCATCATGACTTTTCAGATACCGGGAAAATATGCTTCCTGCATTATTGTGCGATGAATCGGCCGTGGTTGATCTGTCATGCTCAGGATGCTGCTGTGAGTACTGTTCACTGGCCGCTTTCCAACCCGCCCTTGCTGCCCGCCAGCCAGCCCTGACTGCTTTAAAGTATCGGGTTTTAAGGCGAATCAATCCTGACTGTTGAATATGAGCCGTCATTTTCCTGAAGCCTTTCTTTCATGACCAGTATTCGTGAGCCGATAGCGTCGAAAGCTCAGTCGAGCTACAGCTTATCGTTATCAGTCAATTAACTATTCAAAATCGGCAGAATTTGGCTGGGGGTGAGTGCATGTTGGCCAGACTACTGGTTAATTATCGTCTTTCTGTGGAAAAAATTCCTATTTGCCCTGGCATGCCCTGTATTTGTATTGACTGATGGCCGCTGAGAGTCAAAAATGGCCTCTCCTGAGGCTGCCCAAGAAGCTGCGTTGGGAATTATGCGACAATTTGATGCCGTTTACCGGCGGCTCAAATGAGAGTGTTCCTTTCGGGGCGGTATAAAAATTCATTCCAAATAAAGCCGAGGGTCAGCAATTGGAGCTATTATCCGGCGCGGACATGGTGGTCCGATCACTGGCAGATGAGGGAGTCGAGTATATATATGGGTACCCGGGAGGGGCACTTCTTCACGTCTATGACGCCATTTTCCGGCAGAAGGCCATTACCCATATCCTGGTACGTCATGAACAGGCTGCAACCCATATGGCAGACGGTTACGCAAGAGCGACCGGCAAGCCCGGGGTCGCGCTGGTAACCTCTGGTCCGGGGGCAACGAATACCATTACCGGTATTGCCACTGCCTACATGGACTCCATCCCCATGGTGGTGATTTCCGGTCAGGTACCGTCAGCCTTTATAGGCAGTGATATGTTTCAGGAAGTGGATATGGTGGGTATCTCCAGGCCCATTGTAAAACACAGCTTCCTGGTCAAGCGGGCTGAAGATATTCCGGGGGTCATCAAGAAAGCCTTCCATCTGGCGCAGACCGGACGCCCGGGGCCTGTGGTGGTTGATATCCCCAAGGATATTACCGACCTGGGCAAAAAGTACGAATACCACTATCCGGAAAAGGTTCGGCTGCGCTCCTATAACCCTCCGGTTAAAGGTCACAATGGCCAGATACGCAAAGCGGTTGAACTGCTGACTGAGGCTAAAAGGCCCATTATTTATGCCGGTGGCGGTGTTATTTTGGGCAAGGCCTCTGAACAACTGACCGCGCTGGCGAAAACGTTGAATGTGCCGGTGACGAATACCCTGATGGGTCTGGGTGCATACCCGGGTTCGGACCGCCAGTTTGTGGGTATGCTCGGTATGCACGGCAGCTACTGCGCAAACCAGGCAATGCACAATGCGGACCTGATACTGGCCGTAGGCGTCCGTTTTGATGATCGGGTCACCAACAACACGTCAAAGTTCTGCCCGAATGCGAAGATCGTTCATATTGATATTGACCCGGCCAGTATCTCCAAGAACGTACCGGCGGATGTGCCGATTGTCGGGCCGGTTGATGCCGTACTGGACACCATGATCCGTCAGATAGAAGAGACAGACACCCGCATTGCTCAGGAAATGCTCGATAGCTGGTGGCGCCAGATCAATGAGTGGCGTGAAGGGCGCGGCGGCCTGTTCCCATACGACAAAGGTGGCAGCACCATTCTCAAGCCCCAGCAGGTCATTGAGACACTGTATGACGTGACCCGGGGTACAGACACCTACATCACGTCTGATGTTGGTCAGCATCAGATGTTTGCTGCCCAGTATTATCCATTTGATCAGCCAAACCGCTGGATCAACTCTGGTGGCCTGGGAACCATGGGCTTTGGCCTGCCGGCCGCCATGGGGGTCAAGCTGTCATTCCCGGACAGCCATGTTGCCTGTGTCACCGGTGAGGGCAGTATTCAGATGAATATTCAGGAACTCTCGACCTGTCGGCAATATGATTTGAACGTCAAAATCATCAACCTGAATAATCAGGCACTGGGCATGGTACGACAGTGGCAGGATATGCAGTATGACAGCCGTTATTCCCACTCTTACATGGAATCGCTGCCAGACTTTGTCAAACTGGCGGAATCCTATGGGCATGTGGGCATGAGAATTACCGATCCGGCCAGGCTGACGTCGGCGATGGAGGAGGCGTTCTCGCTGAAAGACCGACTGGTTTTTATGGATATCCAGGTGGACACCAGTGAGCATGTTTACCCCATGCAGATCAAGGACGGCAATATGGCCGATATGTGGCTCAGCAAAACGGAGAGGACCTGATGAAACGGATTATCTCTGTCCTGGTTGAGAACGAACCCGGTGCACTGTCGCGTATTGTCGGGCTCTTCTCCCAGCGTAATTACAATATTGAGACATTGAATGTTGCGCCCACGGAGGACAATACCCTGTCTCGCCTGACGCTGACCACAGTGGGTAATCCCCAGGTCATTGAACAGATTACCAAACAGCTGAACAAGCTGGTGGATGTGGTAAAGCTGGTGGATCTGACCGAAGGTGCCCATATTGAACGGGAGATGATGCTGATCAAGGTGCGTGCCAGCGGGCCACTGCGCGCTGAGGTGAAGCGGACAGCGGATATCTTCCGCGGTCAGATCGTCGATGTGACCAGCTCTGTCTACACCATCCAGTTGACCGGAACCGGTGAAAAGCTGGATGCCTTTATTGAAGCCATTGGTCAGGCACAGGTGCTGGAAGTTGTGCGAAGTGGGGTGACCGGTATCTCCCGTGGGGAAAAAGTGTTATCTCTTTAAGCTCTGACTGTTAATTTTTGGTCATATACCCCGCAGCTTGTTGCGGGGTAGTTTATTCAAAACCCTTTGATCTGGTTATTTTTGGCTTAGCCGGATGTCAGTCACTGGGAAGATTGCTTTCTAATACTTCCAGCATCATGTTGTTGTCAGGATGCAATGCCTTTTGTTGTAATTCTCTGGCCAGTTCATAAAAGCTTTCTCCCGGTATAGTCGCTCGTGACATATAATCGACCAGTATCTCATTGGATTTATCACAAACGTACTGGCAAAACTCGGGTAATCTACTTTCGTCTAATAACCGCGTAAAGTAACTTTGCCGATCATCAGCTGAGAGTTCGGTATATTTATGGATTTTTGATGTGTCCGTACCATTAAAAAAATGTGGAATTAACGTCGCGATTAGCCCACGATATACCAGAATATATTTGGTGATTTCGTCAGATATCATATCGAGTTTTAAATGGGCGTTTTCAGGATCCCGCCAGAGCTTATAGTTTTTACCGTCACTTAACCTGATTTGCTCTTTGCTCATTGCTAACAGAGCCGATTTAGCCTCTTGTATACCGAATGAATCCAAATCAAATGCATCATTTGCTACCTTCCAGCCACCTAAGAATTCCGGATTGCCTATTGATGTCATTTGATGACCACCAATTTCCGCCAGATAGGGTTTATTTAAGCACTGAGCGATATTAGCGGTGCTGGCTCCCGGTGCATAAATGGGGATATTGGAAAAGTAACAAACCAACTCAAACAATCGCTTTGGTAAAAAACCAAATTCAAATACGGTAATATTATCTTTACGTAATTTCTCAGAGGTAAAGTCTAAGGAGTAATTAGTTGAAAACTGTATATTACCAGTATCACTTAGCTCTTTTCGTTCTTTTTCAGACAGGCGCTTTTCCTTCTCGCTGTGTGGTGCAATAATGATGATAGGCTTATCATTAAAACACACTTTAGCAGCGTTTGTGTAATTGTAATACCGATATTTCGTCATCCCGGCACAATGATAAAAAAGGGCTAAATATATTTGATTTTCTTTGGCCGATTGAAATAATTCGGTAAAAAATTGAACTAATTTTTTAGTATCATAACCATGTATTGCCTGATTTTGTAAGCTGTTAGCTATCTCCCTTTTCATTAACTCTGGTGTTGACGTATTTTTATTTGCCTCGTACGGATAAATGGGCAGATGATTTTCTTGATTTTTTGGTAGGTTGTTCCTAACACACCCAGGGAACCATCTATAGTTAGTAATTTGAAATAATGGGACTTTTGGTGATGTTTTAAACGAGTCCCAAACGGTGTAAATTTGCAGTGTGTTTTTTGATAAAAAATTAGTTGGTATTCTATCTTGTATTACGTATGGAATACCAAATATCTTATCGAAGCATATTTTCCGTAATGATAACCTGTGGTCCTCATGAATGGTAAATTCATCAATGTCACGGTCAGGTAAACCGGAAAGAAGATTTGGTAGTTTGTTACTTAGAGTTTCTTCACAGCCAGAAAAGCGAATCAGTTTTAAAGTACCAGGAGAAATTCTGACAAAATTCCTTAAAAATTCTATATACAGGTTTAAGTTACCATAACCTCGATTGTATGACTCATGTTCTACAAGAAAAACAATTTCTTTAACTTTTTTAGCTTTAGTTTGTAAAGCAGTGATTCTATCGATAGATGATGACTGAATTGGTATTTGCTTGAAAAAATCCTTAAGAAAAGATAGCCATTGCTTATCCTTTGTTATCAGGCAATCAATGTGCTGAAGAACACTGCTTTGGATAATAGAAGGTGCTTTACCTTTTTTTGCCTTTGGTGGAAGTACCTCTTTTGTGGAACTTTCATAAGCAGTGCTTCTTTGATCATGTAAGGTCTTTCGTTTATTGGTTGAAACAGAATAATGCTCCAGTTTGGACGAAGTTTCAGCAAAAAAAGATTTTGGTGTATTTTTTGGATGGTTTACTTGATTTATGACAGGCGTTGCAAAAATATTCTTCGAGGGTTCACCTGTATTACAGGTTTTCGGACATTCAAAGGTATTAGTAATATTCTGGTTATCTTTTTGTTTTAGCAGTTCATTGGTAAGTTGAGATTGAACTGGAAAATTATTGTTAATCATAAAATATCTCCGAACCAATTTCCCGTTACCGGCTAAGTAATGATTCTTCTAACACTTCCAGCATCATGTTGTTGTCAGGATGCAATGCCTTTTGTTGTAATTCCCTGGCCAGTTCATAGAAAATGTCTTCTGGCTTAGTCGCTCGTGACATATAATCGAACAATATCTCTTTGGATTTATCACAGACGTACTGGCAAAACTCGGGTAACCTGCCTTCGTCTAATAACCGCGTAAAGTAACTCCGCCGGTCATCAGCAGAGAGTTTGGGAAATTTATGAATATTTGAGGTATCTGTTCCATTAAAAAAATACGGCAATAAGGTCACGATTAGACCATCATGATGTATCAAGATAAATTTGGTGATTGTTTTCCATATCTTGCTGAGGTCTAAATGGGCATTTTCAGGATTATTCCATAAATCATTGTTACTATAGTCACTTAACTTGATTTGCTCTTTGCTCATTGTTAACAGCGCTGATTTAATCTCCTGGATACGGCATGAATTCAAATACAATGCATCATTGGTTACCTTCCAGCGGCCTAAGCGTACCGGATTGCCTGTTTCTGGTAATTCATGACCATAAAGTCCCAGATACGGTTTATTCAAGCATTGCGCCATATTAGCGGTGCTGGCTCCTGGTGCATAAATGGGGATGTTGGAAAAGTAACAAACCAACTCAAACAATCGTTTTGGTAAAAAATCAAATTCAAACACGGTGATATTATCTAGTCCCAATGAGTATAAATTTGCAATGTATTTTTTGATATAAATTCTTTTGGTTGTCCAGGTTCTACTATGTACGGAATTCCAAATATCTTTTTAGGCTCTGTTTCTGATGATGATAATCTGTCTGTTATATCTCCATGAATGGCTGCATCATCAATGTAGCGGTCAGGTAAACCAGAAATAAGATTTGGTAACTTATTGCCAAGCGTGTATTCACAACCAGAAAAGCGAATTCGATGTAAAGTGCCAGGAGAAAGCCTGACAAAGTTCCTTAAAAATTCTATAAACAGATTTAAATTGCCATAACCTTTATTATGTTGTCTATCTTCTAACAGAAAAATGATTTCTTCGATTTTTCCAGCTTCCGTTTGTAAAGTTAGTATTCTATCGATAGATGATGATTGAATCGGCGTCTGCCTGAAAAAATCCTGAAGAAAAGATAGCCATTGCTTATCCTTTGATATCAGGCAATCAACTGACTCAAGAGTAGCACTTATTTTGATAATGGAAGGCTCTTTACTGTTTTTTACATTTGCTGGAAGTACCTTTGCAGAGGAACTTTCATAAGCTATTCTTCCTCCTTCATGCCAGATAATTCCTCCAGGAGTTGAAACAGAATAATGTTCGAGTTTAGATGGTGTTTTGGTAGACAATTTTTCAGGAGTTGTTTCCGGTTTATTTATCTGGTTGATAACAGAAGTTTCACAAATGTTATCCTGACAGGTTCTGTTTATATTCTGGTCATCTTTTTCAATTTTTTCTTTTTGTTTTAGCGGCTCAATGGCTAGTTCATTGGTAAGATGCGGTTGGATCGTAAAATTATTGTTAATCATTATAATGAATCTCCTGACCAATTTTTCCGTTATTGGCTGAGAAGGCAATAATACCTGTATTTCACAGCTTTCAGGTTAATAATGTTGGGCAGTAAACAATTTGTTTTTTCATAAATCACTAACCAGTCAGTTATTTACAATAACAACTTGAGAGGAAACCGGGATGACACCTGTTTCACCTGAGGCAACCCTCGCAACTGCATGCATCAATAATCAAACTGATGTTCCATGGGAGGCCAGAACAGCAACTTTTTCTCATCGGAACATTCGTTTTACAATGGGCTTCCCTCCGAAAAACATACAGTGTAGCGGTGAAAACCACTTAGTAACATCGATAGCGCAGTGTCTTGAAAAAGGGCATTATTTTTGTCGGGACTGTCAGTTTTCCCCCAGTCCTGAGGTCCTGCCTGAACGAACCAAGTGCCCGTTAGACGGCTCGGAGATCGTCACCGATCTTGCCGAAAGCCGTATTTTCAGGCATACAATTATACCCTGCCCTTCTAAATCCACCTTCAACCCCCCCGTGAACCAGCCTGTCCCTGAGAAGGATCTTACAAGGACATCCGGTCCCGCCTGGATGAATGCTCAGGAATCCCAGACGGAATTAAATTAATGATGCAGTATCAGATAATGATCTGAGTTATTATTCTCCACCAGTCTATACAACAGACAGCTATTGTGTCTCCGGACAAATTTGTTGTTATAGACACGCCTGTGGAACAAGCTATCTCGGGCTTTATATCGCCATTTGGAAAGGTCAATACGATGAGCAGGTTAGCTGGCCAATGAGTAAGATAATAACGGCGTCTGCGGTAAATCAAAATAACCTTTCCAAAAGTGTAGGGGACAGGTTTGCCTCTGATGACAAGCCAGGCTTCCAAAATCCCCCAATTCTGGTAAATGAAGGATGGGGCTTTCCTAAATTTTTGAACTTGAATGCCAGCAACATTAGCGAATTCCTGAAAAATAACTCTCTGCAAATAGAGATTAAGCTGGGAGATCTCCAAGTATAAACTGAAACTGTTTAATCTTTCACTGGAATACTGGAAAGTGATTGGGGAGCAATCATCGGGCAACAATCATCGGGCAACATCGTGATGCTAAATAGGCCTTGTTCAATCCCAGATAAGCTCTACACTGAGTCTGCTATAAGCCAGCGGATGATGTTGAGGACATTTGATAAAAATTCCACGGTAGTCCGGGAGAAAATCAGAATGGTACCCGCTTCGATCGAGCCTGCCCTTGCAACTGCGAATACCAGTAATTCAGGCGATGTTCCATGTAAGATCACAACAGCAACTTTTTCTCACCGGAACGTTCGTTTCACAATGGCTCTTCCTTTGAAAAATGTACGGTGTAGCGGTGAAAACCACCTGATCACATCGATAGTGCAGTGTCTTGGACAGGGGCATCTTCTTTGCCGGGACTGCCACTTTACCTCCAGCCCTGCAATCCTGCCTAAAGAGGCCAGGTGTCCGTTAGATGGCTCAGTTGTCGTCAAAGATAATGCCGAAACCCGCAGTCTCACGCGCAAAAATATACCCTGCCCTTCTGTTATCACCTTCGAATCTGGCCATAAACCAGCCTGTACCTGGCAAGGTCCTTACCAGGACGTCAAATGCCACTTGGATGAATGCACAGGAATTCCTGATAGCATCAAATTAAAGATGCAGAACCAGCAGATAAGAAAGCTGCAAGAACAACTCAGGGATTCAGAAAAAAAACAACGTCTGATGCAGCAATCCCTGAAGCAAGGATGGCGACAAAAGTCAGGGCACTCATTACCATTATTGTCTGGAGCCGTTGGCGATGTTCGCAATGCGCCTGTGCCAGTGAGCCAAACACAACAAACACAAACAGGGGCTGATCAATCGGCAGCACGGGCTGGTAACATGGAGCAGCCATTCCGTTTAGCTGTTCCCGGAAGTTTCCGGCAATTTGCTTTCAGCAATTTATCTGACAATAGATACCTGAGTCATATTCAGCGCTCTACCATGCCGGTTGGAAGATTGTCTCCCGTGGAATCACCTGACAATACTGATAAATGTGTTGACGCATTTTTATGGCGAATCGATGGTTTCAATTCATGGTTGGAATATACCTTGTCAGATGAAGGCTCAAGTTATTATTCTCCTGCGTTCTATACAACAGATCGCTATTGTGTTTCCGGACAAATTTATCCTTATAAACACGACAGTGGAGGATGTTATCTCGGGGTCTATATTGCCGTGTGGAAAGGTCAGTACGATGAGCAGATGAGCTGGCCAATGAATAAGAAAATAACGTTGTCTCTGGTCAATCAAAATACCCCCCCCGAAAAAATAGCGAGAACTTTTGTCTCTGTTGAGAAGCCATCATGCTTCCAAAAACCCCAAAACCTGGTAAATAAAGGGTGGGGCTATCCTAAATTCTTGTCACTGGAAGCTATGAAAAATAGTGAAATTGTGAAAAACAACTCTCTGCATATGGAAATTAAGCTGGAAAATCCTTCGCCCGTCCCTGGTGCATCCGAAGGGCAGTAAATGAGCGGGCTTGATCATCAACCAGAAATGTTTCTGTTTCACAGTCTGTTGCCCAAACTCGGACTCTCCGACAGTTGGTGCCAAAATGCAGCAATCAGTGGGTTCTTCAGCTTCTTTTCCAGTACACACAGGCCCACTTTATAAGGCTTAAGTTCCGGGCTGACGGTTAACACCCGGACATTTCCAGCCAGCGGACTGTTATTCAAGACAATCTCAGGGACCACACCGACACCGAAGCCCAGGCTGACCATACTGACAATGGCCTCATTGCCAGCCACCTGGGCATAGATGTTCGGGTACCTCCCATTAGCCTCAAACCAGGAATCCAGTCTTTGTCTTGCGATTCCTTTTTCCTGCAGAATCATGGGAATGTCGGCAAAGTCGGCCGCTGTCAGTTGTTTTTCAGACAGTGCTTCTGGTAGCTGGGATTCAACGGGGGCAATAAACCGAAGGGGTGAAATGGCTATTTGCTGAAATGCCAGTCCGGCAGGAAGGGTGTCAGGCCTGGCGGCAATGGCGAGGTCTTCCTGTTCGGTTAATACCCTCTGAATGGCTGGCTCAGGGTCACCGGTATGCAGTTTGATTTCAATGCCCGGGTATCGTGGTCGGAACTGGCTGAGAATCTCATAGAGAAAGCTGTAACTGGCGGTGACTGAGCAGTACATGCTCAATGAGCCGTGCAGTTCCCCGGCATCAGCCACCAGTTCATTATGAATAATGTCCCATTGCGAGAGCGCTTCACGGGCATAAGCCTGGAATCGTTTTCCTTTTGCAGTTAATGAGACACTTCGATTATCCCTTTCAAACAGTGTCACGCCCAGCTGATCTTCCAGCTGTTTGATGCTTCTGCTCAGGGTTGAAGGGCTGACATGGCAAATGAGGCTGGCCCTGTTAAAGTGCAGGGATTCGGCCAGTGCGAGAAACTGTTTCAGAGGGCGAAGGTCTATAGCCATATAAAAATAAAGTTTATTTCATATTTTGCAATTTTAAGTTGCAAATATATCACTAAATGCAACTATACGCAGAATCACCTGTCGGGTATGGTGTACTTCAGGTTGAGAGAGCGGACAGCACTCCCGGTGCATGCAGCCGCTGTGTAAATAACAAGCCTAAATCCATCAGCTGGCCACCGAACCGGTGTTTTCTTTCAGGAGTAACTCAATGAAAGTTTATTACGATAAAGACTGTGACCTCTCCATTATCCGTGGCAAAAAAGTCTCTATTATTGGCTATGGCTCTCAGGGGCATGCCCATGCCAATAACCTGAAAGACTCTGGCGTTGAAGTAACGGTTGGCCTGCGCAAGGACTCCTCTTCCTGGGCCAAGGCAGAAGCTGCCGGCCTTTACGTAGCCGAAGTCCCCCAGGCGGTTGCCCAGGCTGATGTTGTTATGATTCTGACGCCGGACGAGTTCCAGTCCCAGCTTTACCGAGAGGTGATTGAACCGAACCTGAAGCAGGGAGCGACCCTGGCCTTCGCCCATGGTTTTGCCATCCATTACAACCAGGTCGTACCTCGTGCGGATCTTGATGTCATTATGATTGCCCCCAAGGCTCCGGGCCATACGGTGCGCTCAGAGTTTGTTAAAGGCGGCGGTATTCCGGATCTGATTGCTATTTTCCAGGATGCTTCCGGCCAGGCCAGGGATGTTGCTCTTTCCTACGCTTCCGGTGTGGGTGGTGGTCGTACCGGTATTATCGAAACGACGTTTAAAGACGAAACGGAAACAGACCTCTTTGGTGAGCAGGCTGTGCTTTGTGGTGGTGCTGTTGAGCTGGTCAAGGCCGGTTTTGAAACCCTGACAGAAGCGGGCTATGCTCCGGAAATGGCGTACTTTGAGTGTCTCCATGAACTCAAGCTGATTGTTGACCTGATGTACGAAGGCGGTATTGCCAATATGAACTACTCCATCTCCAACAATGCGGAGTATGGTGAGTATGTGACCGGCCCACGGGTGATCAACGACGAGTCCCGCAAGGCGATGCGTGAAGCGCTCAAAGATATTCAGAACGGTGAGTATGCCAAGAAGTTTATCTCCGAAGGCGCTTTGAATTATCCATCCATGACCGCCTATCGTCGCAACAATGCGGCTCACCCGATTGAGAAAGTGGGTGCCCAGCTGCGTGAAATGATGCCCTGGATTACTGCGAACAAGCTGGTTGATAAAGAGAAAAACTAAGTTCTGACTGAGAGTTTAGAATTGGCACTTGAAAAAACAGGATATTTCGCAAGAAGTATCCTGTTTTTTTTTGGGAGTCACATTCTTGAATATAAAGAGCCGAAAATCAGGGTTGCTTGAGTGCTTGAATAAACTGCCGTGACTGGTCAATGGACACCTGCATATCACTGATCAGGCGGTCAATATCGGCCTTAATGGTATTGAACTCACCTTTCAATGCGCTGATGGCCCGGGCATTCAGGTTGTGCTTCAGATAAAGCACCTGGTCCTGAAAGGCATCCAGTACTGGCTGCATCCGTTGTTCAGATTTTTCCAGACTGACCATCATACGCTGATACTGACGGCGGGTGTCTTTCAACTTCTGGGCACTGGCCCTGCGCAAACTATCACTCGTGTAAAGGTTGAGTTCATCTTCCCACTCGTCAAACAGTGCCTCGGAAACACTCTGAACGCTGGCAATGCGGTCCCTTACTTTCTCGGCGGCGGCCAGGCTGTCTTCGTATTCTGAGTTCAGGTCTTTGTACGCTGCTTCAAGGTCTCCACCATCAAAGTTGATGACACTCTGGAACTGCTCCAGTGCGCTTTGGAATTGCTCCTGAGCCTGCTCCTGTGCAACCTGGGTGTCTTCAATGCGATCAACCATCAGATCGCGTTTATGGATGCCCACTTTTTCCATGGCGCTGTAATAGGTGCTCTGACAGCCGACGACCATCAGAGAAATAGTCAGAGCACCGGCAATTTTCAAGCTGTGGGGCAGGAAGCGATGGTTAGACAGCAAAGTTCGTATGTTCATACTCAATCTTTATTTCTCAAGGGCTTCGACCAACTCTTGGTTACGTTTGTCTGCCAGTTGGTATTGGAAAAACGGCAATTCACGGTTTTTGTAGCATAAAGCTTAGCGGATAGCGAAAGGTGAATGGCTTTTGGGCGTACGCCTGAGGCTGGTTCGTGCATTATGCCGTTTTGGCATCATTTGACCATTTTCGGCATTTCACAACCACCTGCCCAGTGGAAAACACTGTTCTCAGAGACCAATTCTGGTGTGGGGCAGAATGATGTTGGGGATTCTTGGTGGAATGGGACCACTGGCAACCGTGGATTTTATGCAGAAGGTGATTGCCCTGAGTCAGGCAGCCACTGATCAGGATCATATCCCGATGCTGGTACATAATGTACCGCAGATACCGGATCGCAGTGCCTGTATCCTTCAGGGTGGAGAAGACCCGTTTCCGGCGCTGCTGGGTGGGCTAAAAAGGCTGGAAAATGCAGGTGCACAATGTGTGGTTATTCCCTGCAACACCGCTCATTACTGGTTTGATGCTCTGAAGGAGCAAGCTTCAGTCCGGATGATCAGCATTGTGGATGTCGTCTGTTGCGAGCTGGCCAGGCGAGGAATTCTGAATGCAGGACTGATGGCAACCAATGCAACGGTTGCTGCCGGGATTTATAAGAAGCGCATTCACACTATGGGTGGCCAGTGTCTGGTACCTGATGACCTTGCGCAGCAACAAGTCATGACCGCTATTTATGATATCAAGGCTGGTCGCCTGGAGCAGGGGTCACAGGGCATGGAAGTGGTCTTTGATGCATTGGTCAATGAAGGTGCTGAGGCGGTTATTCTGGGCTGTACTGAAATTCCAATTGGTCTTGCCAATATTGCCAGACAGAAACCTGAACTGTGTGTTGATGCCACAGAGCTGTTAGCCCGGGCCTGTGTCGACTGGTATTACACCGGCCATGACAATCACTGTCAGGGTGATTATCAAATGCAAGCCGCATGATGCAACGATTTGAAACAGCGTCGTACCAGGTTGAAAGATAACTTTTATCAGATGCTGACTGTATCAGATGCCGACTGCTCATTAATCACCTTAAAAAACTGTTGAAAAATGGGTTGACTAACAAAGCTCCTTTTCAGGAGCTTTGTTTTTCTCTCAGAAGGAAAAGGCTATTGATTTTGGCCTGAGCGATATATTTTCCCTCCTTTTCACGACTGTGGCAGACTCACTGGGTATTGTAAAAGTCGAGTTGCGGTAGGCTGTTATGCTGACTCTGCCGTATATTCCCACTGCGCCCTGAGCCAGCCTGAGGTTGTTGTCAGCCATGTGATTTCCTTTGGGCATTATGCATGTCAGCAGGTCAATTACGGGTTAAGGGCGCATTTGAATGGCTCTCTGAATGAATCTGGAAACCAAATGGCTGGAAGATTTTCTGGCTTTAGCGGAGCTGCGCAACTTCTCCCGGGCTGCGCAGTTCAGGAATGTTACGCAACCGGCATTCAGTCGTCGTATACGCAGCCTTGAACATTCCCTCGGTGTCGAGCTGATTGATCGGGCTACAACACCGCTGGCACTGACCCCGGAAGGGCGACTGTTCCATACCACCGCCCGGAATCTGCTTCGACAGATGGAAGATGGCCTGCATCAGCTGAAAGGCCAGAACGGCGTTGGGCCACAACCATTGGATTTTGCGGCAGCCCACTCCCTTTCCGTCACGTTGTTACCGGAACTGATACAGACCATGAGCAATGATGGCCATGTTCTGAGAAGCCGGGTGGAGAGTATTGATGTCGACCTGGCTGTTGAAGCGCTTCAGGAAGGGCGGTGTGATTTTCTCCTGGCTTTTGATATTGAAGCCCTGATGCAGCCTCCTTTTCTATCTCTTTCCCTCGGCAACACGGAACTCCGGCCCGTTTGTGCGCCCGATGCGGACGGTTTGCCCCGCTTCAAGCCTGACCAGGCTGAGCCTGTCCCCATTTTGGGTTACAGCCCGGCAGCGTTTATGGGAAGGCAGGTGAATGGTTTGCTTCGAGCTATCAATGACCTTCCCCGATTTCAGCCAGTTATGGAGTCTTCGCTGACCAACTTGTTGAAAGTCATGGCATTGAATGGCAGCGGCATTGCCTGGCTGCCGGGTTATGCCATTGTGGATGAATTGGCCAGTGGACAGCTGGTGGACTTCGTCAACCCGGAAAAACATCAGGAATATTGGGGCTCTGTGGAGATCAAGCTTTACCGGAATGATGTTCGTCTGCATGCCGGTGCTGAGCGGTTCTGGTCTTCACTTCGTAAACGATGTCAGCAGGGGTGGTCCCTTACCTAATGTTTGATCTGACTGTATCCCTCCAAAAGCGTATTCGTGGTACAGTCCCACGCTGGTTCTGTAATGATGAGCAGATGTGTCAATGACTGAGAAAATGGAAAAGCCGGAGAGTAATAAAGATGCCGTCGACGGTTTTTTTCCTATAGACGAGCACGAAGAAGAGGTAATTGAAGAAGGGCAGGCGATCCGTCGCAAAGGGATCTACCTGTTACCCAACCTTTTCACGACCGGTAACCTGTTTTGTGGCTTTTACGCCATTATCGCTGCACAGGCGGGTAATTTTTCCCTGGCCTGTATCGCCGTATTTGTTGCCATGATTCTGGATGGTCTGGATGGTCGCGTGGCCAGAATGACCAACACCATGAGCAAGTTTGGTGAGCAGTATGACAGCCTGGCAGATATGGTCACCTTCGGTGTTGCCCCGGCCATGGTGGCTTTCAGCTGGGCACTGCAGGAGCTTGGCAAGTTTGGCTGGATGATTGCCTTTGTCTATGCGGCCTGTGCAGCCCTGCGGCTGGCCCGGTTCAATGCCCAGATTGAGGTAACCGACAGTCGCTACTTTACCGGCCTGGCCAGTCCGGCGGCTGCAGCGGTTGTGATTGGTATGGTATGGGCATTAAGTGACTTCGGTTTCAATGGTGAGTCCACCTTAGTCGCCTTGATTGGCTCGCTGGTTACCGGGGGAGCGGGTGTCCTTATGGTCAGCAATATTCGCTATCACAGCTTCAAGAAGATTGACCTGAGAGGCCGGGTACACTTTGTGTTCCTGCTGGCGATTGTGCTTGCCTTCGCTGTGGTGTTTATGGATCCGCCACGCACACTGCTGCTGATCTTCCTGGCTTATGCCTGTTCTGGCCCAATCACCGCGATCTGGCGGCTTGGGGAAGAGAAGAGTGATCACGAAGGAACGGTTTAGATTTTCTTCGATTTCTTATAAAGCCAGCATTGCTGGCTTTTCTTATACGTGAGATCCGAGGGTGCTTGAGCTCTTTAATTTCCCTTGGCATTATGAGGAAAATTCGGCCATGGGTGTGATCACCTCTCCAGAATGACCGTAATAAAAGTAGTGTTTGGTAAGGAGATATCATGCTACTGAAAATAAAAAAACGATCCGATATCTGCAGCAGTGAAATTACACCAGAGCCTATCTATCACGACCGACGTCGTTTTATGCAGCAGTCCGGACGTCTTGCCATGGCCGGGCTTGGGCTGATGTTGGCAGGATGTTCTCAGGAAGGGGAGGCCATTAGTCAAAAAGCCCAGGTCGATACCATGCCTTCCCAGCCAGGTCCACAATGGCTGAAAAAGCAGGTGCTTGAGTTTATCCCCAACGTTTATACGACAAATGAAGTACTGACACCGCATAAAGATGTTACTACCTACAATAACTTTTATGAGTTTGGTACAGGGAAAGGGGATCCGGTCAGGAACGCACACTCCCTGAAAACCGATCCATGGTCAGTGGTTGTTGAAGGTGAGGTTGCCAAGCCCGGCCGCTACCATCTTGAAGATATTCTCAAGCCTCACGCTATGGAAGAGCGCATCTATCGGCTTCGGTGTGTTGAAGCCTGGTCCATGGTGATTCCGTGGATTGGTATCCCTCTGGCCAATATTCTCAAGCAGTTTGAGCCAACGTCCAAAGCCCGGTTTGTCGAATTTACCACGCTGTATGATCCTGAGCAGATGCCGGGACAGAGGTCTTCTTTTGCTTCGCTGGACTGGCCTTATGTTGAAGCTTTGAGAATCGATGAGGCCATGCATCCGCTGACGTTGATGGCAACAGGGCTGTACGGCGATATATTGCCCAATCAGAATGGTGCACCGTTCCGGCTGGTGGTGCCCTGGAAGTACGGTTTCAAAAGCATTAAGTCCATTGTCAAAATACGTTTGACCGAGCAGCAGCCTGCAACCACCTGGGAAGCATCAGCACCACAAGAGTACGGGTTCTATGCCAATGTAAACCCTGCCGTTGATCATCCCCGCTGGAGTCAGAAATATGAGCGACGGTTGCCGGGTACACTGCTCTCTCCAAATCGAATTGAGACACAGCCTTTTAATGGCTACGGCGAAGAAGTTGCTGACTTATATAAAGGCATGGATTTAACGCGCTTCTATTAACAGGTTCACATAAAGGAGAGAGGCATGAATCGGGTTGCAAAAATCAAACTTGTTGTGTTTCCTCTCAGCCTTTTTCCACTAGCGAATCTTGTCCTGAAAGCTCTGGAAAATCACCTGGGGCCAGACCCTGCCAGCGCTCTCACCCACGGGTTGGGAGAGTGGGCATTGATATTTCTGATGCTATCGCTGGCTATCTCACCCGTACGACAGATGACGGGCATTGGAAAACTGATCCGGTTCCGGCGGATGCTGGGTTTATTCACCTTATTCTATGCGGTTTTGCATCTATTGGCTTATCTGGCTTTTATGCTGTCCTGGGAGTGGCAGACATTGTTAGAAGACCTTTATAAGCGTTCTTATATTATTGTCGGTGCTTTTGCGCTATCGATTCTGATGGCTTTGGGGGTGACTTCAACAAAAAACATGATGAGGCGATTGGGTAAGCAGTGGAGTCAATTGCATCGATTGGTTTACGTTGCTGCGGTTCTTGCGGTTATTCATTTTCTCTGGCTGGTTAAAAGTGACTATACGGAACCTGTGATTTATGGTGCTTTACTGGCGATCCTGTTGCTGTTGAGGACTCGTGTGTTTTCTTTTGGCAGAAAGCGGTAGCTATATTTCCATATACTGTAAATAAGATTCATTTTATTCGCATTGGTATAGTGTTCGGTCTGCTGTATCGGGAGGCTGAAACATAAAGCTGATGTCGTATACGTGTTAACCGAGGATTGGCATAGTCATTCAATTGCGTATAATGCGCCCCACTTCCACGGGCTGACCCAAACGGTCACCATGGATCAGCAGAATGAATCATCATCGCTGACCGGGAAGTGTGGTTTGAAAATGGGT
>NZ_JAHHPP010000065.1 GCF_024606265.1 Endozoicomonas sp. SESOKO1
GTCTACAAAAGACTGGATAAAATTAGCAGGGAATGAACAAACACTCAAGCGGATGGCCGCCCCGCGGAGCGCTCTACGCGCTCCTGTCTTATATCATCGCCTGCGCGGCCCGGCCCGATTGGGCGATGCTTTACGACGGGTTTGGTAAAATGCGAAAAGGAGCAAAAGAGGGAGTGCCACAAGAATGATATCGATCAGGCAGAAAGGCCGTCATCGGCCTCAGCCCTGGCAGAACCTGACGTGCCCAACTAAGGCATCCGGTTCCTCATAGTCACTGATTCGCTGGCTGATAATCTCGGTAATACATGAGATATATCAACAAGTTATATCCCCGTCTGCACGGCCCACTCCGATTGGGCCAGGGTGTACGACAATTCGGCTCAACACGGGAAATTACAGGCTAATGCAATGAATCCAGTTCAAACCCCGGTTATTAACACTAAACAGGCTATGCAATCAAGGGAACTTTTCCAGACAATCTGATTCCAAATAAGCTATCCATAGTCATGAAACAGATTGGGAATTTCATTCCGGACAGGTAACCGGAGAAATTTCTACCCGGAATGCAGGCATGCCAACTCACGTTATCAACAAGCTGTCCAATATAGCCTTACTCACTTTTCTGGCCGTTCTGATCGCTTACCCGCAAATGAACACTTATGCCAGTAGTTTTACCGGGCAAGGTTACGGACAAAACCATAGCAGCCACTCACTGCCCGTTGACTACCGGCATATGGCTTTGTACCAGCTTAAACTCAATCGCTACTACCACCCTTGGGGTGCAGGCAACCCCGACAGCATCCATGTTGAACACACCCATCATCATACGCACTGGGGCGGGTGGGATGTTCCGTTGTTCTGGGGAGGAGGCTATTATACCACTGACCGGAACTCTTCCTTCAGTGACCGGGTGTCGGACGGGCTGATCGGGGTTGCGGTTGTGGTAACCGTCATTGCGATTACAGCAGCAACCCTATACTCCGTGGCCCATGCAATCTGGCCATATACCGGCGCTGCCAGCCTGACCTCCATTGAACTCCCGAAAAACTCACCCTGGAAAATCACCGGTTATAAAGTTGCCCATGGTGGCGCGATACGATATGCAGATTTTGCCTTCAACACAGACGCCATGATCAACGCCCGGGAACATGAAATGTTCGACCGCCAGCAAATGGGGCAAGGCCGCTTTCTGCTTGTTGATCAGGAGAACTGGTGGGGTATTGTCGATTACCCGGCTGATGTTGACGTAACATTCACCCACTTTGATGAAGTTTCAGGCGAAGCCACCGACCAGGTCACGGTTAATGTCCAGCGTAAAGTCACCAATGGTCTGAAAGCCGGAGCCATCCTGCCCCGGGTTATCCATGCCACTGAAAACCGGCAGAAGTATCAACTGGAAACCAGAATGAATTATCCTGCATGGTTCGATTTTTCCAGCTGGTATCATCAGCCATCCCGGATTTTTATTAATTTCAAGCCCTCAGGCCCGGTTACGCCTCACCATTAACTGTCTCTTGTCTCCAGTTCAGCGTGTTAAAATCCCGTCCGGTATTCTTTCCTAAAACAACAGAATCACCGGACTGACCATTAGCCTACTTGCAGTCATCCCCCCGATTTGGATAATTCACCCAGATTTTGATTATTTGTCATTTTGTACACCCCTTCATTGCTGTAGGTACCTGTGTACAGAGATGCCTACACAATTTGGAACCCGCTTATGCCTCCAACAACATCACCACTCACCCGGGAAGTCGAAGCCAGACGCACGTTTGCCATCATATCCCACCCCGATGCCGGTAAAACGACGATTACTGAAAAGCTTCTGCTCCTCGGTGGTGCCATTCAGCTGGCCGGTACGGTAAAAGGCCGTAAGAGCGGTCGCATGGCCACCTCTGACTGGATGAAGATGGAACAGGAGCGTGGCATCTCCATCACCACCTCGGTGATGCAGTTCCCCTACCATGGTCGTACGGTAAATCTTCTGGATACTCCCGGACACGAAGACTTCTCCGAGGACACCTACCGGACACTGACCGCTGTTGACAGCTGCCTTATGGTGATCGACGGCGCCAAAGGTGTCGAAGATCGCACCAT
>NZ_JAHHPP010000066.1 GCF_024606265.1 Endozoicomonas sp. SESOKO1
CCTCCGACCCCCACAACCCCATTGTGGTGCGCTACCAGGCTGCGCTACGCTCCGAATTTTCTGAAGAGTCCTTGAGATGTCTCTTTAGAATGAAATTTATGTTACCTGAACGCCGATTTTTTGCAAGTTCTTGATGTTGCGAGATTCTTGTCCCGGGCCTGGGTCCTGGCTAAGCGTCACTGTACATGCTGTCATGTTTCAAATCGAATTTAAACTAAAGTACGAATTCCGGGTAACTAAATTACTTTTGTCGTTTATATGGCCAGCATTATTTCTAAAGCTCACCCTGTATTCATAGACTTAGCGTTGAGAAAGGTTTTCCGGATATGCAATAACCAGTTTTGCCACGGAACTTTATCCGTTTTCAGGGGACGAAAAGACGTGGCTATTGTAATTTAGCTGGAAAAGCCCCATCTTAGGGATTATGGCCAGTTTTACAGATGCTTGAGACTGTATTCAGGTGTTTTCTGCTGTGGGCTGACCATTGATTAAGCACGTAATAGATCGTGTCCTGAATACCTGCCAGGTTTTTATTTTCTATTTTTCAGTCAGCCACCCGGTTGGCAGATGGCAGGCTTTATTGATATTGAATATATAGGGGCTGAGCTATGGATAATAAAGATACCCTGCAACCATCAGAGCACTATGAACTGCCGTTGTTGCCCCTTCGTGATGTGGTGGTTTATCCGCATATGGTTATCCCGCTCTTTGTTGGCCGGGAAAAATCCATCCAGGCGCTGGACCTGGCAATGTCAGGTGATAAGAGAATTCTGCTGGTAGCCCAGAAAAGTGCGCAGACCGATGAGCCTCGGGTGGAAGACCTGTTTTCTGTAGGCACGGTTGCCAGTATTCTGCAATTACTGAAGTTGCCAGACGGCACGGTAAAAGTTCTGGTTGAAGGTGAGACTCGAGTAACGATTGACTCGATCCATGAAGACGATGGGCTGGTTAAGGCGAAAGTTCATGAGCAGTTGTCTGAGCAGATCAGTGACCGGGAGGGTGAGCTGCTGGTTCGTTCTGTCATGTCACAGTTTGAGCAGTATGTTCAACTGAGCAAGAAAGTACCGAATGAGGTGCTCAGCTCACTGTCCGGTATCAAGGACCCGGCCAAGCTGGTGGATACCATCAGCGCTCACATGCCGATGAAGATCGAAGACAAGCAGAAAATGCTTGAGATCATCGACCTGGGAGATCGGTTAGAGTATCTGATTGGCATCATGCAGGGTGAGATGGATTTTCTGCAGGTGGAAAAGAAAATCCGTGGTCGCGTAAAGAAACAGATGGAGCGCAGCCAGCGTGAGTATTACCTGAATGAGCAGATGAAAGCCATTCAGAAAGAGTTGGGGGATATGGATGATGCCCCTAACGAGCTGGAAGAACTGAAAGCGAAGATTGATCAGGCTGGAATGACTCAGGAGGCCAGGGAGAAGACCCTGGCGGAACTGACCAAGCTGAAAATGATGTCGCCGATGTCTGCAGAGGCAACGGTGGTCAGGGGTTATATTGACTGGATGCTCAGTGTCCCCTGGAAAAAGCGCAGCAAAGTCCGGCACGATATGAAGCGTGCCCAGGATATTCTCGAGGAAGATCACTATGGGCTGGAGGAGGTCAAGGAACGTATCCTCGAGTATCTTGCCGTGCAGAAGCGTGTCCGTAAACTGAAGGGACCCGTTCTCTGTCTGGTGGGGCCTCCCGGTGTCGGTAAAACATCACTGGGTGAATCCCTGGCCAGGGCGACCAATCGCAAATTTGTCCGTATGGCGCTGGGTGGCGTTCGTGATGAGGCTGAGATCCGCGGTCACCGCAGGACTTACATTGGCTCCATGCCGGGTAAACTGATTCAGAAGATGGCGAAGGTGGAAGTGAAAAACCCGCTCATTCTGCTGGATGAGATCGACAAAATGGGTTCCGATATGCGTGGTGATCCGGCTTCAGCGCTGCTGGAGGTGCTGGATCCTGAGCAGAACAACTCATTCAATGACCACTATCTGGAAGTGGACTACGATCTTTCCGATGTCATGTTTGTCTGTACCTCCAACTCAATGGATATTCCCGGGCCGTTGCTGGATCGTATGGAAGTGATCCGCATTCCGGGTTATACCGAGGATGAAAAGCTTAATATTGCCAAACGTTATCTGATACCCAAGCAAATCAAGCGCAGTGGACTTCGTAAAGGTGAACTTTCCTTTGACGATGATTCGGTGCTGGATATTATCCGCTACTACACCAGAGAAGCCGGTGTCCGTGGACTGGAACGGGAAATTGCCAAGGTCTGCCGCCGGGCGGTAAAACAGGAAGCCCTGTCTGAAAAGGACCGTAAAAGTGAGGTTACCACAGAAGTACTTGAAGACTTCCTGGGGGTTCGCAAGTTCACCTATGGGCGCGCTGAAGAACAGGATCAGATCGGTCAGGTAACCGGGCTTGCCTGGACATCGGTTGGTGGCGAGTTGCTGACCATCGAGTCGGTAGCGGTTCCCGGCAAGGGGCAGATTATCAAGACCGGTTCCCTGGGCGATGTGATGCAGGAGTCGATCCAGGCGGCATTGACGGTGGTTCGCTCCCGTGCAGCGGCCATGGGGATTGAGCCTGACTTTCATCAGAAGAACGATCTGCATATTCACGTGCCTGAAGGCGCGACGCCAAAAGATGGCCCAAGTGCGGGTATCGGCATGTGTACCGCCCTTGTATCCATACTCACCGGGATTCCCGTTCGGGCTGATGTTGCCATGACCGGTGAAATTACTCTCAGGGGCCAGGTGCTTGCCATCGGTGGGCTTAAAGAGAAGCTTCTGGCAGCCCATCGTGGTGGTATCAAGAAGGTGCTGATCCCTGAAGAGAACCGACGCGACCTCAAGGAGATTCCTGACAATATCAAGGATGACCTGGAGATTATTCCCGTTCAGTGGATTGATGAAGTTCTGGAAGTGGCCTTGTCGTATATGCCTGAAGCCCTGCCAGAAAAACCGCTGGAAGTTGCCGAGTCGGAACAGAAAACCGTTCAGAAAAATGATGAACGTGTTAATACTCACTGATCGCTGAATTTGAATGGCCGTCCAGTATTGGTCGGTCGTTCAGTAACGGCGCGGCTTTCCGGTTGATTCTTCAGTTGACATAACTGTCGGACGATTGGTATAAATTGTCGCTACTTCGGATCAGGAGTTAGGTCGAAGCCATAGAATCAGGTTGTCAGCTCAAGTGCCAGACAACTATTTACTAGTGCGGATAAAAGTAGACTTCTTTTACCGGAATGACCGAACAGGTAAAGGCTGTAACCGGTGATTTGCTTTCGTATGACCCTCCAGGCAAGAAACGCAGGAATTACTCTGCTTCCCCGATTTGATCAGTTGCCGGATTGCTGGCCATTTTTCAGCAATTCCGGGTGCTGCGGGTTTCCCGCCAGACGTCTTGAATATCGTCAGACAATTTGCTTGACGGCAGATTATCAGGCTTCATACTGCCCCGGTGTTATCGTTTGCTTTGAGTGTTCGATATGACCGGTTTACATTGGCATAATGAATGTTGATGATTATTTTCAGTGATCATGGATCATATTGGCTGGTTGGCAGGCTATTAAGTACGAGGGTGCATTAATGATGCTTGTTTTTCATGGAAAAATGCAGCAGCATATCGGTCGCACCTGATTGGGTAGATGACAGATGACCGGCAAATTAGTCAGTTGCCAGCACGCTTTCTGTGTCTATCCTCTGTTAATGATTGAAAACGCATCCTACTTAGAAGGGGAATAGAGTGAACAAGTCCGAGCTTATTGATGCTATCGCTGCATCTGCCGACATTTCTAAGGCTGCCGCTGGTCGAGCCCTGGACGCCGTGATTAACTCTGTCACTGGTGCACTGAAAAATGGTGAGCAGGTTGTTCTGGTAGGTTTTGGCACATTTTCTGTAAAAGAGCGTGCTGCACGTACCGGTCGTAATCCACAAACTGGTGAGCCGATTGAAATCGCTGCTGCCAGAATTCCAAGCTTCAAGGCTGGTAAGGCTCTTAAGGATGCCGTGAACTGATTTGGTAGGGTTCACTGTTACTGTTATAGCGCTTTAATCGGTTCTATTTCATCAGGTGGACAAGGCAGGGTTCCACATGAATTATTCCAGGGGAGTTGTCTGCCGGTTCACCAGAAAGCGCATCCGATGATGCGCTTTTTTTTTAAACCCGGTCTTCGCTCTTGATGAGTATTGATGAGAGTTGATGAGAAGGCTGGGTGCGAAGAACAAGGGATATTCTCTGCTGTCTCAGCGGCCCTGGTACCTGAGGTTATTATGCTGCAATCGATGAGGGACAAAGCGAAAAGCTGGGTGACATTTGTAGTCGTCGGCATCATCGCTTTTATGATGGCCATTACTGGCCTGGAAACGCTTGCGCCCAATCCAAACAACCCGGAAGTGGCGTCAGTAAATGGTAAGGATATAACCCGGGCAGAATTGGCTCAGGCTGTTGACCAGCAGAGGCGGGTTTTAATTCAGCAAATGGGGGGGCAGTTTGATCCTTCCATGCTGGACGACCAGTTGCTTCAGGACTCGGTTCTTGATGCCCTGATTGATCGTCAACTGCTATTGCAGAACGCTGAAGATCAGAAAATGGATATTGGCAAAGCCCAGATCGATAAGCTGATCGTATCCATGCCACAGTTTCAGCAAAATGGTCGCTTTGACACCGATCGTTTTCAAATGATGGTTCGCAGTTATGGTATGACACCACTGCAGTTCCGTGATGCCATCCGGGAAGAAACGCTCTTGCTCCAATTACGCGCCGGAGTCGCCAATACCGAGTTTGTGACTGCAGAAGAGCTCAAACGTCTGCAGAGTCTTGAGGGTCAGACTAGGGATCTCGCCTGGATTGTTCTGCCTGCAGAACAGGTTCGTCAAGCCATTACTCCTTCTGATGAAGAAATTACGAACTATTATAAGGCCAACTCGAATCAGTTTATGACGCCTGAGCAGGTGGTTGTGGACTATGTCGTTCTGAATAAGAGCGATATTGCCAAAGGCATAGAAGTCTCTGCTGAAGATATTGAAGCAGAATACCAGTACCGTGTTGAGCAGCTGAAACAACAGTCTGGCAATAATGCTCACGTGTCAGTGATATTGATTCAGACCGGTGAAGATCGCACCCTTGATGAAGCGCAGGCCCGGGCGAAAGAAGTTGTCTCCAGACTGAAGGCTGGAACCGGTTTTGCTGAGTTAGCCAAGTCCTATTCTGATGACCCGATGACCGCTGAAAAAGGTGGTGATCTGGGTGCTGTTGAGCCTGGCTTTTTTGGCGATGATTTTGATAATACCGTTGCTGGTTTGAAGGTCGGTGAGGTTTCTGACCCTATTGAAACCGACTTCGGTATCCAGATCCTGACAGTGACTGCCCGGGATGAGGCCGATGTACCCTCGCTGAGTGAGATGCGTAAGGACCTTGAAGTGGCACTTAAACAGAGCGAAGTTGATTCACTGTTTATTGAGCAGTCCAGACAACTCGCAGATATCAGCTTTGAGGCTTCTGACCTGGTTCAGCCTGCAGAGCAGCTGGGCCTGGCCGTAATGACCAGTGAACCATTTGGTCGAAATGGTACTGAATCCGGTATTGCCGCCGACTCTCGCGTCTCTGCAGCGGCTTTCAGCGATGACGTATTGAATCTTGGCGCTAACAGTGAGCTGATAGAGATTACCCCGGAACAGGCTGTCGTTGTCAGGGTCAAAGAGCACAGAAAGCCTGAGCTTGTTCCGCTGGCAGACGTGAAAGAAACCATCGTTACTACCCTTAAGAACAGCCGTGCACAGGAACAGCTGGCCAGCCGTGCTGAAGAAATGGTAACGACTTTACAGTCTGGAACAGCGCTGAACACCCTTGCTGATGAGTTGAAGCTTAATGTGGTTGACAGTCCTGAAACCAGCAGGAATATGCCTGGTGTGCCAGCCCAGCTTTTGCAGGGCGCATTTAAAATGCCTCATCCGGGAAGCAGTGTCTCCTATCGCTCCGTTGCCCTGGCAAATGGTGATTATGCTGTGATTGGTCTGAGCGCTATCTACCCCGGTGAAGCAGTGGCAAATTCTGAGCAGCTTAAGGGCCTGGGTCAGTTTATTGCAGCCGGTAACGGGCGTGTTATGTTTGATGAGTACCTTGCCAGCCTGAAGGAGAGGGGTAAGGTAAAAGTCCTGCTCGACAATGAATAATTAATTGAGTTTGGATTGTACTTGTCAGAGGCCACCGAAAGGTGGCCTTTGTCGTTAAGAAGACGCAGAAAAAATGTCCTGATGGCTTTGTCTGTTATCAGGTAGCCTGTTACCAGGTAGATAGTAGCCATAGCCTTTGTGGTTATCTTTTTGCAAGAAAATCAATAACCACTCAATTACAGCCAGGCACAACGAGCATAACGACCTGATTATCCTGAGCCGCCGAAGCCGTGATCCTGATCTCTCCTTGCAGCGTTTCCTGCCATTGTTAAACTGTTGGCTTCATCCACGGTTTTTTGTTAGTGGTCTAAAAATAAGCAATATTGGGGAATATCAATGTCAGATCAATTTATCAAATCAAAAGCGGCCATTGCCTGGGGACCAGGGCAACCGTTGTCGATCGAAGAAGTCGATGTGATGTTGCCAAAGGCTGGTGAGGTACTGGTTCGCATCGTTGCCACAGGTGTTTGCCATACTGATGCTTTTACCTTGTCCGGTGATGACCCTGAAGGGGTGTTTCCTGCGATTCTTGGTCATGAGGGTGGCGGGATTGTTGAACAAGTGGGGGAGGGCGTGACCAGTGTTGCCGTTGGCGATCATGTCATCCCGCTCTACACACCGGAATGTGGTGAGTGTAAATTTTGCCGTTCGGGTAAAACCAACCTCTGTCAGAAAATACGTGAAACCCAGGGACGGGGGCTGATGCCCGATGGTACGACCCGATTTTACCAGGATGGTCAGCCCATTTATCACTACATGGGCTGTTCAACATTTTCCGAGTATACCGTGTTGCCGGAGATTTCCCTGGCAAAAGTCCGCCCTGATGCGCCACTGGAAGAAGTCTGTCTTCTGGGGTGCGGGGTCACTACCGGTATGGGGGCCGTATTAAAGACCGCAAAGGTACAGCCCGGGGACACCGTTGCAGTCTTTGGTCTTGGCGGTATTGGTTTATCGGCCATTATTGGAGCCAGAATGGCTGGTGCTGGCAGGATTATCGGGGTTGATATTAATGAAAAAAAATTTGAACTGGCCAGCAAGTTGGGTGCTACTGACTGTGTCAATCCAACATTGCTTGATAAGCCGATTCAGGACGTGATTATCGAGATGACCGATGGTGGTGTTGACTTTTCCTTTGAGTGTATCGGCAATGTTAATGTTATGCGTTCTGCACTTGAGTGCTGTCACAAAGGCTGGGGAGAGTCGGTTATCATCGGCGTCGCGGGTGCTGGCCAGGAAATAGCCACCCGTCCATTCCAGCTGGTGACCGGGCGTGTCTGGCGTGGATCCGCATTTGGAGGGGTGAAAGGTCGCTCTGAGTTGCCGGGCATTGTTGAGCAATATCTGGCGGGTGAATTCAGGCTTGATGATTTTATCACCCATACCATGGCTTTGGATGAGATCAACAGGGCGTTTGATTTGATGCATAAGGGGGAAAGTATTCGCTCTGTGATCCATTACCGGCAATAACTGCGCCATCAGGTATTTTCTTTTCGTCTGGCTTTCCTGTTTTTTCAGTAGAGTCCGTCCCTTACTGAGCAAGGTCTATGTCTTTGGAGAATATCAGCAGTAATAAGCTGTTTGGTGGCTGGCATAAGCAGTACACCCACGACTCACAAATCCTTAACTGCAACATGCGTTTTGCCATCTACCTGCCTCCTGAAAGTCAGCATAAAACGGTCCCCGTTCTGTACTGGTTGTCCGGGCTGACCTGTACCGATGAGAACTTTATGCAAAAGTCAGGTGTTCAACGTGTTGCTTCAGAGCTGGGAATTGCAATTGTTGCACCGGATACCAGTCCCAGGGGGGATCATGTTCCGGATGATCCTGATTCTGCCTATGATTTCGGGCTTGGTGCCGGGTTCTATGTCAATGCTACCCAGCAGCCATGGCGTCAGCACTATCAAATGTATGATTATGTGGTTTCTGAACTACCAGAACTTATTGAACACAATTTCCCGGTGAATGATAAACGCAGTATTGCCGGTCATTCCATGGGCGGTCACGGTGCGCTGGTGATTGCTTTGAGAAATCCTGACCGTTACTCATCGGTGTCTGCTTTCAGCCCGATCTGCAATCCGGTCAATGCGCCATGGGGACAAAAAGCATTTATGGGCTATCTTGGCAATGATCGTGAGCAATGGAAAAACTATGATGCCTGCGAGTTGCTGAAAACCTCGTCTCAAGCCATTCCTGCGCTGGTGGATCAGGGCAGCAGTGATGCTTTTTTGCACGAACAGTTGCACCTGGATGCATTAAAAAAAGCCGTTGCAGACACAGGATATCCAATGACCATAAGGATGCAGGCGCACTATGATCATTCCTATTATTTCATTGCCACGTTTATTGAGGATCACATAAGATTTCACTCAGAGAACATGGGACCAGTTTAAAGGGTGATTACCAGTCCATCGTGTCCCGCTTCAATATCTTTGGGTAACGGATTGGTATTCATCCAGTTATCTAACTCATGACCAATATGGGTGAGAATAGTGCGCGATGGTTGTATCCTCTGGTGCAGCTCCAGGACATCGTTCAGGCTGTTATGCGCTCCGGGCGCATCTGTCATGTCCGGAGCGTAGCTGCAGTCAATAATCATGACATTTACCGGATTGCCTGCAAAAAAGTGGAGGGTCTCAACCGGCAGTCCCAGAGTATCCGTCAGATAGGCCAGCGTCCTGCCATTACGATGAAAAGCATAGCCCATTGTTGGGCGTGAATGGCTCAGGGGAACAGGGGTTACCCTGACACCGTTGACAGTAAAGGGTGCAAACGGCGAAACGGTCCGGGAAAAATCAAGAATGCCGGAATGTTTCAACAGCTCTGCCGGTGCGTCCGACGTGTCCGGTCCGGTCACGGATATCCTCAGGCCACTTCCCCAGCGAAGACTGAATAAGCCGACAATATGATCCATATGGTAATGAGTCAGCATAATATGCTTCAGGGAACCCGGGGGAAAACGCTCTTCAATATCCGTTAGACCTGCATCAATAAGAATCACCTCACCGTCGGACTCCAGGGTAGCGGAAGCCGGTCGGCGGGCGAGAAAAGGGTCCATGACCGCTCTGATGCAGGCAGGGCAGTCACATCCATAAACCGGGCACCCTTTCACGCTGCCGGTGCCGACCAGGGTAAACTTCATCGGGAACTCCATAAAACCCTCTATAAGCTGAGCGGCAGTGCCGTAGTGGATTTAATGGCAGAGAGAGCCAGCGCGGTTCTGATCTGGCTGACGCCGGGAATCTTCATCAGCTCTTCCATCAGGAAAAAAGAGAGTGCCTGTTGATTTCTGGCGACAACTTTCAATAGATAGTCACCATCACTGCCAGTGATGGCGTGACACTCCATAACCGGAGGCATGGTCAGAATAGCCTCTTTGAAGTGGGTTGCAGAATCCGGGGTATGATTATCCAGAGAGACAGTGACAAAGGCTTCCACATCAAGACCAACAGCCTGTGGGTTCAGTAACGTCACCTGTTTCTGTATATAGCCTTTTGCTTTCAGCCGACTGATGCGGCGGGAGCACTGCGATGCAGAAAGGTTGACCAGCTCTGCAAGACATTGCAGGGATTGCGCATCATCCTGCTGGAGTGCAGACAAAAGCCTTATGTCGTAAGTATCCAATACATTTCTGCTCATCATCCGATCCCTCGTTACTGTTTGGCAGCACTTCTTTTCAATTCAGAAATACGCAGATCAGTCATCTTCTCTGGCCGGGAAAACGCTCCTCTTCCAATAGCAACCTCCGGCAATCAGTGCTTCAGTCGAATATTGGCAGGAACCCTGCAAAACGGGTGGTCTGGATGCTTGCTGAGGTAGTGTAAGCCCAGTTTGATGGCTTCGCCAATTCATTTGATGCAAACCTGTTGTATCATCTTGCGTAAAGAGGCTGTAGATCGCAAGGCTTTTGCATCAGGCCAAACGTATACTCTTTCTATACTGTGGCTGGAATGAAAAAGAGGACGAAGCATGACAACGAACAAAATGTCAAAGATTACCAGCACGAACCCGATGGGAACCGATGGGTTTGAATTTATCGAATACGCCGCGTCCGATCCGTTTTCACTGCACAACCTTTTTAAACAGTTTGGATTTGTCCCGGTGGCGCGCCATCGATCTAAAGAGGTGACCTTATATCGCCAGGGGGAAATTAACTTTATCGTTAATAGCGAACCTGGCTCATTTGCCCAGCAGTTTGCCCGTGAGCATGGTCCCTGTGCCTGTGCATTTGCCATTCGGGTAGAAGATGCTGCTTTTGCCTATGAGAGGGCGATTCAACTGGGCTGTGAACCCGGACCAACCCAGAGTGGTACCATGGAACTCAATATCCCGTCCATTGTGGGTATTGGTGGCAGCCTGATTTACCTGGTTGACCGATATGGTGACAATGGTTCGATTTATGATGTCGATTTCGTTCCTATCGAGGGCGTTGATCAGAAACCTGAAGGTGTCGGCCTTTCGTTTATTGACCATCTTACCCATAATGTTCAGCGCGGAAATATGGATAAGTGGGCAGCTTTCTACGAGGATATTTTTAACTTCCGTGAGATTCGTTATTTTGACATTGAAGGCAAGTTGACGGGATTGAAATCCAAAGCGATGACCAGTCCCTGTGGCAAGGTCAAAATTCCTATCAATGAGTCTTCTGATGACAAGAGTCAGATTGAGGAGTTTCTGCACCAGTATAATGGCGAGGGTATTCAGCATATTGCACTGTACTCCAAAGATATCTATCAATCGGTACCCGCGATGCGTACCAATGGAACTGCCTTTCTGACACCACCGCCTGACACGTATTATGAGATGCTTTCGGAGAGACTGCCCTGGCATCATGAAGATGTTGATCAGCTCAAAGCCAGTGCCATCCTCATGGATGGGGCGCCTACGGAGGATGGTGGGTTGCTGTTACAGATTTTCACTGAAACTGCCATTGGCCCGATCTTCTTTGAAATTATCCAGCGCAAGGGAGATGAAGGTTTTGGTGAAGGTAACTTTACCGCGCTCTTTGAAAGTATGGAAAGGGATCAGGTGAGAAGGGGGGTGTTGTAGCTTTTTCTCTGAGCCAACTGATTGATAATCAAGCAGTCTGTTGCAATCATGGATCCGGCATAATCGCTGTTAGCCTATCGTTTTATTAAAGGGCTTTTCAGGGAATGAACCTTCAATCTGGTGGGGTAGTAGCTTATTCATTACCTTGCCTACAAGGTCGGGGAGAGTATATATGAAGTCATCCAAATATCAGGCAAGAACGCCTGATCAATCGGGCTTTATTAAATACACAGATGAGGAGCATGAAACTTGGAGTATTCTGTATCACCGGCAGATTGATTTATTGAAAGGTCGGGCATGTGATGAATACATGAACGGCATTGAAGAGCTGGCCATGCCGTCCGGGCGAATCCCGCAGCTGGATGAAATAAACCAGGTGCTTAATGATAAAACCGGCTGGGGGGTTGCCAGAGTACCCGCGCTGATTTCCTTTGATCGTTTTTTTAAGCTTTTAGCCGACAAACAATTCCCTGTTGCTACCTTTATCCGGGTCAGGGAAGAGCTGGATTATCTTCAGGAGCCGGATATTTTCCATGAAATATTTGGTCACTGTCCTTTACTGACCAATCAGGATTTTGCTGACTTTACAGAACTCTATGGCAGGCTCGGCCTGGCTGCCAGCAAGGAAGAAAGGGTATACCTTGCCAGGCTTTATTGGATGACTGTTGAGTTTGGTTTGTTGAATACCTCCCAGGGGTTGCGTATCTATGGCGGTGGAATTCTATCCAGCTATGGTGAAACAGCCTATGCCCTGGATAGTGATATTCCCGTCAGAACAGCCTTTGATCCACTGACAGCACTGAGAACCCCTTATCGGATCGATATTTTGCAGCCATTGTATTATGTACTGGACGATATTACGGTTCTTCATCGCCTTTGTGAGATGGATATTATGTCGCTGGTACATCAGGCTATGACGATGCCTTTGCTTCCTCCTATGTTTGAGCCAAAGCCTGGGGATGGTGCTGCGTGAGATAAGATTTCTACCACTTCAAAGTGGTAGAATTCAACGCTTTTCACTTTTATGATTGCATAAGTATTTGCGGTTTTGCTAAACATTCCAGTTGGTTGTTTATGCATCCCATCCAGCGATCAAGCATAGAAATTTTCTTTTTCAACTCTTCAATATCGATGCGAACATACCCTACCCAAAGGGCTTCCGTTATATCTGCAGGGTTCATTGTTTCCATTTCTTTCTCATAATTATCAACACTTTGCTGCCGCTGGCTCAATCTTTGTCTTGTTCCTTCAAGCTTTATCGTTAAATTTTCCAAATCTTTATTCCGTTCATCTATCATTTTGCTTTTAAGTTCCATTTGTTGCTCTGGTTTAGACAGTCGGAATAATACTTGCCGGTAGATCGGATCTGAGGTTGACTGCCCTTTTTTCTCCAGTATCTCTTTTAATGTAATCAACTGACTACTGGATAACTGATCAACCATTTTGACCGATTTGAAATAATCAGGTAGAAAATCAGAATCACCTGATTCCAGGCGTGCATTTAAGGAATCTTGATAGTCAGATGTTTTTGCCAAGTGCTCCACTATTTTTTCTGTTAACCACTGAGATGCCAATTCTATTGCTGGTAAATTTTTTCTGTCGATATTGTTAATCAGTTTGTCGATTTCACCCAGCATATCAGTAGGAGTTTGAGATTCAGAAGCAAGTTTTTGTTCCAGATAGTGCGTAAACAGCTTTCGGCCTGCAGCAGTTCCAATATTGAACCGACCTTCAGTCAGAGATTGAATAAACTCTTCGTCAGACTTCGGCGGATTTAATTGAAGTTGAGCTTGTCCTACAGTTATTTCTCTTGCTTCCAATTTTATTTCAGAGCGCTGGTTCATGAAATCAACAGCGGCTTGCTTCTGTTGTATATACTCGCTTTCGGAACGTTCAGGATTTGAACAACAGACCAAACTGTTTAACCAATTACCTTTAGGGAGACCGGTTTTGAGTTCTCCGTTATTCAGGCGAATAGATGCATTAACACCATCAGTCTTTGAAAATTGCTCAAGTGTGTGTTGAATTGAAATTACTGGGGTCATTTTGAAAATATCCTATTTGAAAGATTAAAGGTACGACACGTAAATGATGTTGAAGGTTTCTTATTTATAGAAAAAAAGCGAAAGACCAGACGTTATACAAATTCCGCCTTCTAAATATGATAACGAGCAGCTCAAGCTGCCCGAGCTGCTTGAAGAACACATCCACCTCAAGCACCTCAAGCACCTCAAGAAACGTAATCGCGGTTGCGATGACCAAGACTCTCTCCTTGGTCTGATTCATAACTTCTTGTTGAAGCTTATTTTTTTGTTGCTTCCTTGTGTTAATATTCGTGGGTTTTCTGTGAGATTGGCTGTGATTTCAATGGTCAGCCATTTGGCGTTACTTCTTTTTTCCTAAAGGGTCATTACTTTGAATTGCAAGGAGTCTTCGATGCATCCAAGGGAGCTGAGCATTCAAACACCGCATTTAACATTTGCTGCGTTGGAGTGGGGGGATCCTCAGGGTGCTCCGGTTATCGCCCTTCATGGGTGGCTTGATAATGCGGCCAGTTTCACGCCAATGGCGACAGCATTAGAGGGTATAAGGCTGATCGCCGTGGACCAGGCCGGTCATGGCCTTTCTCAACATCGTCCGCCGTGGTTCAGTTATGATGTCTGGCACTATGTTGAAGATCTTGTTTATATCGCTGAGTCATTGCAACTTGAGCGGTTTGGTTTGCTGGGGCATTCCATGGGCGGTGTGGTCAGTGCCATGGCAGCGGGTTCCGTTCTGAAAGATCAGGTTACCGGCCTGGTCGCTATTGATGGGCTGTTCCCCTGGCCAAGAAACCCTGAAGATGCCCCTAAAGCTCTGGCGGACTATATCAATCAACGCAGAACACCGGCTGATCAACTGCCAGTGACCCGCTATCGATCAAAACAACAGGCAGTCCGGGCCAGGGCCATGGGCCAGTTCAAAGTTTCCAGGCAATCTTCTGAACTGCTGGTGGATCGTTCCATTATCCAGGATGGAGACGACTGGATCTGGACGGCTGATCCCCGGTTAAAGCAGGGATCACCTACCCGTTTTTCCCTGGAGCAGAGCCTGGCATTTCCCCGGCAGATAACCTGCCCTGCCCATATGGTCTATGTTGATAGTGGTGCGATCAGTGATGCTATTACCCTGTGTCAGGAGCAGCTTCCAAACATTCACTTTCACCCGATGAACGGAAATCATCATCTTCATATGGATGACCAGGTGGAAGCTATTGCCAATTTAGTTAACTCTGTTTTGGGAAGCAAATTATGATAGTCTGAAAAGCCGATGGGGGAAGCCTTGGATTGCGTTTCATGAATAAAGTGATTGTAGATATCCCGGGTCTACTGAAGACTCTTCAATCGTTCTCTTTAACCATTACCTGCAAAATAATCAGTACCTTACTTTGTCTGGTACTTGCTCTTTCGACATATGCATCGGGACTTCCAGCTTACCCTAATGCCCGTATAGAGCTTTCTGTCGATGAGAGCCGTAAGAACCATCCGGTCATTACCAATCGGATGAAGCGGGTCAACGGTGTTGTTACCTCTGACGGTGCTCAGTGGCTGGACGGACATCTGACCAGAAATCTCTACTTCCTGCCGCCTGGACATAGCAGTAACCAGGGCTATGAGTTTTATGTCAGTCTGATGCGTGCCGAGGGCGTTGAGACGCTGTTCGAATGTCGCAGTTTTTCCTGTGGTGCCAGTAATTTCTGGGCTAACGATGTCTTCGATATTTCAACGCTCTATGGTCAGGATAAAGAACAGGCATTTTATATCGGGAAAAAACTGAATGCTTTTTATGCGATCTACGCGGTCAGGCGCGGAAATGGTCGCATTTATACATTGGTAGATATCTTTAAGCCTCATGACTATGAGGTGGAAAGTGCAGCTGAAAGGGGAACCGGCAGCCGTATTCTCAGGCTTGCATCCGGTGACTCCGGGATTGAAAAAAGTGCTGACCTGATCTCATTTGTTGCAAACATGAATGTTGACCCATCAATGAATGCACTGCTGATCATTCACAGCAAGGTACCCGATACCCTGACAGAACTGGATGAATGGCAGAACAAAATGGAAATTTTGCAAGATACTATTACGCAGTACTTAAAGGAGCAGGGGATTGCCGAATCACGACTCCGTTTCAACATTTCCATTGGTACTTATGACCATTCGCTGGATCCGGGAGCAATGCCGTCTTTCTGGCTTGAAATTGTGCCTTTAAATTAAAGGTAGAATCGTAGCCTCTTCACAGGGAAGTTAACCATTCAAGACAGTCATTACTCTTGTGGTTAATCAATCGACGGCGCTAGTTATAAATATCCGGGTATAAATATCCTGGCATCATTAATCTGGAAAGCGCTGTGAGATCTCAACGGTGATACTGTCAGCATTATTGCCAATGGTGACCTGCTGATCCTGTATAATGCAGTGCAGTTTCATGGTTTTATCAATCAGCCTTACCAGTTCGTTACCCTCTGCAGGAATTCGATAAATGTACAAATTATCAAACCGCTGTACTTTATCATGATATTGCTGCCACCAGATATCAGAACTGCGTCCGCCATAGTTATAGATATAAACCTTTTTTGCCCGTCCGCAGGCTTTCCTGATGCGCTTTTCATCGGGTTGGCCAAGCTCTATCCAGGTTTCTATTTCACCACTGAGATTTTTCTGCCAGATATCAGGCTCATCATCAGTGCTGATGCCTTTGGTAAACTGAAGCTCCCCTGAAGCATGGAGTAACCAGACCATCAGTCTCAACATTGCCCGTTCATCATTTTCCGATGGGTGGCGGGCAATGGTTAAATCATGGTCTGCATAATAGTGACGGTTCATGTCAGCTACATTAATACCTGCTTTGTAGATCCTTGCTTTCAGGGCCATGCATCATTCGCTCGATAACTCAATAAAAACGGAGTTTAACCTGAAGCAAGCAGGAGCTTTTGTAAATGATGATGTAATGTTGATGCAGATCAATATGGGTTCAAAAAACAATACGTATTATGTCGTACGCCTGAAGGAGAAAAGAGAAGGGGGATTTCTCCAGAAAAGGCTTTTATGTCGCGGGGGAGGTGACAATAAGGCCACGAAGATGAGACAGGCAACAACAATAAAATTTTGAAACCGGTTCTTGTGACCGGTTTTTGTTTCTACTTGAATAATCAGACAAAAGAAAGATAAAAACACCTGTGAGACGGGCATTTTTAGTGGCAATGGCAATTGCAACCTTTGTACTGGATGCCTTCACCAGTTTCGATCAGCTTACCTTTTCCAATAAATTGATCAACAAGTTCTTCAGCTGTTAATTCACGTGAGGAGCAGGTGTGGTACCGTGCTTCTTTACCAAATTCTGCTGAGATTCTAGTGAGGAGTGCCTCTTTGCTCAGCGAAACTTCCTGTTCCTTGATCAGATTCAGTACATTATGACCGTGTACGGATTCCATGGGCTTATTCTCATTTAAACAGTGTGGACTTCAGTAAACAATACTCTGACTACTGTAATTAAACAGTCGTATATATTCGTATAGGTTGACCTGAGGGGCAATGTCCTGAATGCGCCTGCGTTAACCCAGGCAAACAGGCCGCTACGGCCCATAAATTCAACTATGTTCAAAGGGTGTATATGGTTTGAAAAGTGGGCTTTCCATGACTTCGACATCAATATCTAACGTCAGATCATACCCTCAAAACATTGATAAGCTTAGCCGGGTAAAGGGGGGAGTGGCTGGCTTGCTGATTGGTGATGCCCTGGGCGTTGGAACCCAGTGGTATTATAACCTTGATCAACTGGCACAGGATCATGGCCCCTGGATTGATACCTACCAGGACCCTGCGGCTAATGGTAGCCATAGTTTTGCCAATATAAGTCACTTCCGTTATGAGCAGGGGGTCAGGGCCGGAGATCTTTCCCAGACGGGTCAGGTCATCGTATTGCTGCTTGAGTCTCTGGCCAGCTGTGATGGCTTTGTACTGACAGACTTTCTTGAGCGGCTTGACGATTTCTTTGCGCCATTATCCGGTGAGTCTTTTTCAGGACGGTATACGGATGAATTAATGGTGGATCTGATCAGGGTGCGCCGAACCGGGTTGCACTGGGGGGATCCCCGGATTGCTTCGTGTTGTGACACTACGGAAGGAGCACAGTTTGTTGCTCTGTTGGCTCTGGCTATTGATGATCCGGTGGCTCTGACAGACGCTGCTGAAAAACTGCTGCAGACATTCTATCGTGAACCTTTTATACGGCAGAATACGCTGGTATTTGCCCTGGTGGTTCAGGCCATGGTCAACGGCATTCCCCTGACTGAATTGCCAGCTTTTTTAACGGGTATGGCAAAACGCCCGGAGGTGATGTCTGCAATACAGCGTTACGACCATCTCCTGACTCCGGGAAATGGGCAGGTGGCCTGGCAACCGGAGACGGTTCGTATAGAACCTGCCCTTCATATCAGTCAGGTGTATGGCATGGATTGCCAGCTTATTCATGTGCTTCCCTGTGCTTACTACCTGATGCACCGTTACCCTGATCAATTTGAACAGGGTGTTTTATCGGCCATTAACGGGGGTGGTAACAATATGGCCAGGGCCGCTCTGACAGGTGTTCTCCTGGGGGCCATGAATGGACTTGAGATGATACCGGACCATTTGCTGAGTGGACTCCATGACAGTGACCGCTATTTGATGCTGGCCGATATAATGAGAGAGCAGTGATGTTATAGCAATTTATCCGCTGCTATCAAAACCAATGCTGATTTTTGCATTATTTCCCAACAAAGCGGGCAATCATTACCGTCGGACTCAGCACACCCACAATGGCTTCGAGAGATACCAGGCTCTGCGCCAGAGGGCTGAGGGGCAGGATGTCACCATAACCCAGAGTAGTCAGGGTAACAAAACTGAAATAGAGATAATCCGGCCAGCTGGAAATACCCTGGCTGGCAAGATCGAATGCACCTGGGGTAAACAGGTTAACCAACAAATAAAGATAGCTGAACGTGATGCCCGTCAATAAATAGAAGTTGATAGCCGCCAATAATTTTTCTGCCTGAGGCTTAACGCTGAAGAGGTGCCGGATTAGCATCAACATCATGCCCAGATGGAACAGCATGCTGGCAATTAAGGCGAAGAAGTGTAACCAGTGTGGCTGGTTTGGGAATTCAACGATTCCCCTGAGTATAACGATAGTAGTGCCGGTGATTTGCAACCACAGGCGGGTTTTTGGGCTGTATTCCGTTAGTGACCCGAGGGACAGAACCAGGCTGGCAATCATCAGGCAGGAAAATATCGTTGCCCCAATGGATTGGTGCTCCATGACGATAGGGGAGAATACAATGCTGCAGATCAGGGTGATCAGCAGTAGCCCCAGTGAAACATACGGGTTGCGGCTCACTCGTTGTGAGAAGTTAATGAAGGATCGTCTTAACATTCTTGGCTGGCCTTACGGGCGCTGTCTAATTAGGGATAGCGCTCTGACACTCCCCGCCCTATCGCACCCGAAGGGCATAAAGGCGAGGGTTCTTGATCGCTCAAGAACGTTTCTGTT
>NZ_JAHHPP010000067.1 GCF_024606265.1 Endozoicomonas sp. SESOKO1
CCTCCGACCCCCACAACCCCATTGTGGTGCGCTACCAGGCTGCGCTACGCTCCGACACAAGAAGGGTTGAAAAGTATTCTGTTCGTCCCTTCAGGCGGGAGGTATATTACCTTAACGGACTCTATTTGCAAGCCCTCACGCATTTCTTTTGCTGATTTCCCTGTCAAAAACCGGCAAATGCCAAATAGGCTTTTTTTCTTGCTTCAGAGCATTTACTGTCTATCCATTTGTATAGCATAAAGTGGTTTTAACTTTTTCTGCTTTGGAGAGAATCAATGCGTCCGATGCGAAACTGGTTGCTTGGAAGCGCCATCCTTTTTATGACAGCCCTGGCCAGTGGTGCAGCCCTGGCCAGTGGTGCAGCAACAGAGACACCCGACATCACCAGGAACGCCAGGAAGATGGCAGCGCTCCAGGTGGTTCTGGAAACCAGCAAGGGAGATATTGTTTTGATGTTGGCGCCCGAAGAGGCTCCCGTTACCGTCAACAACTTTCTCGACTATGTTGAAAGTGGCTTTTACAACGGACTGGTATTCCACCGGGTGATTAATGATTTCATGATCCAGGGGGGAGGCTTTACGCCGGACATGAACCAGCGGGCAACCCGCGCTCCTATCAAAAACGAGTCGCTGCTGCATCAGCGACTGGAAAACAGTCGCGGCTCCATTGCCATGGCCAGAACCCAGATCGCTGACAGTGCGACCTCCCAGTTTTTCATCAATCTGAAAGACAATGAATTCCTCAATGGCATGCCCTACAAGGCAGGTTATGCCGTGTTTGGTCATGTCGTCAAAGGAATGGATGTGGTAGACAGTATTGCCAGAGTGAAGACGGGTTATCGTGGCCCACACGGTGATGTACCCGTAGACCCGGTCATTATCAATAAAGCGTATGTTGTGAAAGAGGGTGGGAACTCAGCTGAAATCGAGCCTGAGGCTTCCTGATATCCATGCGTAAACAGACCATTTCTACCCCTTGTGAACTGGCCCGATCGTTAAAATCAGCTGCCAGGAAGTCTGGCCACCGGCATCTGCTGGTATGTGCAGGCGATGCGGACTGGTGTAAGACTCAAGTGGTTGAAATGGTACTGGCCCTGGCAGGGGAATCTGTTCTTCTGATTGGAGAAGGTTTCTCTAATTTTGTACCCTCTGGTATAGAGGTTATCGCTGCAAAAAAATGTCTATCCCGGTTAGGCAAAGAGCATCGGAACATTATCTTTAATGCCCATGCAGGCTTTGATGTCGATGCGTTTGGTGCCATCAGTGGTACGTTATGTGCCGGTGGTCTTATGGTGCTGTTAACACCCGCATTGGATCAATGGCAATATTTCCATGATCCTGAACATCGTCGTATGCTGGTTTATCCTCAACAAATTGAGGATGTTTCCGGAAGATATCTGCAGCGCCTGTCTCAAATTATTAAAACCTCCGATCAGTTATCTCTACTGACTCAGAGCGGAGTATTACGGATTCAGGCGGTTAAAGATAATCTTGGTAAAAAAACACATGGAGAAACGGAGGAGGCGGTCACTGCGCCCTGTAAAACCCGATCACAAATGCTGGCGGTCCGGGGAATACATAAGGTGTTTCGTGGACACCGTCGTCGCCCGCTGGTGCTGACGGCTGATCGGGGCAGAGGTAAAAGTGCATCCCTCGGCATCGCGGCAGCACAGCTGTTGCTGGCAGGTGTTGAGCATATAACCATCACTGCTCCCTCGAGAAGTGCAGCAGATATAGTCTTTCAGCATGCCGGTAACGTGTTGGGTGAACGTCATGCCGCTCTTTCAGGCAGGCTTCAGTTTATCGCTCCAGATGACCTGGTCCAGACGCTGCCGGCAACACAGCTGTTGCTGGTTGATGAGGCGGCAGCCATTCCCACACCCTTGCTGGAAAAAATGCTGGCTCACTACAGTCGAATTGTTTATGCCACCACCATTCATGGTTACGAAGGAACCGGACGGGGTTTTGCCATACGCTTCAGGAAAGTTCTGGATAGCAAAACACCTCAGTGGCACGGGTTGAGAATGACAGAGCCGGTTCGCTGGCAGCCGGAAGATCCTCTGGAGAGTTTTGTATTCAGGGCACTGCTACTGAATGCCGTGCCGACGGTGATTGATAAGCCTGAAAGTATCCATTCGGAGCAATGTACTTTCCGGCAGATATCCGCTGAAGAATTATTGTTCAATGAAGACTTGTTAAGTCAGATATTTGGTTTGCTGGTACTGGCTCATTACCAGACACGGCCATTTGACCTTCGCCATCTTCTGGATGGCGGGAATATGGAGGTATACGGTCTTTTTGATCGGAAGGAACGGTTGGTTTCTGTGCTTCTGGCAGCGAGAGAAGGTGGCATTGAGCCTTTTCTGGCAGATGATATCTGGCTGGGCAGGCGCCGGGTCCGCGGTCACCTGCTGCCGCAGTCACTGAGTAACCATCTGGGCTTACCGGAAGCCATCTTTCTGGAAGGACTCCGGGTAATCAGAATCGCGGTTCACCCGGATTGTCAGAGAATGGGTCTGGGTAGAACAATGCTGGATAAACTCCAGCAGGATGCCTCCTGTAAGCCCATTGATTACCTCGGAACAGTGTTTGGCGCCACTGATGACCTTCTGAAGTTCTGGGACAATGCTTCTTATGTGCCAGTGCGGGTTGGTTTGTCGAGAGACGCTGCCAGTGGTACCCATTCAGTCATGATGCTCAAGCCATTATCGCTCCCTGCAGAACGCCTGGTTCATAAGGCCCATAAGAAATGCCTGTTCCAGCTTCAGTGGTTATTGATGGATGAACTCAAAGAGCTTGATACTGAGGTGGTTGCTGCCATCCTTGCCATGATGGGACCGATAATCCGGAGCAGTGAGTATTTTGCGTTGTCCGGCGACCATCAGCGTGAGCTGGTGTCTTTCACCGAGGGGCAGAGGCAATATGAGAATTGCATTGATGTCATCAAAAGAGTGGCCTTTCGAATACTTGGGGCTGGTGGAACAGATACTGCGCAGGCAAGGCTGCTTGTCAGTCGGGTGATTCAAAACCACTCCTGGCATCAGGTGGTTGAGGCCTGCAATTTTTCTGGAGAAAAGCAGGCCCGGCATTGTCTGAGAGAGCTGATTTCTGTTCAAAACAGGCTGCACTTGTCAGGCCATTAGCGTTATAGTGCCTGGTTCATACCCATTTGGTCTGCGCTGATCTGAACCAGCTGGGTGCTTTCCTGTGAACCTGATGGAGCAAAAATAATGGATCGGTTTACTGTGTTTGGCCGTCCTGGCTGTGGATTCTGTGTACGTGCCAGGCAGCTGCTGGAGTCGAAAGGTTTGCCTTTCAAATACGTTGATATCTACGAAGAGGGGATCAGTAAGGCTGACCTGTCCAAAACCGTCGGCAGGGAAGTTGAAACGGTTCCCCAGATTTTTCATGGTCAGCAGTACGTTGGCGGCTGTACGGATCTGGAAGCTTATCTCAAAGAAAAAGAAGCCTGAGCGTCATGCATAGCGGTAGATCCTTGAATGGGGATTGTCGTTAATCTTGACCAGACGAGCGTCACTGCGCTGCAGTCTTTCCTGTCTGGCAGACGGGTCAAAGGGGCGGATTCTGTTAAACTCCGGTAACGGCTCTCCCGGCTTCAGCTGAATGAACAGGGGTAGGGGAGAGTTAATCTGTGCCGGATACTGTTTTTTCAGTGCCGGGTCCACCTGCCTGAGCATCTGGATATCTCTGGGCCAGGTAATATTAGCCCTCAGGTGGGGAGCCAGTATGCGCTTGATCACCACCACTTCTTCGGCAGGCATCTTCTCCAGAAGGCAAATGTCGTCATTAACGGCGACAGAGGCTATGTATTTCTTCCTGAAATGGTCAATCGCTTCTTCGGCGGTCAGCCTGACCGTTCCGCTGTGACTGGCAGCCCAGCTGAAACCAACCCGACTGGGGGGCTCCGCAAAGAGCTTGAGTTGTCGGTAACATTGCACAAAGTGCAGATGCTTGACCTGAAGCCCACCCAGTACGCCATCACGCAAATCATCGGATGCCTGTTCAATGGCCTCTATACTGTCGCCAAATAGCTTGCGAAAGTCAGCTATCGCTTTTTTAAACTGATCACGACAGAGGTTCAGTTGTTCACCCAGTTGTAGGGTCTGCCCGGAAACACCGACCAATCCGGTCAAGCGGGCGGTTTCCTGTTTGTTCTGTGCTTCGATATAGGTCAGTCGAGTGGCAATGGCCGCTGCCAGGGCATGTTGGTTTGTGGCTTCGGGTTCCGTTTCCATGATCCAGACAGGTAAGCCATGGTCAGATTCAATGGATTCCCGAAATGAACGATTCAGTTCTACCAGTTGAATAAGCGCATCCCTTACGGCGATTCTTGCAGCGGTTTCTTTACTCATAATGTACTCATAAAAAAGTCACCTGACGGGTTAGGGAGAAAGGCGATCGATTTGCCAGTCACAGTCCTTATCTGCGGACAACCGGGTATATTGAAAACGATCGTGAAGGCGGTTTGGCCGACCTTGCCAGAATTCAATCTTTTCCGGCACTACGCGATAGCCACCCCAGAAATCCGGTAAAGGAATTTTACCTTCCCTGAATTTACGTTTCATCTCTTCAAGCTTCAATTCCAGAACCTTGCGCCCGGTAATTACCGAACTCTGATGTGATACCCAGGCGCCGAGCTGACTGCCATGAGGGCGGCTGGTAAAGTACCGCAGTGATTCAGATGTTGAAATTTTTTCTGCCTTGCCCTGAATGACAACCTGTCGTTCAAGGGCAACCCAGGGAAACATAATGGCAACGTGGGGATTGCCGGTAATATCTCTGGCTTTATTACTGCTGTAATTGGTGAAAAAGACAAAGCCAGACGGGTCGAAATACTTGAGGAGTACCGTTCTCAGGGATGGAATACCGGATGAAGAAACGGTAGCAAGGCTCATGGCATTGGGTTCGGCAAGCTGCGCATGCCGGGCCTGCTCAAACCAGAGCTCAAACTGGTCAAAAGGGCTTGTTCCCAGGTTTTCCCGGCTGAGTCCTGCCTGAGTGTACTCTTCTCTTAAATGGCTGATATCCATGGCGGCACTGTACTATTAAATGTCTTCTAAATGTCTTCTTATTTTAACCGCGACACTGCATTCTTGACAGTGTTCAGCGATGCGTTTTGCCTGACGCATCCTGACTATTGATAAGTACCAGGGCCATGAGCTGCGAGGACATAGTATAACGGTTGTAGTTCACATAAAGATGCGCCATGCTGACACTCATTACCTCGATTGAGTGATGTGAAAAAAGATGGATAGTTGGTGATTTGCCAGAACTCCCTGATTGTTTCCTGACTTGGTAATTTGCTGATTGGCTCTAACCCTGGTTTGTTTCTGTTAACGTCTTAGCTTCAACAGGATGCCAGCAAGCCGAACAGAACAGAATGGATCAAAAGATTATATGATGTTTCGGAAAGTAAAAGCTGATATGTTAAAAAAACTGGTGTCAATGGTTGCTGGAGTACTAACCATGGTTTCAATAACAGGTTGTTCAATGACGACGGAGAGAGAAGCCCTTGTGACCCCGGGAGACGTGATAAAAAGTCCTGCTGATGACCGTGATTACCGCCATATCACTCTGGATAATGGCCTGAAGGTGCTGCTGATCTCGGATCCGGATACCGACAAGTCTGCTGCCGCTGTCGATGTTAATGTTGGTAGTTACCAGGATCCTGATGACCGTCTTGGGCTTGCCCACTTTCTTGAACATATGTTGTTTATGGGTACGGAAAAGTACCCGGACGTAGACAGTTACTCTGAATTTATTCGTGCCAATGGTGGCAGCAGTAATGCTTATACTGCAGATGTACGCACTAACTACTATTTTGATATTAACAGCGGCCAGCTGCAGTCGGCACTGGATCGACTTGCCCAGTTTTTTATTGCGCCCAGGTTGGATCCGAACTACGTAGAGCGTGAAATAAATGCGGTAGATTCAGAATATCGGCTGCACGCCAGGGAGGATGGCTGGCGCCTGTTCATGGCGCTTAATGCAACGTCGAATCCGAATCATCCGAAGAGCCGGTTTAATATAGGCAGTCTTGATACTCTAAATGATCGTGACGGTCAGCTCTGGCAGTCGTTAAAGGATTTTCACGACCAATATTATGTTGCTTCCAACATGGGCGTTGTTGTTTATGGAAAAGAGCCACTGGACACCCTTGAGCAGTGGGTAAATACCTCTTTTTCGGCGGTGCCATCAGGTGCAAAACCTGACCTGGCCATTGGTAAACAGCCATACACACGGGATGAGCTTCAGGCCCGGATTAATATTGTGCCTTTAAAGGATACCCGGGTTCTGTCTTTAAGTTTTCCAGTACCCAGTGCACAGCCTTTTTACCATATCAAGCCACTGGGCTATCTTGCCCGAATCATTGGCTATGAGGGCAAAGGCAGTTTGCACAGTCTGTTGAAAGAACACGGTCTGATTGACTCACTGGCCGCCTACAGCAGTGACCTTCCCAACGAGTACAGTGAGTTTACTGTGCGCATGGAGCTGACGCCTGAAGGGTTGACCCAGGTGGATGAGATCACTGCAATGGTATTTGACTATCTTGACCTTATTCGCAGAGAAGGTCTCCAGCCATGGCTCTATGAAGAGAGTCAGCAAATTGCAGAACTGGCCTTTCGCTATCAGGAAGACCGTAATCCGCAGCAGACCGTCTCAGGACTGGCGGCCAGAATGCACTACCTGCCACCGGAACATCTGCTTGAAGCCAATTACCTCTATGATTCATACGACCCTGAGCTGATCTCTGGTTATCTGGCCAGAATGACTCCGGAAAATCTACGTCAGGTGGTCATTGCACAGAATCTGTCTACCGATAAGACTGAACCCTTTTTTGAGACAAAATACAGCATTCAGGCTCTGTCAGAAGATCTGGTTAAACGGTTGAAAACCCCGGTTGCAAGACAGTCACTGACTATTCCTGAGCCTAACCCTTTTATCGCAAGTAACCTTGACTTGCATGAAAGCAGTCCGGCCAGTGAGCCCTCAGTTATTCTTGAAGAACCGGGATTACGGGTATGGAGTCTGACCGATACCAGTTTCAATATGCCCCGTGGGAATGTGCGGGTGATGATTTCCACACCAGCTGCTTCAGCCACGCCTGATGAAAATGTATTGATCCAGATATATAAATCCCTGCTGACAAGAAGTCTTAATGAATATGGCTATCCGGCCAAAGAGGCGGGCCTTAATTACAGCATAACAGCCGGTCGGCGTGGACTGTTAATCAGCCTTGCCGGATATCAGGACAAACAGGCCGTTTTACTGGAGGACATTCTCAAGGCAATAGAAACCTTTAAGCCTGAGAAAAGCGCATTTGAACAGGAGCAGGCCGTACTGGTCAGGGGACTGAAAAATAAGAAGTTCCATGCGCCATACCGATTGGGTATGGATGCGCTCAGCCAGGCAACCTATCCTGCCTATCCTGAGGATGATGTTCTGTTGAACGCTGCTGAAAAGGTCACTTTTAAGCAATTGATGACATACGCTCGTGCCTTTTACCAGCAGATTCATATAGAAATGCTGGTTTATGGCAACCACAGCAAACAGGAAGCATTAACACTGTCGTCAATGGTGGAGTCGGTATTATTGAATGATGATAACCGTCGGGAGCGCTTTGACCTGCCATTCCACCTGTTGGGAGATGCAAACCGTGTTCTGACTATGGATATTGAGCATGATGACTCAATGTTGATCAGTTATTACCAGATTCCCGAAACGGATAACCGGGAAAGAGCCCGATATGCCCTGCTTGGCCGCCTGCTGGCAAATCCATTTTTTAACAGCCTGCGAACTGAGCAACAGCTGGGGTATGTGGTATTTGCCGGACCTCGTCCCTTTGAGAAACATCCTGGTGTCATTTTTGTTGTTCAATCGCCAAAGCTGGACCCTATTGGCCTGGAAGGCCGTGTAGATCAGTTTTTAAACGATCAGGAAACGGTATTGGCATCACTGACAGAACAAGAGCTGGAACAGTACCGTCAGGGATTAATCGGTGACTTGTTGAAGAAAGACGACAATATGGATGAACGTAATGGTCGTTTCTGGCAGGGAATTGCCAGTGGCGAGCTGGAGTTTGAGAATAGAGTGAAAATTGCCGATGAAATTCGCAAACTCAAGCCTCAGGATATGCAGTCTGCACTGGCAAGGCTGATGGAAAACAAGGGAAAGCTTGTTATTCGTTCGTTTGGTGCGCCTCACAAAAAGGCATACCGGAAAGAGACTGACAGAATCGAGTGCAATACCATTGATTGTCTGAAGGATCTTCCGGTTAGCGAATAGCCTGTCTTTTGGGGCAGTTTTGATTTCTCTATGGTATTTTCATTGATAATCAATACTCAGTTACATATGCTTTTCCCAACGGATATTGAGGGGTGATTTATATGGCCGCTGACGTTCTGTTTTGTGAACTGAATGCCCGGGATAATAAAAAGATTGGTCTGATTACGCTGAATACTGAAAAAACATTGAATGCATTAAATCAGTCCATGATTGACTTGCTGCTTAACCAGTTTTCTGATTGGCGTGATAATGATGATATTGTTGCCGTGTTTATGCAGGGCAGCGGTGAAAAGGCATTTTGTGCTGGTGGTGATGTCCGGGCACTGAGGCAGGCCATCGTTGATGGCAAGCCTGAGGTTCCCGGTCATTTTTTTGCAACCGAGTATCGTGTTGACTACATGATCCATACCTATCCAAAGCCTGTTATCTGCTGGGGTAATGGTATTGTGATGGGGGGCGGTATCGGTCTGATGGCTGGTGCTGATTTCAGAATAGTGACTGATACTTCAAAGCTGGCCATGCCTGAAATCAGTATTGGTCTCTATCCCGATGTTGCCGGAAGTTGGATCCTGAGCCATCTGCCAGCCAGGCTTGGCCTGTTTATGGCGCTGACCGGGTGTCGGCTTAATGCGGCTGATGCGATCTATGCCGGTTTTGCTAACCGTTTTATTGATCATGCATTTCGTGACAATGTTCTGGAGTCTCTGCAGCAAGCAGACTGGGGCGATTCTCAAGCCCACGATGTCGTTTATGGGGTGATACAGCAATATCGGGAAAAAAGTGCCGGTTGGCTGCCATATTCGAAGGTGCGCGAGCACAGGGACTTGATTGCCGGGTTGATGGATCAACCATCACTGGCCAGTGTGATGTCTGCCATTGATCGCCTTGAGACCGATGATGAGTGGTTGCTGGCCGCCAGAAAAACGGCACTTAATGGCTCCCCACTGTCGGCAGCTATCAGCTATCGACAGTTACAGAAAGCCGGGCACATGTCGCTTAAGGAGGCATTTCAGAGTGAATTGGCTCTGTCTGTGAATACGGTGCTCAAGGGCGATTTCTGCGAAGGTGTCCGGTCACTCCTGGTTGAGAAGGATAAAAATCCGCAGTGGAAATTTAAAGCCGTTGATCAGGTTGATGAACAACTATTGAATGAGTTGTTCAGTTCACCCTGGCCAGAGAATCCACTTCATGATCTCTGATTGACAGACACTGAAAAAGATCAGGCTTATTGCCTGATCTTTACTTCATGGATTGACCGGTTGAATTACTTCCAGCAGTTGTTTTGCCAGGTTTTTTTCACAGCCAAAGTCATCCCAGTCAACTGTGATTAGTGGTGTACCCATTGATCGGCAGATTTGTGGCAAAATGGCCTCATGATAGTTATGGATGTCGCAGAGGTATGTCAGAGGCGTTCCGTCTTCCGCGCTTCTTGCTCGCTCAATCAGACGACTATGGGCAATTTTCGGAGCGGTTCTGAGATAAATGACCGCGCTGATAACCGGATAATCATTCAGTCTCCGCTGGATTTCACAGTAATGCAGCATATAGCGCTCATCTGGTGTTGTCATTCCCAGAAAGTTCGCCTGGGTAAAAATCAAGTCAGAGTAGAGGGAGCGCTCAATCAAATAGTTGCGGTCAGTGGGCAACTGCTCAACAATGCTGGCCCTGCGATTGGTAATGTATTCCTGAAACTGAATGCGCTTACCCGCATCGTTTGGATGGTCTGTGAAATCCTGAAGCAAGCGTGTAAATTCCGGGTCATTCACAGGCTCCTGAATGGCTTCCCAGCCCAGCTCTTTTGCAAGTTTGGGGAGTAGAGTTGACTTTCCTGCAGCAATGTTGGCTTCTACAGCGACAAAGTGGTTGGTTTGCTTCATTAATGACCCCGGTGACTGGTGATACAACTCATGACACTTCCGTACTTGTCATGAGAAGGTCAGGCACTTTATGAGGTTAAGCGTCCATGATCAATAAGTAATAGGCGGAAAGGGCGTTAGGCTTGGCCGTTATAAGCTTTCATTGACCTTTAAAAAGGCATTATATTAAACGAGTTAACTGGGGCTGAATATTTCCTGTCAATCTTTGGCAGACTGTTCATTCACAGGTCGTTCACTTTTCAATCCAGTTTTTTGATAAAAAGGGTCAATTTTATGTATTTTTTTTATATGAGTATATAAGTTGGAAGACTGAGTAAAGGATTTCGTGCATATCAGACAATGAAATGGTCTAGCCCCTGTGTGGATAATGAAATGTTTCTTTAAATCAGATTTGTGATTGAATCTTTTCGTACATGTTTGACATTGAAACGGTTTTTTTTCTGATTGGGTCAAGTTATTGTTTAAATGACGTGTAGTATCATGTTTAGGTTTTTTACCGCGCTTGTTATGTGATGATTTAAATGTATTTTTATTTGGTTCTTGTTCATTCTTCTCAATTTCAAGATCTTCTACCGGCATTTTTACTGTAAATTGAAATCCAGATTGATTCATTGAGCTTGTAGAATCAGGTTTATCAATGGATTGAACTTCCGTACCCATATAGTGTGAAGTCAAGCTTTTGGATTCAGGCTTCAATAGTGATTCAATGGAAAAAGATTCATTGCTTGGATTATATTTTGGTATTTGATTGTTTTTAAGTGGCTCTTTTCTGTCCGTTGAGCAAGATGGTCTGGTTACATCAGTGTGGCTATCTACGGTTGCTATGGTTGCTATTGATCTTTCTTCAAACCGGCGGGCGTCAAACGGGCTACGAAGATGTATAGTCGGTTTGTGATGCTGGTTTTTGGCCGTATCATCAGTACGCAAAGCACATTGAATATTAGCTTCTTCTGCAACTTCACGGAAGAACATCTGACCTGAAATTACAGACTCAGGTAAATTGTAAGTGCTACCTGAAAAAGCATTTGGTTGTGCAGAAAAGTTAGGTTTATTCATTGGATTGTCAAGTTATTGAACTCCATACTTAAGACCACTCTTTTTTATAAAAGTTCCTCCCTGACAAAACTGACTCAGTATTTATGAAAAATAACTTTAAAAACTCCTTGTCATCATCTAAATGGTTGCAGGGACATTGCATTGCCTCAACCTCTGAATTTAGTCCTGAATTCACTTGGGTTTCCGGCTAATTGGCTGACTGGATGGTTTTCCCTTCAGCGAATGTAGCTTGCTTCCTGCAATTTTTCGATCGGCGCTTCCTTTGGTATTCCTTTTGTTGTGCTACATAATCAGGATTATTACGATATTTTTCCCTCTGGTACTCCCTCCGGCGCTCTGCAAAATCGGGATCATTCTTATAGCGCTCTCTTTGTTTCTGCCTCATGCGCTCTGCATAAGCGGGGTTTTTGCGAAGCTTCCTTAGGCGTTCTATTTCGCGTTTTACGAAAGCGGGGTCATTGCGAAGCTCTCTTTGGCGTTCTCTATTTCGCTCCCTTACACGATCCCTTATCTTCTGTGCATAAACAGGATCATTCTGGTAGCGCTCCCTTTGGCGCTTCCTTTCACGTTGGGCGTAGGCAGGATTTTTGCGAAGCTCCTTTTTGCGCTCCCTTTCGCGCTCCCTTTCACGTTGTACGTAAGCAGGGTCTTTGCGAAGCTTCTTTCTGTTCGCTCTTGCGCGCTCCCTTACGTGCTGTGCGAAATCAGGGTCATTCTGGTAGCGCGTCTTTTTGCGCTCCCTTTTGCGCTCCCTTTTGCGCTGTGCGAAATCGGGATCATTCTGGCAGCGCTTCTCTTTACGGGGCCTTAGGCGTTTCAGGAAATCGGGGTCAATCTGGTAGCGCTTCCCTTGACGAGGTCTGAGACGTTTTACGTAATCGGGGTCATTCTGATAGCGATTACTTTGACGTTGAATTGGTAATAAGCAACTTTCGTCAGACTTCTGAGTACGGTTGTTATCAACAACTGATGAGCCTTGCAGGGATGATTGACGTAAACCCAAAATTGACTGGATCGAAAAACGTTCATTATCAGGAATATAGGCAGGAGCAGGTTTATCATTCTGTGCTTCTGTCCTGACTGGTATATGAAGTGGATGATCTTTTATGGCATGGCTGACAACGATGACTACCGACCTTTTCTTAAAACGGGAATCATGAAATGGATTATGAAAAGGCACCGTTGGCTGTTGAAGGTGGTTTTCAGTTATCTCATCAGTACGCAGGGGGCATGGAATAGAGTCTGCTTCTGCAACACGACGGGAGAAGGCCTGCCCTGATGCACCATGTTCAGAAAAAGTGACATCCCGTACTGAAGAAAGTCGACCAGAATCTGCTTGTAATTGAACATAAGAAATAGGACTGTGCATTAAATTATTGAACTGTTGAATTA
>NZ_JAHHPP010000068.1 GCF_024606265.1 Endozoicomonas sp. SESOKO1
GCGAATGGTGGTTGATGGCGACCTTTCTGCTGCCATGAAACTGGTTCGCTGCTTTGAGCGACTCGAAGTGATCACGCTACCCCGGTTTATAGGCCGGAAAATCATGCGTCATTACCCGGAGATTTCCATAAAGGAAAAGCTGGTGGGGGCATTTCAAATCTATCTGGGCGTGTTTGCCGGTTTTGTTATGGGGGTATTTGTGAGATGAGCCGCAGCTATTATGAATTCTTTAATCCGGTAAAAATCGTTTCAGGCAATGAAGCCCTGGAGCATATACCCTATGAACTGGCCAGCCTTGGGGTAAAGAAGCCATTGATTATTACCGACGGCGGCGTGCTTAACGTCGGCTTAATTGAGCCCGTCAAGCGGGTCCTGGTGGTTGACGGGGTTCCGATAGCGGGTGTGTATAGTGATGTACCACCTGACTCATCAACCAGTGTTGTATCTGCCATCACCCGGTTTTATCGTGAGCATGGCGCGGATGGCATTATTGCCATTGGTGGTGGGTCGGTGATTGATACATCGAAGGCGGTCAATATTCTCGTGTCCGAAGGTGGCGATGATCTGCTGGCTTACAGTGGTGCTGGTGCCCTGACTAAACGACTAAAGCCATTGTTTATTCTGCCAACCACGGCAGGCACCGGTTCAGAAGTGACCAAAGTTGCGGTTATTCGCGATGATGCCAGTGGTCGTAAAGTGCCCTATGGCTCCTCATTTCTGATGCCTGATGTGGCGGTTCTTGATCCACGGATGACATTGACATTGCCTCCGCATATTACCGCCGCCACCGCCATGGATGCCATGACCCATGCCATTGAAGCGTTTATGGGTACGGCTAAAAATCCACTCAGTGATGCCTATGCCGTTGCTGCTATCAAAGGCATACGGGAAAACCTGCTTCGGGTGCTTGCCTCACCGGATAGCCGGGATCTCCGGCTTAAGCTGGCAGAATCAGCAACTATGGCGGGCATTGCCTTTTCCAACTCCATGGTTGGGCTGGTCCATGCCATCGGGCACTCGCTTGGGGCGATAACCCATCTTCCCCACGGCGTCTGCATGAGTCTGATGTTGCCTTATGTTCTGGAATACAACCTGCCCCGGTGTGAACAGGCGATCGGTGAGCTGCTGCTTCCCCTGGCCGGTGCCGATTTTTACAGCAAAATACCAGAAGAGCGGCGGGCGGCTGAAACCATCATCTATATTCGTGCCATGCGGGATGAACTGTTTGAGCAGACAGGGCTGCCAAGAACATTATCAGAAAGTGGCAAGGTGCAGGAGTCGCAACTGGAAGACATTGCCCGGATGAGTATTGATGATGGTGCACTGCTCTATAACCGGGTTGATGCCAGTTATGAGCAGGTACTGGGGCTGTTGAAGTCAGCCTGGTAGGTGAGTTGCGAGGTCTGACAATGTCATGCCGCCTGAGCTGAAATTAATCAGGGTGTCTTTATCACTGAATCGCTCCTGGTCAACGCCTCCACTCAAAAAAGGCAGGCCATCGCGATGAGCCTGGCTCTCTTTTTCTACCGCCCTGGTATAGGGGTGATAACTTCCATTGTGCAGCTCAGCAACCATCAAGAGATACAGGTTGCTGAGTTGGCAGTGAGGTAAACGACCATTAATGCTCCGGTAAATATTCAGCCCTTCACAGTCGAGATCGCCCCAGAAATAGACCTTCGGATGAGAAAACAAGTGTTTCAGGTTCTGGTTAGCGGACCCTGACCGGATAAGCCCGACGACAGATTCCGGTCTCTCTAAAACCTGACTCCACTGCAGACCATAGCCGAAGGTGCAGATCAGAGCCTGATATTCATGAAGACCTGCGCGAATACAAGCTTCAAAACTCTGCGGGTTTTCAATCAACAGAACCTGCTCCGGGTTTTCCGGCCCTGCCAATACGACATAGGAAATGGATTGCCGGAACTGGTTGGTATCAATACCAAAATTCTTCAGGGCTTTTTTGTCCAGGTTATCCAGCAGCTTTGCCGAACCGAGCAGGTACAGGGCTGAAGCCTCATATTTTGTCAGCTG
>NZ_JAHHPP010000069.1 GCF_024606265.1 Endozoicomonas sp. SESOKO1
CCTTCCCACTGGCCGTTCTGAGAAAAACCAGGCAGGTTGCCCAGGCCCATAACAAGAGCGATTTTATTATCGGCTATCGCTTCTCTCCCGAAGAGATTGAAGAGCCGGGTATCCGTTTTGAAGATACTATGTATCTGCTGGATAAACTGGCCACAGAAGGTCTGGATTATTTCCACTTCTCCATGGGCAGTTGGGCTCGTAACTCCATTGTTAACCCGGAAGATAAAGAGCCACTGATCAACAAGTATCGTCAGATGCAGTCAGAAGCGGTCGCCAGGATTCCTGTGATCGGTGTGGGTGGTATCGCCCAGACTGCTGATGCTGAAAATGCACTGGCCCAGGGTTACGATATGGTCAGCGTGGGCAAGGGCTACCTGGTTGAGCCAACCTGGGCAACCAGGGCGCTGAACAATGAGACCTGTGCCGAGTTTGCCGATATCGCCCAGCAGGAAGAGCTGCTGATCCCAACGCCGCTGTGGGACATCATGGATTACATGATCGTCGACAGTGCTGCGGAAGCACAAAAGCATCAGCGCATCAAAGAGCTGCAAGGTGTTGAGATCCGTTTCGAACCGGGTACTTATACCGCTTACGGTCGTGGCCACAACGGTGACCTGCCGGTGACGGTAACCTTCTCTGAAGATGAAATTCTTGAGATTGTGGTGGACTCTTCCAGAGAGTCAGACGGTATCGCCAACCCGGCCTTTGAGCGTATTCCACAGCAGATCGTTGATGAGCAGACGCTCAATATTGACGTGATTTCTGGCGCAACCGTTAGCAGCCAGGCAGTGATCGATGGTGTTTCCAATGCGGTTGATCTGGCCGGTGGTCACTCTGAAGCACTGCGTGTGAAAGCCCGTAAGGCGGTTGAGTGGATTGCGCAAACCATCGAAGAAAGCGCCGATGTGGTGGTGATCGGTGGCGGCGGTGCCGGTTTGAGTGCGGCGCTGACGGCTCTTGATAACGGCAAGTCAGTTATCCTGCTGGAGAAGTTCCCGGCTATTGGTGGTAATACTGTTCGTACTGGCGGATGGGTGAACGCCGCTGAACCCGCATGGCAGGGTGATTTCCCGGCTCTGGCGGGTGAAAAAGAGACCCTGATGGCACTGGCTGAAACGCCAGAGTCTGAGTTTGTCGGTGAATATCTGAATGATTTCCGTACCCTGAAAGCACAGCTTGACGATTACTTTAACCAGCACGACCATGGCAACAAGTACCTGTTCGACTCTATTGAACTGCACCGTATCCAGACCTATCTGGGCGGCAAGCGTACCGACAGGAATGGTGAAGCCATCTACGGTCAATACGATCTGGTGGAAACCCTGACCTCTCGCTCTATGGAGTCGGTCGACTGGCTGACCGAAAAAGGTGTCGATTTTGAGCGTGGTCTGGTTGATATCGCTGTTGGTGCCCTGTGGCGCCGTGCCCACAAGCCAAAGCGTCATAAGGGCGTTGAGTTCGTTGATAAGCTGCAAAAGCGTATTCTGGAGCAGAATGGCCGCATCATCACCGATACCCGCGCTACCGACCTGATTGTTGAAGATGGCAAGGTTGTTGGTGTTAAGGCGACTCAGGCCAACGGCAATCAGCTGATCGTCAAGGCGAGCCATGGTGTGATCATGACTTCGGGTGGCTTTGGTGCCAACACCCCAATGGTCAAGAAGTACAACACCTACTGGAAAAATATTGCCGACGATATCAAAACCACCAACTCTCCTGCGCTGGTGGGTGATGGTATCGAAATGGGTGAAAAAGTCGGTGCTGAGCTGGTGGGAATGGGCTTTGCCCAGCTGATGCCAATCGGTGATCCAAAGTCTGGCGCTCTGCTGACTGGTCTGATTGTGCCACCAGAGAACTTTGTCTTTGTTAACCAGAAAGGCAAGCGTTTTGTCGACGAATGCGGCAGCCGCGATAAGCTGGCTGACTCCTTCTTTGATAACGGTGGCACGGTTTATATGATTGCCGATGCCGAGATCCGTAAAACTGCCGCCAACACCTCCGATGAGACCATCGCCCGTGAAATCGATGAAGGCATCATTGTGGAAGCGAATACACTGGCCGAGCTGGCGGACAAGATTGGTGTACCGCAGGCGCAATTTCTGCAGACTATCAAGCAGTACAACACGTGTGTCGAGCAGGGTCACGATCCTGAATTCAACAAGAGTGCGTTCGGCTTGAAGGTGGAGAAAGCCCCGTTCTACGCTACCCCGCGTCAGCCTTCTATCCACCACACCATGGGTGGCCTGAAGATTGATACCCGTGCGCGCGTGATTGGCAAGGATGGCAATGTCATTCCCGGCCTGTACGCAGCGGGTGAAGTGACTGGCGGTATTCATGCCGGTAACCGTCTGGGTGGTAACGCCCTGATCGATATCTTCACGTTTGGCCGTATTGCTGGTGCCAGTGCGTCGGATCTTGTTTAAAATCCACACGCTCTAGGAGCCTGCCCGCTCTGCTCCGTTCTGGTAGCAAGGCGGGCAGGCTTCGTTGTTTTTCATGTTCTCCCGGCAGTGAAGCATGTTATGAAAAAGTACCAGACCCGCTTCCAGATGATGGGCACATTGATTGATCTGGTCGTTTATCATGAGGATGGTGAGCAGCTTGTCAAAGCCGTTTATCGCCAACTTGCTCAATACGCTCAGCGGTTCTCCGCTAACCACCCAGGCTCGGATTTGATGCGTATCAACCGGAGCGCAGGTATTGCGCCAGTCCCGGTTGAAGACGATCTCTTTCAGCTCATCAATGTCGCCAGGGCGGCCAGTCAGAACCCGGACAACCCCTTCAATATTGCCATTGGCCCTTTGGTCAAACTGTGGCGTATCGGTTTTCAGGATGTCAGAGTGCCTTCAGCTACAGAAATATCAGCACGACTGGCGTTGGTCGATCCCGATAATATTATCCTGAATGAGCAGAAAGGAACGGTGTTTTTGCAAAAATCGGGCATGGAGATCGATTTGGGAGCGATCGCCAAAGGCTATTTTGCGGATCAGGTTAAACAAGCGCTGGTTGACGCTGGTGTTGAGTCCGGTTTTATCAGTTTGGGTGGCAACGTGGTCACCATCGGCCATTCGCCAACCAATGCCAACCGGGCCTGGAATGTGGGTATTCAAAACCCTTTGGCCGGGCGAGGCGAGATTATTCGTGCAGTGCCACTGAATGATGCTTCGATGGTGACATCGGGTATTAACGAACGTTTTTTTGAGGCCAATGGCCAGCGTTATCACCACTTGCTTGATGCTCAAACAGGAATGCCCATTGCCACGGATATAGCCAGTCTGACCATTATTTCAAAGAACTCCATTGATGGGGAAATCTGGAGTACTGCCGGTTTTTTATCTTCAGCAGAGGATGCGCTTGCCTGTTTGAATCAACAGGCGGGTATTGAAGCTGTTGTGGTGGCAAAAGATGGAACTTTGCAGCTGACTGATGGACTGGTTGACCATGGTCGTTATATTGCCTTACGCTGAATGGAACCTGCCACCCGCTTTACAACTAAACGTCAACAGGTTCCGGACGACTGTAGTCCTGAAAACCGGCGATGCACGCCGAAGGTAACAGCAGGGGGCGCTGCTGCACAGGCATCAGCACGGCAGCGATAGGTTGGTGGTTTCCGGACATGGTTTCCTCTTCATAATTCAGACAGTCTCAAGCGCAATCAGCTGTTCAATAGCTTTGAGTAACGGACCTTCCTGGAAAGGTTTGCCTATGTACTCATTGACACCAAGGCTGAAGGCCCGGTTACGATGTTTTTCACCGGTTCTGGAGGTGATCATGATAATCGGCAGATCCTGCAGTTCAGGGTCATTGCGGACCGCACTGGCCACCTCAAAGCCATCCATGCGGGGCATTTCGACATCCAGCAGCATGATGTCTGGCCTATGCTCGGATAGATGGGTCATGGCCTCCACGCCATCCCTTGCCGATATCACCTCGTAGCCCTGGCGTGTCAGCAGTCGACTGGTGACTTTCCTCACGGTAACCGAGTCATCGACCACCAGCACCGTGATGGCTTTATTACTGCTGTCCCGTTCATCTTGTTCAACGGTGTCCGGTTGGGCTTCCTGAATGACAAGCTGATGTTTGCGGTACAGTGCCGCCGGATCAAGGATAACCACAACCCGACCATCACCAAGAATGGTTGCACCGTTTACCCCGGCAAGACCGGAAAACTGAGGCCCCAGATTCCTGGTAACGATTTCCCGGCTACCAACGATGGCATCAACCTGGACCGCTATATTTTCACTGCCCCTGTGCACGATGATGACAGGACATTGGCCATCGTTTATTTTCGGGCTGGCAGTACCGATAAGAGCGCCCATGTAGATCAGCTGGTGCTCTGTACCATTGCCATAGATGATTGGGGACTTGTTTCTGTAGCAATCAGCCAGCATTGTTGCTGACACCATAGAGATGCCATCAATGGCATGCATCGGGAGTGCATACAGGCTGTTATCTACTTCCACCATCAATGCCCGGTTAACGGACAGTGTAAATGGCAACCTGAGGGAGAAGTGTGTGCCCAGCCCGGCCTCAGACTTAACCTGAATACTGCCACCGAGCTGGCGAACCGAGTTATTCACCACATCCATCCCGACACCCCGGCCAGAAAGGTGGGTCACGCGGGGTGCAGTACTGAATCCGGACTTCATGATCAGTTCGATGGCTTCCTGATCCGAGACAGGATCGTCAGGACTGATCAACTTCTGCTCAATAGCTTTCGCCTTCACGGCGTCGATATCAATGCCGCGACCATCGTCGGACAGCTCAACCACAACATCGGCACCATCACGACGAATGGATAAAGAAATCTGGCCTGCATCAGGCTTTCCTGACTGCTGCCTTGCATCCAATGAGTCTTCGATACCATGACCAATTGCATTTCGGAGCATATGTCCCAGGGGGGTAAGCATCCCCTCGAGCATGGTTCTGTCCATCTCACCTTCGGCATTACTGACCAGCAGCTCGACGGGTTTGTTCAGGTCATCAGACACCTGACGGACAATCCTGCGC
>NZ_JAHHPP010000070.1 GCF_024606265.1 Endozoicomonas sp. SESOKO1
ATGACTGCTGGCAGGTTTGACGCCGGCTTTTTGCAGGGCGGCAATATACTTGGCGCTGGTGCCAAAAACAGAAACTTTTTCCGCCTCTGCCATATCCATCAAAGTTGCAGGCCCGGGATAAAACGGGGAGCCGTCGTACAAAACCACAGTGGCGCCAATGGCCAGTGACGAAACCAGCCAGTTCCACATCATCCAGCCACAGGTAGTAAAGTAGAATATCGTATCCTGAGCTTTCAGATCGGTATGAAGGCCCAGCTCTTTCAAATGCTGTAGCAGCGTTCCACCATGACCATGAACAATGCACTTGGGTACGCCAGTGGTCCCTGAAGAGTACATAATGAACAGTGGATGATTAAACTCGACTGGGACGATACTCACCGACGGATTCGATGGTTGGCAGAAATCAGGCCAAAGCACCGCATGTTTGAGCGGCCCGATATCCGGTTCCGGATTAACAAAAGGCACAACGACGATCGTTTCCAGGGATGGGATTTTTTGCTGAATCTGCCCTGTTTTTTCCATACAGTCGATGGTTTTACCACCATAAAAGTAACCGTCTGCCGTAAGCAGCAGCCGGGGCCCAATCTGTCCGAAACGGTCCAGAACGCCCTGGATACCAAAATCTGGCGAACAGGATGACCAGATTGCCCCAAGCGCCGTGGCGGCCAGCATCAGAATAATGGTTTCCGGGCAGTTGGGCATAAAGGCCGCAATACGATCCCCCTTTTTGATACCGGCGGCAATCAACCCCTGCTGGGCAGCGGCTACTGATTGATAGAGCTGCCGGTAGCTCAGGGTTCGGCGACGGCCATTCTCACCGTTGAATATCAGGGCTGTCTTATTGTCTTTTCGCTGCAGGAGGTGTTCTGCGTAGTTCAGGGTTGAGTCAGGAAACCATTGGGCATCCGGCATGCTGTCGTTTATTACTACGGCGGATGGCTGGCTATGAAATTGTACCCGGTAGAATTCTGCTAGCTGTTGCCAGAAGGCCGGGCGGTCTTCAATGCTCCACTGGTACAGGTCAGCATAATCCTCCAGTAGTAAACCGGTGACGTCTTTTACGTGGTTGATAAATGCCTGGAGATTGGATGATGTTATTGTTTTTTGATCCGGTATCCACAGCGCTGTCATTGGCTTTCCCTTTTTGATTCTCTTGATTGGAAAGTTACCATTCACCCCGCAGGATGAATCAACCGGCTCAATGCCAGCCCGGCATGTGATCTTGAGGGTATGCCCAGTTGCCCACAAATGAATGTAGCCGCTTTTAGCAGTTCCTCCATATTTACCCCGGTTTTTATGCCCATACCGTGCAGCATATAGACCACATCTTCTGTGGCCAGGTTACCCGATGCGCCGGGGGCATAGGGGCATCCTCCCAGGCCGGCAACCGAACTGTCAATCACCGAAAGCCCTTCTTCGAGCAGTGCTAAAACATTGGCAAGTGCCTGCCCGTAAGTATTGTGAAAGTGTGCCGCCAGGGCTGAGACGGGAATATGTCGGGAAGTGTGCTCCAGAACCTTTTTGGCTTTCAGGGGCGTACCGACGCCAATGGTGTCGCCCAGTGATATTTCATAACAGCCCATCTGCCACAGTTGCCCGGCAACCCCGGCAACGGCAGAAGGGCGGATATCGCCGTCATAGGGGCATCCCATCACGCAGGATACATAGCCTCTGACTTTTATGCCGTGTTTTTTGGCCGCTGCCATAACGGGTTCAAAACGCTGCAGACTTTCGGCAATGGAGCAGCTGATATTTTTCTGGCTGAACCCTTCCGAGGCTGAAGCAAATACCGCCACTTCATCAGCGCCAGCGGCCAGGGCCGCTTCAAAACCTTTGAGGTTGGGGGTCAGGGCTCCATAGATAATCCCCGGTTGTCGTTCAAGCAGGTCGAAAACGTTATGGGAATCTGCCATTTGCGGAACCGCTTTTGGCGACACAAAGCTGCCTGCTTCAATTCGCTTCAGCCCTGTTCTGGCCAGGCGGTTGATCAGCTC
>NZ_JAHHPP010000005.1 GCF_024606265.1 Endozoicomonas sp. SESOKO1
GGCCTAATGACTGCAGTGTTCCTACAGCGACACGGGTATCATGACGGGCAGTCCATTCGTGACCAAGATAGGGAACCCAGTCGACAAAGAGTTGTTTATTAGGCTCTTTTACCAGGGCCTTGACGACGTGCTCGCCATTGTCGAGGGCATTACGAAAACTCTCTACCAGCTCTTTATCACCCGCTTCACTGATCACACCTTCCCCCAGCAAAGCCCTGGCGTAAAGATCACGGGTGGTCATGTGAGATTTAATCTTGCTGTACATCATCGGCTGGGTTGCAGACGGCTCATCCGCCTCATTGTGCCCGCGACGACGATAACAGACGAGGTCAACAACAATGTCTTTATGGAATTCCATTCGGTAATCAAGTGCCAGTTTGGTGGCAAACTGAACCGCTTCCGGATCATCACCATTAACGTGAAGGATCGGTGCTCCCACAATCTTGGCAACATCGGTGCAGTATTCCGTTGATCGTGCATCCTCACGGAAACTGGTGGTAAAGCCAACCTGATTGTTAATGATGATATGAATGGTTCCACCGGTTTTATAGGCCCGGGTCTGGGACATCTGCAGGGTTTCCATGACCACACCCTGCCCGGCAAAAGCGGCATCACCGTGAATAGCAACAGGGACTACCTGATTGCCAACAGAGTCCCTGCGGCGGTCCTGACGGGCTCTGACAGAACCCTCGACAACCGGGGTAACAATTTCCAGGTGCGATGGGTTAAACATCAGGGCAAGATGCACCTCACCACCCGGTGTCATCACATTGGAAGAAAAGCCCTGATGGTATTTCACATCACCGGATCCCCGTTCAACCAGCCTCTTGCCTTCAAATTCGTCAAACAGATCACCAGGTTTCTTACCCAGAATATTAACAAGCACGTTCAAGCGGCCGCGGTGAGCCATGCCGATAACCAGCTCCTTCGAACCATAGGAGCCGGAGCGCTGAATAATTTCATCCAGCATGGGGATCAGAGATTCACCACCCTCCAGGCCAAACCGCTTGGTTCCGGGAAACTTTGTCCCCAGGTATTTTTCCAGCCCCTCTGCTGCGGTCAATCGCTCCAGCAAGTGAAGCCTGGCATCCACCCCGACTTCCGGTCGGCTGCGAACACTTTCCATACGGCTCTGGAACCAGCGTCGCTCTTCTGTCTGGGGAATGTGCATATACTCAACACCAATTGACTGGCAATAGGTGGCTTTCAAGGCATCGTATATTTCCCGAAGAGAAGCGTATTCTTTGCCAATAAAGAGCGTTGACGTCTGAAACTCAGTATCCAGATCCGCTTCACTGAGACCATGGTAGGCTAGGGAAAGATCAGGGAATTCTTCCCGTTTCATCACACCAAGCGGGTCGATAGCAGCCTGCTGATGACCTCGGATCCGAAAAGCGCTGATCAAGCGCAAAACCTGAACCTGTTTGCGTTCATGATCACTGGAAACCGATGATATCTGAATCGGGCGGGTAGTCTGGCGCTGACGCGCCATCAGAATGAAATTTTCCTGGATGGTAGAGTGGGGAACATCGGCACCTCCACCACTGACCGGGGGCAACTTTTCAAAATAGTCTCGCCACTGCACCTCAACACTATTGGGGTCGCGCAGATAGCGTTCGTACATATCCTCGACGTATGCAGCATTTCCCCCTGCAATGTGGGATGAACTCCACATCCGCTGCATTACACCTTCTTGCATGATTATTACCCCGTGAGTCTGGGGCTTATCCCGGGAAACCTGCTTCTGCAACCCTGACTGGCTGAAAAACAGAGGTCACTGATGGTGTCGATCGTCAGTCAGTGAACAGTCCCCCTCAGATAAGATCGGATGTTTTCCGACCGCCCCTGCTGGTTCAAGCTATTGCGGCCCCATAATTGGCCGCAACACAATTCATTTCATAATGCGTAACAACAGGCTTAATCCTTTCAGAAGCCGCCTGCACACTCCTGACACAGCTTAGCTAACTTTGCGGCTCTCTGGCTCGGAAGTACCCCGAAAAAAGACTTTACCGGGGAATTTTTATTGCCAACAACCACCAGCAGGAAAGCATGACCCGTAAATATACTACGTTGCGCTCTTAAACAACATCTGCCGGATATGACCAATAGCCCGTGTCGGGTTCAAGCCTTTAGGGCAGACGTTGACGCAGTTCATGATACCTCGGCAACGGAAAACACTGAACGGGTCATCAAGGTCCGCCAGACGCTCCTCTGTTGCTGTATCCCTGCTATCGGCAAGAAAACGATAGGCTTGCAACAGACCGGAAGGCCCAACAAATTTGTCTGGATTCCACCAGAAGGAAGGACAAGCTGTTGAGCAACAGGCACAGAGAATACACTCATAAAGCCCGTCCAGCTTCTCCCTGTCTTCAGGGGACTGCAGGCGTTCTATTGCCGGGGGCGGGGTATCGTTAATCAGGTATGGCTTGATCTTTTCATACTGTTTATAGAAAAGACTCATATCGACAACCAGGTCCCTGATCACTGGCAATCCAGGCAGTGGACGTATGACCAGTTTATTCCCCCTGGCAGCTTCTGACAAAGGGGTAATACAGGCCAGACCATTGGTACCACCAATACTCAGGCCGTCGGAGCCACAAACCCCCTCTCGGCAGGAACGCCGGTAAACCAGCGTTGGATCCTGCTCTTTAATCAGATTCAGAACGTCCAGAACCATCAGGTCCTTGCCCTCCGGGATCGCGACATCAAAGTCCATCATATAGGGCTTTTTGTCGGCTTCCGGATTATAGCGATAGATACTTACCTTCATTAGTCTCCCCTAGTAGCTTCTTGCCTTAGGAGGAAATGCCTCCATGGTTGCCGGGGCAAAGTTGACAGCACGCTTACTGACTGATTGATCAATCGGTGAGTAAAGTGAGTGCGCCAACCAGTTTTCATCATCCCGCTCCTGGTAATCATTACGGGCATGAGCACCACGAGACTCTGTTCTGACCTCTGCCGAAATAGCAGTTGCATAAGCAACCTGATACAGATTTTCCAACTCAAGCGCTTCAATTCTGGCCGTGTTAAACGCCTGACTCTTATCCTCCAAATGAAGATTCGCCAGACGTTCACCCAACTCATCCAGCAGTTTGAGACCTTTCTGCATGCTCTCACCTTCGCGGAACACACCAAAATAGAGCTGCATGGTGTTCTGCAGGTCAGCGCGTACCTTGGCAACGCTTTCACCACTGCTTGATTTGTTCAGGCGATCAAGTCGGGACAAGGCTGCTTCCACATCAGTGTCTGAGGCATCCACAGAATCAAAACCCTCTTTCAGGTTCTTCTCAATCTGCAGACCTGCTGCACGACCAAAGACCACCAGATCCAGCAGAGAATTACCACCCAGACGATTGGCACCATGAACAGATACACAGGCCGCCTCACCACAAGCATAGAGGCCTTCAATCACTTCATCATTTCCTGCCCCATCCTGACGAAGAGCCTGACCGCCAACATTGGTGGGAATCCCACCCATCATATAGTGACAGGTTGGCACCACAGGTACCGGTACTTTAACAGGATCGGCATGAGCAAAGGTTTTAGACAGCTCACAGATACCGGGCAGCCGCAGGTTCAGCGTCTCTTCACCCAGATGATCCAGCTTCAGCAACACGTGATCCTTATTGGGACCACAACCACGACCTTCAAGAATCTCGATCACCATGGAACGCGCCACAACATCCCGGCCAGCCAGGTCTTTGGCGTTTGGCGCATAACGCTCCATGAAGCGTTCACCTTCACTGTTAATCAGATAGCCACCTTCACCGCGGCAACCCTCTGTTACCAGCACACCCGCACCATGAATACCGGTGGGATGGAATTGCCACATTTCCATATCCTGCATTGGATAGCCGGCGCGCAACGCCATACCGATACCGTCACCGGTATTGATCAGGGCATTGGTAGTAGAAGCATAAATACGCCCAGCACCACCGGTGGCCATTACCGTTGCTTTTGCCTTGATATAAACGGTTTCGCCACTTTCAATATCAATTGCAATAACACCGGCAACCTGTCCTTTCTGATTCTTTACCAGGTCAACGGCATACCATTCATTGAGGAAGGTCGTACCACCCTTCAAGTTAGCCTGATACAACGTGTGAAGCAGCGCATGCCCAGTACGATCTGCAGCTGCACAGGTTCTGGCGGCCTGACCACCTTTGCCAAAGTCCTTGGACTGACCGCCAAAGGGACGCTGATAAATTCTTCCCTCTTCAGTCCGGGAGAATGGCAACCCCATATGCTCCAGCTCGAATACCGCCTGTGGACCCACCGAGCACATATACTCAATAGCATCCTGGTCACCAATATAGTCGGAACCTTTCACCGTATCGAACATGTGCCAGCGCCAGTCATCTTTTGGGTCAGCGCTGGCAATCGCACAGGTAATACCACCCTGGGCAGAGACCGTGTGGGAACGGGTAGGAAATACCTTACTGACACAGGCAGTTTTAATACCTGCTTCAGTAAGCTGGAGCGCAGCACGCATGCCTGCGCCCCCACCACCTATAACGATGGCATCATAGGTAAGGGTACGAAGTGCTGACATCGATCAAAGCCCCCAAAGAATTTGCACGCCCCAGATCACATAACTGAACAGGGCAATAAAGCACACAACCTGTATAGGAAAACGAATAAGAACAGAATTACTGCCAAAAGCGCGATCATTAAAATAGTCCGTGGTAATCGTCCACATACCGATCCAGGCGTGAGCCAGAATAGAAATCAGTGCCAGCAGGGTAAAAATCCGTACCCATGTCTCATTGAATAGGTCAGCCCATTGACCAAACTGAAGACCGGGATTCATAACCAGATAACCCGACAGGAAAACCGAATAGGCACCAAGGATAATTGCCGTCATCCTTTGTAACATCCAGTCATAAAGCCCACTGCGGGACAAATTGGTGATATTGGTTACCATACCCAAACCCCCGCAAGGATAATCAGCACTGTTGACAGAGCCAGGGTAATAACAGCACCCAGGCTTCCGGACTCCTTACCATCCCCCACATCCATATCCATCAAAAGATGTTTCACTCCGGCAATAAAATGATAAATGAGGGCGGACAAAATGCCCCAGATTATGAACTTTGCCAGGGGAGCTGAAAGCAAGGCTTTCAGAGCATCAAACGACGCTTCGGATGCAAGCGACAGTTCCAGTCCATACAGAAGAAAACCCAAACCAACAAAAAGGATAACACCCGATATGCGGTGCAATATCGAGGTGTATGCAGGCAGGGGTAATTTAATTGTTGTAATATCGAGATTGACAGGTCTTTTGCTATTCACTCTATTTGCCCCAACGCCCGTTGGCGTTCACAGCAGAATCAGCAAGAACATCCAGGTTCTCTGGACCCTACGACAAGCAAGCAGGGAATGCCACGTTCAAATCAAACGAGTTCCCCTCAATTTAAAGCTGGGGTCAGAAAACCTACCCTTACGGCCTTTGAATCGGAGTATATACACTCTACTGTATAATTACAATTGCTCACTTTTTTAAGCATTTACCCCTAAACAAATACACCGTAAAACATATGTTCGTTACGAATTACACTCACAATCAGTTCGTTTGACAAAAAAATATATCTCTCTATAGTGGTCGAACCGTAACAAGGGGCTGACAATAATTAATTGGAATGTTTTTTAAACAAGCCTCCGACTTTATTTGTGATTTTCTGGCTTCATTTTTGAAAAAAAGCATCCATCTAAAGTAACTATAACGAGATTAAACGGCATGACAGGAGGCCATACATGGCTGACAAGAAAGCTCTACTCTCCATTCCCGGCATGGAAGACGGCACCAACCAGGCTCTGGAGTTACCGATTTATTCAGGCTCTCTCGGGCCTGATGTTGTTGATGTCAGGGGGCTGACTTCCAGCGGTCTGTTCACCTACGACCCGGGATTTGTTTCTACTGCATCCTGTGAGTCCAAAATAACCTACATCGATGGAGACAAAGGCATTCTTCTCCATCGCGGTTATCCAATAGAACAACTGGCCGAACAGTCGGATTACCTGGAAACCTGTTACCTGCTCCTGTACGGAGATCTCCCAAGCCGTCAGGAAAAGGAAAAGTTTGAAAACACCATCATGCGTCACACCATGATCCATGAACAGATGAGTGACCTGTTTTCCGGATTCCGTCGCGATGCCCACCCGATGGCGGTCATGTGTGGCGTTGTCGGGGCCCTCTCGGCGTTCTATCACGACTCACTGGACATCACCAATGAATTACATCGTGAAATCTGCGCCTACCGACTGATTTCCAAAATGCCTACGCTTGCTGCCATGGCCTACAAATACTCCATTGGACAGCCGTTTATTTATCCACGAAACGACCTGAGCTACGGCGGTAACTTCCTCCACATGATGTTTGCCACACCCTGTGAAGAGTACGAAGTCAAGCCTGTTCTGGCAAAGGCTATGGATCGCATTTTCCTGCTTCATGCTGACCATGAACAGAATGCATCTACCTCCACCGTCCGTCTTGCAGGCTCTTCCGGTGCCAACCCGTTTGCCTGTATTGCTGCCGGTATCGCTGCGCTCTGGGGGCCTGCTCATGGCGGTGCCAATGAAGCCGTACTGGTTATGCTGAACGAGATTGGTGATGAAGCTAATATCGATGAGTATATTGCCAAGGCAAAAGACAAAGATGACCCGTTCCGCCTGATGGGCTTTGGACACCGTGTTTACAAAAACTTTGACCCTCGCGCCAAAGTAATGAAGCAAACCTGCGACGAAGTCCTGACCGAACTGGGTCTTGAAAATGACCCTCTGTTCAGGATTGCCAAGCGTCTGGAGAGGATTGCCCTGGAAGATGAGTACTTCATCAAGAAGAAGCTCTACCCTAATGTGGATTTCTACTCCGGGATTATTCTCAAGGCGCTGGGTATTCCGACAGAGATGTTTACCGTAATCTTTGCTACCGGTCGCACTCCGGGCTGGATTGCCCACTGGCATGAAATGATCAGCGGTGACTACCGTATCGGGCGTCCTCGTCAGCTATACACCGGTGAAGCAAAACGTGACTACATACATGTAGCCGATCGCAGTTAACCTTCTCCTCTTTATCTTTCCCGGTGTCACTCAAACGTGATACCGGATTTACTCCGATTCTCCCTTTCCGCTCCCATCTTTCCCTGTCCGCCCTGCCCGACTTTTTTTTCATTATTGTTGTCATTTTTGCCAGAAATGATTTCGCCATGGGCAACAGTACTATGGGATTTGACATACTCTCTCCTGAAATTTTGACTGGCTCAGATTACGGTTCACTCCATGAAAGAACATAAGACCATCAAAAAGTTTCAGCTTGTCAACCTTTCGGCTCTACCTCACTCATAATGTAGTCATCTGTCGTCTTCAAGGAGACTACGACCAGTTTCTTTCTGAAACTGTGGTTGTCCGAAAAAGATTCACGGGTAACAATTCCAGGAATCAGCCCGGACGCTGCCCTATCGAATAAAGCGTTCGGGTCAGAGGATATGTGCAAATCCGGATACCTTTCGCAATGGAGCTTAAGGAAGTGTTGGTAACGAAAATCAAAATCGTGCCAGTAGCAAGAGTCCCCACCTTTGAGAAATGGATCACAGATACCAAGCCAGGAGTCCTTGATAGTACGATCTGGCAAATGACGATCGAGGGTCAAATGTTTGTAGAAACGCTCAGGCTTTCTCTGTTCCGCCACCTGGCAGGAGCTGTTGTAGATCTCGGACAGGCTGATATCTTCTGTACCACCGGATCGGGCAAAACAGGTCACGCTGAGCGTTTTGTACTCTATATTACTAACATCACCCTGGGCTTTAAGCGTTGTCAGAGTGTCTGAACTCCAACCGATAACCACAATGGCGTGCTCAAGCCACTGACTTTGGCAGTCGGACGATGCCGGGTGACTTTGGGTATCCCGGTCCATCTGGACAAAAACGATGACATGACACTCCATTCGAAAGGCATGGTCGAGAAGCGACACCATCTCAACCGGGTCTTTATATTCAAGTAAACTGGTGTCCATACCCATACCGCAGGCCACTTTCTGAAACTGCTTGGGTGAGGTAATCTCACCAACGGCCGAACCGCAGGACTTGGCAATTTTACGTGCGCTTAATGCATTCGTATCACCATTTTTGTAGGGCAGGAGCTGACCGCAGGCACATAAAACATGGTGCACAACGGCCAGGGCATAAACCTTACACTGAGGCCCCAATTGCAATCCAAAGTTCTTCTCGCAGCGAGTCAGTGGCGTGCACCTGGGAACTGGCTGGTGAAGACTTTCCATAAACATGCTGACCTGAATAAAGCGTTTTGCATGTGAGACCAATTGGCTAACTGATAGTTCATATGTTTGGTTTATCAGGCAGTGGCAAAATGTTTGCCTTAACGAAAGCGGCAGCTAAAAACACGCTATTGCCATTCCCCAGCCCCCGCTAAAAATACAGGAAACCTGTGAAATAGTGACTATGCTTGCCATTTGCCTTGGTATGGAGACGCCAATGACGATAATAAATAACATCGGCAATCTGGTTCTGCTTAGCGAAAAACGCCATCCGGTAACGCTTGATATTGTCTACGCCAGTAGCAACAATTTCACTGGCAAACCTGTTTACAAAAGTAACCTGTGCTATTTGCATACTGACGCTCTGGCGTGCCTGTTGAAAGCGGTTGAGCTGCTGAAACCACTCAATCTCAGACTCAAAATCTGGGATGCCTTTCGTCCATTGTCGGCACAGAAAACCCTTTATAAACATATGCCTGACCCTGATTACGTTGGTAACCCGGAATTCAGCCCATGCCCTCACTGCAGGGGCGTTGCGTTAGATCTCACCATCACCGACCGTTTTGGCAGAGAGCTTGAAATGGGTAGTCTGTTTGATGACTTCCGCCCGCTGGCTCACCATGGTAACGATCTGGTTTCAGAAGAAGCACAGCGCAACCGGCTTTTGTTGGCAGGTGTGATGAATATTGCCGGTTTTAACCCCCTGAGAACTGAGTGGTGGCACTACCAGCTGCCAAACCTGGATAGCTATCCCTTAATCACTGAAGACCAGACACCTGAAGGGATAATTTAATGGCTTGCATAGTTCAGTGTTGAAGAGGGAAAAACCATGAATGCACAAGCCGCAGGCCTGAATTAATTTTTGATGTGTATTGTAAATACACCATTCAGCGGTTGCCATACTGCGATAGCTCTCTTCCAGCCTAGAATAAAACCCAAGTGGCACTATGATTTGCTATAAAACATACCTGATTTTAGATGGTTGCCTTTATGCAAATCCGACACTTTGTAATTTCACATTTAAAAATCTGAGAATAAATACCCTTAATCCACAAGGGTCTGCTCAATGCTTCATCGATTAGTCATCTTTAAAGATCGTATAGGGCAGATTCTCACACTCCTGAAAAATTCATGATGAGCAAAATATGTATCAATGGTTACAGCTAAATGAACTCAACATCCTGCGCTGTTCTGTTGTACTTGAACTTTTTTTTGGTGTAACAGGTATTCTTGTTGCCTTCTACAGTCGTTCAAATGCGGTACTTCTCGACGGCTGTTATTCCCTGCTCTGTACCTTGACAATGATGGCAAACGTAAGAATATCCCAGATAGTCAAGTTGCCACCAACCCCTGAAAGCCCCTACGGCTATCCCACGCTTGAGCCATTAATGCTATTTTTCGAAGGCATTATCCTGCTGGGACTTTGCCTTGCCCTGCTCTCTTTTTCTGTCTGCAAACTGATCACGGGGGGGTATATACCGGAGTTTGACCTTGCCCTGGCTTACGAGATTTTTTCAACAATCATCGGAGGTGCTACCGCCACACTTTTTTTTCTGCTCAATCGCTCAAAACCATCACCGCTGATCTATTTTGAATGTCAGGAATGGCTGGTTGACTCTGCTGTCAGTGCAGGGGCTACTGTAGCGTTTGCCATTGCGTACCAGTTAGGAAATAGTCACCCGGTTACCCCTTTTATCGATTCCATACTCACCATCTCGCTACTGCTGTTTCTGGTCGGGCTCCCCCTCAGGACAGTACACAAGAACTTTAGACAATTGCTGTTAAAAGACGTTGCTACGCCGGAGCTTTTAGAGTCAACAAGAAATGTAATTGCAGAACAGTGGCACGCTCAGAAAATCAGTATCAGCATGATCTGGCTCGGCAGATGGCTATGGGTCAATATAGAGATAACCATCCATAACGATACTTTGCCAACTAAAAACGAGCTTGAGAGTATCAAAGCTAAGGCAGAACAGGCGATCAGCTCAATATGCAAATATTACCGTCTCCAGCTCAGCTTCAGTTTTCAGGACAATGAATGCTCCCAATAATATGCAAACAAAGTACTTATCAGGAAGCTGGCGTATTAAGCCGCATACTTGTGGGCAATTGGGTCAGTAATCACAACCGTATCACCACGAAGCATAAAGTTACCACCGTGAAGGTCCATTGAGCCCACCGTAGAAAGCTGGGTCAAAACATCAAAGAGTGTTTGCAGAAAGTCATCATGGGATTCAATGATACTGCTATCAACAACATCCGAAATATCGTTGTCCGTTCTTTTCACCAGGTTAGAACTTGATACCTTGATCTTCTCAACAAACACTTCCAGCGTTTTGATTTCCCCGTTAAAGCCGCTGTTATCCACGCCAAAAGACTGCATGACCGCCTTGCAAGCCCCCCATAAAAGGCCAAAGTCATAGTCATGAAAGTGCCGGGGCTGGGTTGCCCGCGATCCATCATCCATAAAATCTGAAAGGCGCTCAACCACGTAAATGCGAACCACGATCCCGCAGGGTAAGGTAATGACATCTTCACGATGAATAACAGGAAGGTGTGGGTTGCTCTGGTTTTCCGGTGTCATGCACCATCGGGCAAAAAGGTAATAGCCATCTTTCTTGTCAGGGCACACCTTGACCACCTTATCCGGCTCATCGGGAAGGTTGTAAACCGTGGCATAAATACCCTCTGCCACAGGATCAAGCTCTGAGCAGCGGTCTAAATATTGTTCAATATCCTGCTTATCCCTGATTTCATGCTGTTCGACAAGCGCTTTTATTTCTTGGATGGTTTCCGAATAAATTTTCATTTTCATTGTATCCCCATGCCCGTTCAGGCGCAGGAATGTCCTTTTTTTATCTGATTTTATAATTTGCTCAATCGTGAGCTTAGCCTGTTCTTTGGCAAATTGATAAATGCCCGTTATCAGCCCCGCTTAATTAGCCCAGTCCGGCCTGGCTTCTCCGGCCAACCCTCAGGATGCCAGTCATCGATAATCCATGCACCAAAATAAAATCAAAACTGCAAATGAACGACATTATCTGGTGCATATTGATTAATTTTTGATTGAACTACTTATTGGCAAACCTGCGCTGCCCCCTAAAATAGCTTTCCCTTTTTTATTGATTTCCCTGATATCACAAAACTATGGACTATCATTTCCAGCGCAATTTTTCCGGTCACCCCGAAGCTCAGTTCTCCATGGACCATGAAGCAATGGGCATCTGGTTGACAGAAGAGCTGGGCAATAACAGGCAGCAGCTGGAGCACCTGTTACAGGTTATCGAAAGTCTGGAGAAAGGACAGCGCTGGGAATATTTTGATGATGGCATTGACTATCGCCTTCATCTGACACGAGATCATGCCGAAGTTCGGGCAGCCCTGCTGGACACAGAAATGGACTGTGACGAAATGGAAGAACTGGACTATTACGATAGTGAATCCATCAGCCATTGCGGACTGGATGATTTTAAAACGCTACTGGTTTGCTGGCAGGTTTTTCTTGATATCTAGGCCTCAATCCAGAAAATTCAGGAAAGAAAAATGAACTCCATTCAGAGTTCATCCCCAATCCTGAACTGCAATGCCTGAAAGACAGGCACTAATTCTGCTGCACAGTTTTTTAATTCTACTCGCAGTGTACTGAACTCGCGGCGTTCCGGATAATCCTTACGCAACAAATCAAACATCAGCTTACGTTGAGACTCTGCCGCTCCCATCAGCCCTTTTCGCATCGTGGCATCATCACGACGAATGTCGTAAACAGCACGGATCGCTTTGGAACAGGTGGTTGAAAAGGTCATTCCTTCACTGAACTTCATCTGTTTCAGTACCGGCAATGGCGTAATCGCAGGCAGACGAACCCTGGCAGGAAGTCCAAAGTGCTGGCACATTGCCTTGTAGATCATTTCTGTACCGCGAATCTTTGCGTCCAGGCTGTAGCCAGCAATATGGGGAGTGGCGATATCTACCCGGGCCATTAATTCCGGGTCTGCATCGGGTTCATACTCCCAGACATCCAGCACGACTGTCATATCTTCACGCTCACAAAGACACTGCTTCAAAGCGGCATTATCAATCACCGGTCCCCGCCCCGCATTAATTAACACCGTTCCCGGTTTCATTGCCTCAAGTTGCTGCTCACCGATCAGGTAATGGGTTGGGTAAGGGCCATCCATGACCAGTGGTGTGTGGAGACAGATGACATCCGACCATTCAATCAGTTGATCAACATTGACATAGCGGCCACCATCACCGTTACTTCCTTTCGCTGCCAGCCAGGGGTCACAGGCACAGACTTCTACCCCAAGACGCTCCATCATCTGATACAGGCGACCACCCACCTGCCCCTTGCCAATAATGCCAACTTTGCGGTCACGCAGTTGAAAACCATCACGCTCTGCCAGAATGTCCAAAGCCGCCAGAACGTATTCAACCACTGCCATGGCATTGCAACCCGGCGCATGACTGAAAGCAATTCCGCGGCTGGCCAGATATTCCCGGTCGATATGATCAAAACCTGCCGTGGCAGTCCCAACGAATTTCAGTGAACTGTTTTCTACCAGTTGCCTGCTGACTTTGGTCACCGATCTTACCAGCAAGGCATCCGCATCCCGCACATCCTCCGGTGAAATGCTGCGACCGGGCAGTGCAACTATCTCCCCCATCACCCCAAAGCACTCCATCAGCAAAGGAATATTTTCATCAGCAACGATTTTCATAAAATTGTTTTCATTAACAGCCAGCGCTGAACCTTAAAAAAAGCTAAAAATAATAGGTTGGCTATGTTATACCAACATGAAAGCCTCAAACACAACATCCCTGCCTGAGGATCTGGTGATCAAGATAATTGCAGACCGGTTCCCAACCTTATTGTTTGTCTCGGCCCTCATGCTATCCGGATGCTCAGACCACGCTTCGCCAGAGTATTTTCTGGAGGAATACACCCACCGCCTCAGCCGGGTTACTGGTATAGATACTCCTGAACCAGACATCCCCATACCAGCATTGCCACCATTAAGACAACGCGCTTACCCGGTTCCGGATATCCGCATGAAAGCACTGGAGGCACTTGATTTGCTCAAATGCCCCGGACTCAGCCAGGCAGTGGCTTACAGGAACAGCAGCCTGGGCAAGCAGATGCTGCCCTCTCAACACTACTTCTATGAGAAAACCCTGTTATCACTGATACCACAGTGCATCGATTCCCTGCAGCAAACTGACCAGAATCAGGAAGCCATTGCCAGGCTTCAGGAAGTACTCAGCGAAAAACAGGCGTCGTTCCCAGGCATTGAGTGGAACCTGGTATTCGCCAATACCGAGTTCGGCAGGCAACTGGGCAGCCAGGGGCGGTTGCTACCCGCCAATGGACGGACCGGTTTTCAGGGAACCCGTGAAACCCTGAACTATCTCACCAGATTGCTTCCCGATAAAACGCTTGCTCCCCCCTTCACCCTCACCAACCTGGAGAGCCACTTACAGCAGGTTTCTGCCTCCTGGTATCTTGGCGAGTTGATCTACTCCGCTGCGGTTTTAGGCCGGACACTGAATCAAGCGGCCGATATACTGGACCGCCGTCTGCAACAAAGGCCTGTTTGCCCGGCTGCCGACCCTGCGGAAGAAGAAAGGCTGCACAATGTCTTCCGACTCTTTTACCGGGAAAAAATTCAACCCTATCTTGCCAGGGTGCATCAGGAAGGATTAATTATCCGCAACGACTTCAAGCGCCTGCTCTCCTACTTGCCAGCGGCACCAGAGGATGAAACCCAACGCTATCTCAGTTTGATCACTGAGGAGTCAGACATAAGCAGCCCCTGGTATCAGCTGGAGCAAAGCATCAAATACCATACAACGGTCTGGGCAAAATTCCTCGATCAATGTGGCAAGGCACCTGCGCTTCAGACCAACCAGGGCAAATAAGGCTATTTTCCTCTGGGAACAGGGCAAGTTAATCACCTGGCATGGAACCCTGCGAAACTTTTGTTGATCCAACATGGTCAAACGCGTCAGGGAATCCTGATCAAGCAGTTATGAGCAGCCATGAGGAGAATTGCGCCATGTCCTTCCCTTCCGATAGCCTCAGCAGGAGTGCCGGGAATTTTACGGTAGTTAACAGAGACCCCGGGTCATTGGGCATGGATGAAAACACTTCAGGTCTCCATGCATCAAATTGTCTGGCTTTTTCTGGCAAGTCCGTTGCCAACTCTTTCCAGAGTGGTGAATTTGCACAACAATTGCCGTCGGTCAACGGGCAGGCCCATAGTTCCGGACAAGCCATTGCCAAAGATGCAACAACTTTCATTGACCGGTCGATTGCGGTAGATAAGCCTGACTCAGCACAGCTGTCAGCCAATCCGGGCCTACTTGATAAGGGAAGACTGTTGGCTACTATCAGAACAATCTCGGAAATACAACCTATTGAAAATGCCGATAACATTGAAGTTGCCACGGTGGATGGCTGGAAAGTGGTGGTCGCCAAATCAGACTTTAAGGCAGGCCAGCCGGTTATCTATTGTGAAATTGACAGCATCCTGCCGGTCAGGGATGAGTTCGAGTTTCTCCGAAAATCATCCCATATCGTATTACCCGATGGCACGGAAGGGTTTCGTTTGAGAACCCTCAAACTCCGTGGTCAGATCTCACAAGGCCTGCTTTTACCGCTTGCAACATTAGGCAATGGCGTACAAGTGAATCCGGGGGATGATGTCACCGCAAAACTCGGCATTACCAAATATGAGCCAGCGGGAGGACTGCCAGCAGATGACTGTATTAAAGGTCCGTTTCCCCACTTTATCCCGAAGAACGATGAAGAAAGAATACAAAACCGGAAAGCTGAATTTGCCACCTTTAAAGATAAAAAATTTTATGTCTCAGAGAAGCTGGATGGTACGAGTTCAACATTTTATTTCAGGAATGATAAGTTAGGTGTCTGTTCAAGGAATTACGAACTGAAAACAGATTCAGGCAATACACTGTGCCAGGTGGCCAGTAAAAACAGGCTTGAGTCAAAACTCAGAAGCCTGGGGAGAAATATAGCGATACAAGCTGAGGTCATTGGCCAGAAAGTACAAGGTAATCGATACGCTATCAATGGCAATGCGTGTTATGTGTTTAACATTTATGACATTGACCAACAGTCATACCTGAAAAAATGTGAAATGGAAACAATATGCAAAGGCCTGGGCTTGCCCACCTGCCCTGTTGTTTCTGATGGCCAGAACCTGCCTGCAACTATTGATGGGGTATTAATGGAGGCTGACGGGCAATCCAAAGTGAACAATAAGAAAAAACGGGAAGGCCTTGTCTACGTATTCGACGGCAAAAACCCGGGAGAAAGAATCTCGTTTAAAGCTGTTTCCAATAAATATCTGCTAAAGACAAACTGATGGCGTTTGATCAACTTTCATGGAACCTTTTAACCACTCGATGGTCAGATAATGTACATCCATCAGGTACGATCATGCAGGAAACAGAAGGAGTTCCCAGTCGTTGAGTCGCTTAAAAGGAGAATAACTAATGGCAAGTATCGCTGACATCGCCGCTTCCGCCGGGCATTTATTTATCGAAGCAATCAAAGCCCCATTCAGACTGATCGGCTATTTCTGTGGCAGGGTTGTTAAGGCTGTTTCGTCTGTTTTTAATTACCTCTCTGGTCAATCGGGCAACGTTGAACAGAGTCAAGCTGACAACAAAGCCATCAGCTCACGCACGGTTTCAGCTGACCCGATCTCGACTGGCACTGATTCAACTCAAACGGTTTCAACTGAAAAAATAAAAGATGCTGTGTTTGATAATTTGAAAAGAGCCTTCACAGACTGCCTGAAAGATTACTTGGATCTAATGAAAGAATTGGAAAAAAAGGTCTCCCTGATCTTTATTGCCAGAAACATCATCTCCAGCAACCTTGCAGTTAATCCCAAAGACATCTCCAGGGCCGACATTGACAAGGCCATTAAAATTTTGAAGGAAGTTAACAGAACTCTGGATTTACGTTTTAATGATAATTTCTTTAACATTCCACCAAGTTCTCAATCAAACACTCAACCAAAAAACGCTGAATTCATCAAAATTCTAACCCAATTCCAGGAAACGCTTGATTCGCTTATCACTACTAAACGTCCAGACAAATATCAACTTGTTGACTCTATTTATCCTATTCAGTTATTACAACAGGAAATTAACCAGCTTATCGATACAAACTGTACCGACAAGGACAAATGGTTACGCTGTGGTGAAAAACTGAAGGAACAGTTTGCATTCGATGAGCCTTACCTGAGTGAACTTTGCGCGCTGAAATATGTACCAGAACCGGGTGAGAAAGCCCCAGCGGCGGACGGTGGTCACTTAATCTATCTCGAAGCGCAATACAGAATTGTGTTTTACATTATTGATAATCTTTAGGCTCAGGGAAAAAAGACACTGATAACATGGATTCGCTCAACACAGCAGGAAAAACGACAGAACAGGCGTCTTATGCCGGTGGTGTCCGTTCTGACAATATTGATAAGACAGGCATCGCTTTTGCCAGAGACGTTGGTAGAAATGAACAGTTAATGCTCCCGGTTGTTGCCTCTGTAAAGGGAGATGAGTCGGTGGTCAATGTTGATCTCAGCCGTAAGGACGTGCATAAACACAAAGTAACCGTCTCAGATATTGCCCTGAAAATCACTGAGACAGCACTGGATACGGTGACCATTGAACCGGCACACAAGTGTGTAAAAACAGCAGCAATTGAACCAGCGAGTCTGCCGGTCATTGATCAATCCCTGATCGAATCCACCCAGGTCGTGAAAACGGCCTTGCTTATGCATTACCGTCCTAACAGTATCCTGTCACATGCACAGCCTATTGCCCGCCCCGTTCATGGTCTCCAGCACAGTTGCCGGACGGCGATCTGGGCAGTAGCCCTGTTACAACAGCGTAAATTGCACGGCGATCCCCAAGCGCTGGCATTTCCCGACCACATGGTCCCCCTGCTGGTCAAAGCCTGCCTGTTTCACGATACCGGCCGTGAAGGCGATGGGGCCGATACTGTGGAGTGGGAGCGAGCCAGTGCTGACAACCTGAGGGAACACCTGCGCAACTGCAACGTGGAGCAGTCCCTGGCCTGGCAGTGTGGTGAAGCCATTTGCCTCAAGGATAACCCCCGGGGCTGCCAGCATCTGCCAGAGGCGATACAGACCTTGCGCAGTCTGCTCCATGATGCTGACACGCTGGATGTTATGCGGGTAAGGACCTCTTTTGACATGGGCCGGCTGGAGTGTTTTGCTGCCTGTCAGGATGATCACCAGAGGCAAGACTGGCGACTGCTGGCCAGAGAGGTCTGCCAGGTGATCGCCAGCCAGGGTGACCTCTGTTATCCGATAACATTGCATGACAGCGCCACAAACCGTGAATATTTCTTCAGCTTCTGTACGGCCAGTCCGTGTATAAACACCAAAAAGCAGTGGGAGCACCATCCTTCGCCCTTCAGTTATCAGCTCTTTGGCATCGGTAAACAGTCCGCTACTATCCGGGAGTTAATCTCGCCTTATACCAAACACCTGGCAGAACCACCGGAACCCTCCTTCTCCCTGGCACAACTGACCCCACCCGGTGTGGATATAAAAGCGTGCCAGGGCAGCTGGCCAAGGGGGCTGTATAACGACCCGATTAACCAACAGGTTTATTACATCAAACCGACCAGCTGTGAGCTAAGTGCACAAAACCAGCGACTGATGGCCAACCTCGCCGGGCTGTTGGGCATTAAAGTACCCGAGAGCTTTGTCCATCAGGAACAGGGTCATTTTTATGTGGTCAGTCCTGTCCCCGGAAAATGGCAGGGTAAGCTCAAAGGCGGGGAGGCGACGCTGCGCTCTTTGTCTCCAGAGCAGTGGGCCAGATTATTACTGATCAATGTGATTGTCGGTAACGAAAATATGGTGAACAGCGCCTGGGAGGGCATTGAACTGACCCCCGAAGGGGAGCCGGTGATGTTCCACTGGGACTTTGCCGGGCTGGCGACCCGCTACCCGTGTCCTGAGAAACCGGAGCCCGCCCCCGAAGCGGATGACTTTTCCTCCATGCCCGTACTGCTGAATAAACTGCGGGACCCTCAGGCGCCCCCCATGAACTCGTTGCCGATCGACAACCCCTGCGTCGATATTCTTGCGCAATTAGAGGATGACTTGCTGGGCCATACCCTGAAAGATATCTTGCGCCAGCTTGACTGGCAGGCCCTGGACCGGCTGATCGAACACAGCGGTTTTCTGCCCGGTGACCGCAGCTGGCTACGGCAGACCATTCACGATCGTATTGCCTGGCTGACCACCTGCTTCCCTAACAGCCTGGAGGCAGATGAGCGGGTGTCCATGGCGGAATACAAGGCGATAGAAGCGGCGGGTATCCGTGGCGGTTGGCTGCCGGTAAAAGGCCGGGCGATCCGGGGCGGGCAGATCGGCATTAGCCAGTTACTGGATGCCAATGACCAACCCATCACCCGGATGTCCCTCACGTTGTCCCGGGAAGCGGGCAATAAACTGGCGGACAACCTGGCCCTGGAACGGGGATTGCACTGTCTGGCCAGACAGGTTAAATATACCAACCTTGCCCTGAATCCTTCCAGACATGCCGACCATTACCGCGACTGGCGCAGTGACCTGACCAGCCTGGCCAATGAGTGCGCGGGCATGGCGGCGCAGTTAACCAGAGATAAAACCCGATGGAATGAAAAAGATCACAAGACCATTGAAAATACCGTGATGATTCTGCAGGACATTGCTGACAAGTGTCGGGCATCATTAGCCGCCGACGTGCCGTCCATTGCAGAACTGCCAACCATCACAACGCCCCTGCCCAAGCCGCGCTTTCCGGTACGGGTCAGTTCAAGAACCGGCAAAAAGGTTGAAATGAAAATACAACTGGCTGAATTCAGCCACGGTTTTGCCAAACTGACAGGCCAGAGGGTCAGTTATTTGAATCCGGAACAAATGAGTATTGCCGGCCTGACCAGGCAACCGGTTAAGGCAGTTGAACTCGAATCGACTGTCTGTGAAGGCGGCAGTATTCTGTTTTCTCCTGCGAACCTGCCTGAAGCCCAGAGCTTTGAAAATCAACTGACCCTCACCTTTTTGGGACACAGTAAAGCGGTGGTTGAAGCATTGTTCAGGGAACTGGCAGGGCTGGGCATTGACTGTGAGCGACCGGGTGCCGCCGACCTGGAGGAGCAATGGCTGGACGCCCTGGCCGACTTCTACGGCTGCCTTGGCGATATGAACCGTGCCGTGGCATCAGAAATCAATACGCCGGTAAACACCCGCAAGAAAGCGTTTCTTAAACGGTTGCCGAACCTCATTGGCAAAGCACTGCGCTGGAAATTCCATTGTCGTATTCGCGCAGGACGTCTGGTGCATTACCGCCCGGGGTTGCCCCATGGCATTGGGGCAGACCCCGCCGGTAAGTTCTGCCCCGGACACGATATAACCTTTGGGGTAATGGGGCAACGGAACAGGAGCCGGATTGTAACCGATTGTCTGGAAAATGAAGCTGCCCTGACCTCTTTTAAACGACGCTCCTGGATCGGGATGGCACCGATCTGGAATATTTCGAAACGCAGGATGAACAACGACACCAGATATACATTTTCCCGACTACAGGCGCTGGCGGCTAATTCCCGGCAAAGTGGTGAAGCCATGTGTGTGCGTCTGGCTTCTGCAGCACTCGGCCGTCTGGATGCACAAATATATCGGGATCAAAGCCAGGTTGTCCTTGATTTGGACGCCTTCGCCCGTAACCAGAAAATCATTACGCAGTCAACCGATGACTACCACAGTGTAATTCGGCACAGTAAGTTACAAGAGACCCGTTTTGCCAATCCTGTGTCCTTGCCTGACGAGTTGCACACCATTGAGATGAGTTCTCCCGAAGGAGAGGAATTGTTGCGTAAGCTGAAGAAACGCTTTAGCCACTGGCCCGACGGGCGTCCGCTGGAGCAGATTTTTCCGCACTCCTGGCCAGTCCTTTACCAGGAGTTAACTGGTAAAGACAGCCTGTTTGACCAAGGCATCAAAAGTCTCGTCAAGGTTTGTGGTGAACAGCGCATACAGTTGTTGTTTGAGCAAAACCCACGACTGTTGACGGGAAAGCTGGATTCCCTGGATGGTTTCAAGCTGGAAGGCAGGAGATATAACTTAACAGGGATTGATTTCAGCGGCTGCTCAATGAAGGGTACCGTGTTGCAATCCCTGTCATTCAAGAAGTGTAAATTCAATACCGGGCTGTTAGGCAGTGCCATTGTTGAAAATGTTTTTTTCTGCGAATGTTCTTTTGCAGGTCAGCGGTTTTCATCATCGATATTAGACAATGCCTGTTTCTACCCTGAAGATGATCAGGATGGCCTGGTATGTGAAAGTACCCGCCAGCTTTCCCGAATCCTGTATCAGTCGTGCGTTAATCAGGACAATGAGTTCAACCTGGAACAATGGCTCAAGGTGATGTTGAAAAGTTCTTTACTATGCAGCTCCTTAACACCGCTGGATGGTCTGAGCCGGGATATTCTGCGCCAACATATTGATGAAATCAGCAGAACTTATCCACAGCAACTGTGTGGAATTATTTATGAACTTATTGCCATTAACTTTAAAAATAATGCCAATGCCAAAAATTTTGTCGCGAATAATCCGGAATTCTATGATCACAAGATCAAAGATCTCAAAGATGTGTATTTCGAGTTCAGGACCCTCTTCCTGAAAGAAGGAAATTACCCGGGGCAACAAGGTAATCCATTTGAAAAATTATTTTTCCTCTATCGCGTCGCACGCCGTGATTATTCCCGGGAAGCGGTTCTGGCGTTGATGTTAAATGTTATTAACCTTGTCCTGTTCCCTGAATCCAATGATAAATACATAGAATTTGGCATTAATGCCAACAGTGCGGATGAGCTTTGCTTGCAGAACATTCCTGAGTCAGATAACGAAAGCACACAAAACAACCCAATATCATGCCCAAAAACCGATGCCCTGCCTCTGGATAAGATGCGACGTTACCGGGATTATCTCTGTCGAAATCACCTTGAAAATTACCAGGGCTATATTCACCAATTCTGGAAAGAATGCCCGCAAGAGAGTAAATTAACCATCGCCAAACACTGTTTGTGTCATCAAAGTGCTGCCATCGGCCCCTTGACAACCCTTGAATTTATAACATTTCTGGCTGACAGGCAGGATGCACCAAGGTTGATTCTGAGCTGTCTCACTGAGAAGAAATATGGCCGACTGCAAAAAAAATAACAGTGTCATTTTTGACTTCGAACGGCCTGCCAGGCCTCTAACGCCCTGGCCCGGGATTCTTTCAAGCTGACGACAGGCGTTGGGTAATTTTCCCCTAATATAACGCCTGCCTGATAAAGGCTACTTTCACCGGCTTCCCAGGGCGCAAACAGATACTTATTCGGTAACCCGGAAAGCTCAGGCACATATCGTCGTATATACTCTCCGTGCGGATCAAATTTCTGCCCCTGGCTAACGGGATTGAAAATCCGGAAATAGGGTGCCGCATCTGCACCTGAGCCCGCCACCCATTGCCAGCTTGCCGAGTTGCTGGACAGATCAGCGTCCACCAGGCAGTCCCAGAACCAGGCTTCCCCATGGTGCCATGGCTGCAGCAGGTTTTTGACCAGAAATGAGCCGACGATCATTCTCACCCGGTTGTGCATAAACCCGGTTTGCCAGAGTTCGCGCATCCCGGCGTCAACAATGGGAATGCCGGTCAGTCCCTTCTGCCATCGCCTGAGTTTTTCGGGGTCATCCTGCCAGGGAAAGCCGTCAAACTTTGGCTGAAAGTTTTGCTCCGGCAGTGCTGGGAAGTGGTACAGCAGGTAATAAGAAAACTCGCGCCAGCCCAGCTCTGAGTGAAAACAGTCCAGGTCTGTCTCCACATTATCATCAGTTACCGCCGCAGCCGACGCGTACCAGACCTGGTTAGGGGACACCTCGCCAAAATGAAGATGGGCAGACAGCTGTGAAATGCTGCGTCTGGCCGGGAAATCACGACCCTCTTTATAGCCATTCAGCCCTTTGTCCAGAAAGTCCTGAAGTTTGTTTTTTGCCGCTGCCTCACCAACTCCCCTGCCCTGCTCGCACCAGTAAGCATGCAGATTATGGTCCCAGCGTACCTGCTTTGCCTCACAGGCAGAATCATGGTTATGCACAGGAACCAGACCTTCCGCAGGCAGTAGACCAAGGGCATTTATGTCACTTTTCGAGGTTGTCGCAACACCCCGGATTTTTGAGGGAACCGGCAACGGTTCCCTGGGCGGTTCAGATACCAGGCACCCTTTTCGATAGTAGGGTGTAAATACCCGGTAGGGCGTACGATCCTTTTTCAGCACGGTCATTGGTTCCCAGAGTAGGGAACCGTTGAAGCTTTTGACTTCCAGGCCAGCCTTTTGCAGGGATTTCTTGATTTGCATATCCCGCTGTATCCGCCAGGGTTCATAGCAGCGGTTCCAGTAAACGGCATCGGCCTTATATTCTGCCGCTACGTCAGGGAGCACTTTTCGTGCGTCCCCCTGAAGCACCAGCAGCCGACCTTTCAGCGCATCGTTCAATGCTGCCAGTGAGTGGTGCAGCCACCAGCGGCTGGCCCTGCCGGGAGCCCATTGACCGGCAGAGTAGTCATCCAGAATAAAGACGGGAAGAACCTGGCCATTGCCAGCCGCCTCGAACAGAGAGGGGTTATCAGACAACCGGAGATCCTGACGAAACCAGTGAATTATAACCATCTCAACTCCTTGGATTTTGCCGATGCTGGAAAAGATGCTGGAAAAGTAACGACCATGCTACCAACATCAATAAGAAAGTCATCAGAAAGGCAGCTTTTCCCCATCCCAGGCAAACATGTGTCCACTGTCTTGTGGTGTCAGCTGATCCATCACATTCAGCAGTTGTTCTGCTGCGTAGTCCGCGGTAAAGAGTTTACCCTCAGGCACACCGGACTGAAACGGCATGGACAAGTGACTATCGACCGTTCCCGGATGCAATCCGACAATAATCGATGATTTGTTTTTTCTGGCAATTTCAATGGCCAGATTCTTGATGATCATATTCAACGCTGCCTTGGATGCCCGGTAAGCATACCAGCCGCCTAATTGATTATCCGAAATGCTGCCAACCCTGCCGGATAAAACGGCAAACATATTCTTGCGGTTTCTGGCCATCCTGGGAAGGAAGTATTTGGCAACCATGGCAGGACCGGTTGTATTGATGGCGAAGATTCTGGCAAAGTGCTCGGGCTGAAAATCCTTGATGCATTTTTCTGGCTTGAGGCCTTCCCCCTCATGGAGGATACCTGTGGTGATTAACACCAGATCCAACGGCTCCGTAATTTGCTCTGCGCCGGCAGCAATACTGTTTTCATCCAGAAGATCCATGTAGTGAAAATCGGTTTTATTCATCCGGTCAACATCGGGCTCACTGCGTGACAAGGCATAAATTCTGTTGACTGTTGGTACCTGCTCCAGCCATTGGACCATGGCTTTGCCAATGGCACCGGATGCTCCGATGACGGCAACGTTCAAACCTTCGTCAAATGAGTCCAATTTTAATTCTGTCATGGAGCACTCCATCAGTAGGTGTCCGGTAGAAAACTTTATTCTGAAGATAGCCTCTCAGGCAGACAGGCTGAAGGGCGCTGCGTTTAACCGATTATTTGTATAACACTTTTCTACGGAGCCTGTGACTCAACAGATCGTCCAGTGGACCTTCATTGTATTCTTGGTGCCTTTGTGGTGCAAAGCAGTCCAAAAAAGCAGTGCAAAAAGTCTTTTAATCAGCGTCAGGATTCATACCGCAACACAATCCCACTCACTGCAACCAAAAGTGCAGGATGAAACAACCATGCCGATATGGGCTATGAACGCCTTCATTTTCACCAGACTCAGCTTTACCCGGGATTGTTCATGGCCAGAGAACCTGAAGATAAAAATCAGTCCGATGATGGTAATGTCATCGATATGTTCACCCGCAAACCCCTGGATGAGGCCAACCTTCATCAAATCGTTCGTATAGCCCCGGAACTGGATGGCATGGAGATGCTCTACAGCAATGACGCCAATCCGGGAAAACTGTTCAGCATGAAAATTCTCTGCTGGGCACTGATGAGGGACGGCACCGTTGATGCCCTGATCCCCTGGCTGAACAAGATAGTGCCTGCCCGTGAGCTTAATGACCCATTAAATGGCCGTTGGGAAGGTTACTTTGACAAAGTACACGACCATGCATTTTTCGACGTTCCGGACTACAAGGCTGCGGAGCTGGAAAACGCCGCCACTTACTATCCGGCAATTGAGTCTGACGAGCCCGCTATCGTCCAGGAAATACCTGACACAATCGGCACTCACGCGATTATGACCGATGACCAGTTTAAAACGATTGTCCTGGTTCATGTCACCAGCTGGCGTCTCTTTACTGATGGCCGGATCCTGGCCATGGTTGCCGATGACAAGAAAGTTGAAAACACGCCGGTCCTGCCTGGTGATGAGTGCCTGTTTGCGGCCCAGGATCACGAACACTTCCATTACTTTTTCCATTATGTCATTGCCAATAAAATCAAAAACGGGGATCCGGAGGCTTTAGCGGCATTTACTCACCTGGTAGAAGGTTAACCTCAGGTCCGGGTATTGCCTGGATCACCCTGTACACGTCTAAACCATCTCCAAAGCAGTTCTCAACCATCGCTGACTCCTTGTCAACCACAAAGTCGGGAGCTAGATTTGTCATCTACCTGACCTGTTTCGAACTGCCCTGAGTATCAGTCAGGCTTCGGTAACAATACCGCTAACCCGGATCATAACCAGAGAGATAAATCCATTTCCGGACTGTCAAAGAGCATAAAATTATGGACCAGAGTGTTGGCAACACTGATCCCACATCCACCGTAGCCGCAACGTTCGAGAACTTTGCCACCAAAACGACCGCCAGTGTTGTGGACGTGCTGAAAAAGGCCAAAAGCTTTGGCTTTCGGGAGGTTGATATTCACTTTGGCTCAAAAAAAATCCCGCCGGATGAAGGGACTGACGATGCCATCCACTTTCTGGATGGCAAGCCTTTCTGTTTTGCGGCTTTAACTGACAATACCGTGAATAGTCGAACCTCCGGGCTCGTCAAAAGGTTTTTCCCTCCGCCCATTCTGAAAAAATTGTGCCAGGATGATAAGGTCAGGTTGGAAGCCGCCTATCATATGATCGAGAAAGCATTTAAATATCATGATTTCATTGAGGAAAATGCCGGGGAGTTCAGACCGGGGAAAGAAACACTCTCAAGTTTTTTAAGACGAAAGAATGAAAAAGAACACTTCAGCTTTCTACAAAACATTGCCCTGGGAATGAAAGATGGACCAGAAATTACCACCCATCGCAATGGCTATTACCTTCTGGCTCTCTGGGTTGAGTTATCCAATGCCATGTCACCGGACTTTCAGAGACAAGATCTGTTTAACTGGAGAGATTTTGCCGTTGCAAAATCCCGACCTGACAGAAACAAGCGAAAACCGCTTCCTGAAGTACTGTTGCCAAGACCTCGCAAAAAATTAAAGGTCGAAGGAAAAATTGACGCCTCACGCTCAGCCGGAAAAACCATCAATTTTACCCTGTCAAGTTCAGGTAACAGTCAGCCAGACAATCAACAGACAACTCCCGATGGAGCAGCATACAACAAGACCGATGAAGCAACTGTTGATAATCTCGGTGAAGTAACTTGCGACAACACCGGCAGCCAATCTACAGAAGACAATTTCGTAGAAAAAGCGGTAAGAGAAGGAAAAAGTGATCGGGAAATAACCATTCAAAAGGTCAACCATCTTGCCCAACAAGTCATCAATAACCTTGGGCTGCTGCAGCAAGAACAAGCGCGAACCAGACAGCCTACGGTATCGGCATCGCAGAAAAGACAGATAATATTAACTTTAAATGAAGGGTTAACCCTGATTAACGGCCTCAAGGCCACAAAAAAGTAAATAAGGCTGGAAGCAGGCTGCCTCCAGCATTTAGATAGAAGATTTACTTCCAGCCGGCAACAGAACTCCCTTTAAACAGTTCTGCAGCTTTCGCTTCAACAGCATCCGTCTGATAAGACTTGACCAGGGCTAACACCCGGGGATCTTCCTGATTATCTTCACGGGTAACGATGATGTTCACATAAGGAGAATCCTTATCTTCCACCAGCAGGGCATCACGGGTTGGGGTGTAGCCCGCAGGTACCGCATAGGTGTTATTGATAAAGGCCATATCCACATCATCCAGTGAGCGGGGCAGCTGAGCCGCATCCAGCTCAATAAACTGGAAGTTGCGTGGATTCTCAATGATATCTGCCGGTGTTGCTTCCAAATTACTCACATCGTTCAGCATAATGAAACCACGCTGATGCAGAAGAATCAGTGTGCGGCCTTCATTGCTGGGATCATTCGGAATAGCGATTGTTGCACCATCTTTCAGTTCACTGATGTCTTTCAGCTTTTTGGAATAGGCGGCGATGGGATATACAAAAGTATTGCCAACGGCAACCAGCTTAAAGCCCCGGTCGCGAACCATACTGTCCAGGTAGGGGCGGTGCTGGAATGCATTGGCATCAATACTGCCATCCGACAGCGCTACGTTTGGCGATACATAATCAGAGAACTCAACCAGCTCCACAGCCACATTATGGTCTTTGCTGGCGATATCTACGGCCACTTTCATCACATCGGCCTCAGGCCCCGCCATCACCCCCACCTTCAGCGGGCCGTTATCATCATCAGACTGACCACAGCCAGCCAGCAATGCTGCTGACGCCAATACCGCTGAACTGGCCAGGATTTTTACTGTTTTTAAAACATTAACGTTCATTTATTACTCCCAGACTTTAACAACACGCCATCAACCAAAGCTGATGGATTCCCACTTTATTAATAATTATTCAGTGACTGCGATCTCAGTGGCTACGATCATAGTGCTGCTGCAGGCGATCACCCACCATCTGCAGCAATTGCACAAGGGCAATCAATACCACCACCGTGGCCAGCATGATGACCCCATCAAACCGCTGGTAGCCATAACGGATACCCAGGTCACCAAGGCCGCCACCACCAATGGCACCGGCCATGGCCGAATAGCTGACCAGCGTCACCAGCGTAATGGTCATGCCATTGATCAGCCCGGGCCTGGCCTCTGGCAGCAACACCCGGGTCACAATCTGCAACGGACTGGCGCCCATGGATTGAGCCGCTTCCACCAGCCCGGAAGGCACCTCATTCAAGGCCCCTTCGGCAATGCGGGCAACAAAGGGAATCGCTGCCACGGTCAACGGCACTATCGCTGCCGTAGTCCCGATGGAAGTACCCGTCAGCAGTCGTGTCAGTGGTATGATGGCCACCATCAGAATAATAAAAGGGATAGAGCGCCCGGCATTCACAATCCCCCCCAGAACCAGGTTGGCAACCCGGTTTTCCAGAATACGCCCTTCCCGGGTCACGTAGAGCAGTACCCCCAGCGGGATGCCGAGAAGCAGGCTGATACCACCGGAAAATGCCACCATATAAAGGGTTTCCCAGAGCGCCTTGAACAACAGTGACCATGCATCAGCTGACATAACCAATCACCTCTACCCGGACCGTATTTTCTGGAGAGTTGTGCAAGCCTTTGAGAAACTGCAGAGACTGCTCAATGCCTTCAGGCTCACCCATGATTTCTACCATCAAAAAACCCATGGCTTTTTCATTGACCGTTTCAATATCCGCCTGCAGGATATTAAAGTCCGTATTGAACTGCCTTGCCGCCCGGGTAATCAGCGGCTGCACAACCCCCTGCCCGACAAAGGTAATGCGCACCACCGGCCTGGCACCTTCAGAAGGATCGGGCTGGAACCGGGCTTCAATTTCAGCCACCGGTTTTTCATGAATAGCACTGCGGACAAACTCTTTGGCCAACTCCGTCCGGGGGTTGAGAAAGAACTGCTCAACCTCATTCTCTTCAATGATTTTTCCGAAGCTCATGATGGCTACCCGATCACAGATGGTTTTCACCACATCCATCTCATGGGTGATGATCAGAATGGTAATCCTGAGCTGACGGTTAATGTCTTTCAGCAAGGCAAGAATGGAACGGGTTGTCTGGGGATCCAGCGCTGACGTTGCTTCATCGCACAACAGCACTTTCGGCTTACTGGCCAGGGCCCGGGCAATAGCTACCCGCTGTTTCTGGCCACCGGACAACTGGGCAGGATAACTGTTTCTTTTCGAGTCCAGTCCGGTCAGTTCCAGCAGTGGCAGAACGGCCTGTTCTATTTCTGATTTGCTGGCACCCGCCAATTCAAGAGGCAGCGCGACATTATCAAACACCGTGCGGCTGGACAGCAGATTGAAATGCTGAAAAATCATACCAATGTTGTGACGGGCCTGCCGCAATGATTTCTCGGATAGCAGGGTCAGATCCTGACCATCCACCAGAACCTGGCCGGAAGTTGGTTTCTCCAGTAAGTTCACGCAGCGAATGAGCGTGCTTTTCCCGGCACCGCTGGAGCCAATCACACCGTAGATGGCACCCTCAGGCACCGCGAGGTTTACGCCATCGATGGCCTTGACCCCGGCGGTGCCATCGGCAAACACCTTGGTCAGATTTTTCAATTCAATCATATGCATAAAAAAACCACCCTGATGCTAACAGAGTGGTTTCATAAGGAATGCTTTTATTGAAACCCTTCTTTTAGCAGAATTTGTAATGCGCCCGCAAGCCAAGGTCAAATCAGCGCATGGGGTGACAAACTATCCAAAATAGTGATTTCTGTCAACACTCAGACTCACCCTCCGGGAACCATCAAACAGCCGACAGAATAGCAGTTATCCCTGAAATACTGCATAGAACCAGCATAATCTGGCGAATCCTTTCCTTTTCAACCTTTTCAGCAACTTTGCCCGCTATCCAGTGGCCGGTCAGCACCGCAGGAAAAAGACACACGCCATAGACAAGCTGCCCTTTTGATAAAAGATCGTTGATAGCCAGCATAATCAATGAAATAAAGCTGCCAACCACAAAAAAGACAGCAAGGTTGGCCCGGATCCGGTTGCCACTTTCATTTTGTAACAACAGCGCCATCGGTGGGCCCCCTATGGAGGCTGCTGTCCCCATCATCCCCGAACACAGACCGGCACTGAACAGCGTGAATGGTGTTGTTTTCAACTTATAAGGAAGAATACTGCCGACCACCGCAAGCAGTACAGCCCCTCCCAGCACCAGGCTCAGATGCTCGATACTGACCAGCGTCAGAATCAAAACCCCAATCATGGAGCCGGGTACCCGGCCCAGCAGGGCATAACCCAGAATGGAAACGTCGATCTCACTGGCATAACGTCGGGCAGACAGTGCACCGATCGCCATTCCGGAAAAAATCAGCGGCCCCGGCACCAGGGCAGGATCAATTTGATAAAGAAAAGGTGCGGCAACCACCGCCATGCCAAAGCCGATGGTTCCCTGGACAATAGCCCCCAGGCCAACAACCCCCATGGCAGCAACCATCTGCAGAAGTGACAGTTCCATGCAACGATATCCGGCAAAGGCCCTGGAAATTACCTCAGGCCTTGATATATTGTTTTTTCGAATAAAAAAATAATAATAAATTATATATTGATAATCTCAGTCAAAATATACGTACAGGTAATTTTTTCCAGGCAAATACTGGACAATTGACGTTTGTCTTATTTAATAGAAAAAGAAGGAATATTTTTTCGCCGCCATGGTTTTCATTTTTTCAGATATTGAGGTGTACGAAAGCCATGAAACAGAGAACGGAATAAAGAACAGATGTCGTCAGGTATTTTCGCAGTTTGACCGATCTTCCCATATTTCCATGGAAATGGCTGCCTGGCTTCATCCTATATGTCCCTAACACCCATAACCAGCATGGGCAGGTATCCATTATGGAGCTTTTCTTCAAAGACTTTATTATGCTCTGGTCGACCATTGACCCGGTCGGTACCCTGGCACTTTTCACTGGTCTGACAGCCCGATTGACAGAAACACAAAAACGCCGGGTCGCCCTGAAGGCAACCACTTATGCCTTTGTCATCCTCCTTTCGGCTCTGGTTCTTGGCCAGATTATTTTAAAGGCGATGAACATCCAGCTGATCTCTCTCCAGCTGGCAGGAGGCGTTATCCTCTTCCTGTTCGGCCTGCAAATGATTTTTTCTGACCCTGAAGAAAGTACCGGATCAAGGGAGCCGGGTCACCAGCTGGCCGTTTTCCCCCTGGCAGTTCCATCCATTGCCAGCCCGGGAGCCATCATGGCTGTGATTGTCCTGACGGATAACCACGCCAAGACTTTCAGCCAGCAGGCCATGACCGCCGGTGCCATGACCCTGGTACTACTGGTCACCTGCGCCCTGATGCTGTTTGCCGACCGTATCTTCCGTGTCATTGGCCACAATGGCTCGGCCATTATCATACGGGTAATGGGCATGATACTGGCCGCACTGTCGGTAGAGCTGGTGATGACGGCGCTTGGGGTTCAGCGTTGGATGAGTTAGGGGGGGGTAAGCGTTGCCCGTTGCCCGTTACCCGTTGCCCAAAGACAAGCCGCTCATGCTTTTGCGGGTAACGGGTAACGGGCAATGAAAAATTCAGAAACAATGCCTTAACTCCCAACCCCCATCATCACCTTATAATGCTTCCGGCAAACGGACAGATAGCTGTCATTGCCCCCGATCTGCACCTGGCTGCCACTTTTGACGGGCTTGCCATCTCCGTCAAGACGCAGCTGCATATTGGCCTTTTTCTCACAGCACTTGCAGATGCTTTTCAGCTCGGTAAGTTCATCAGCGATACTGAGCAACACTTCACTGCCAGCAAATGCCTTGCCAAAAGCATCTGTGCGCAGGCCAAAGCAAAGCACCGGAATGCCGAGTACATCAACAACATCCGAAAGCTGCCATACCTGCTCCGGGGTCAGGAACTGAGCCTCATCGACCATCACACAGGCGATATAGTCTGCACTGTGCTCTTCAGCGATTTTCTGTTTAAGGTCGTCACTTTGGGAAATGGCCACCGCTTCACTTTGCAAGCCGATTCTTGAGGTTATTTTGCCGACACCAAAACGGTCATCAATCACCGGAGCCAGCAACAACACCCGTTTTCCGGCACTCTCGTAATTGTGAGCTGATTGCAGAAGGTAGGTACTCTTTCCCGAATCCATGGAAGAAAAATAGAAATAAAGTGAAGCCATTACACGCAGGTCCTGGTTGTCGATGGCCTCATTATTCCGTCATTGTCGCTTTATCTCCACCGAAATTTCCGCACCCTTGCTTCGGAAGTTGACACCTGGAGCAACTATATCAACCACAGGAATTTTGCTAGCCTTTCCCTTTCCCAATAACATCACCAGACTTAATGAAACTGACGCCCCATCAACAAGCTGTTGCCAACCATGATAGAGACCATGCCCTCTGCATTGCTGTGGCTGGCTCGGGAAAAACCTCAACGCTGGCACAACTGGTGAGCAACCTGCTGCTAAAAGGGGCTGATCCCCGTCGATTGATGGTGATGATGTTCAATAAAGCGGCCCAGATCGATTTTGCCAAAAAGCTTCGAACCCTGGCCAGTGGTCAGTTGGCCGGCTTGCCGGAAAACCAGCGGCAGCTCCCCGAAATCAGAACCTACCATGCCACAGGACTGAAACTGCTCAGGACACTGGAAGGCTGGCAGATCAGAACGCCCTATAACAAACAACCGTTATCGGAGAAAGTCGTTGAGCTACAGGTAAGGGCACTGATTCTGAAACTGGCACCGGAAACCATTAAGGACCGTATTCGCTCGGATGCCCCCCGCCTGATCGAAGCGGCCATCAGCTTTATTGAATCGGTCAAAGCCCATTTGATCCGTCCGGAGCAATGGTTTGAGCAGTCCGGTTATACCGATGACTATCGCTTTTTCATCAAACTGTTTGACCAGTTTGAGCAGTGGCGCCATCAACAGCGATCGATCACCTTCACCGACATGCTGTACGACCCGGTGACACTGATCCGGGCACACCCGGAACTGGTACCCAACGTCGCAGATAAGATGGACATTATCATCGTTGATGAATATCAGGATACGTCGACGCTACAGCACCAGTTTACCCGGCTGATTGCCGGACAGCGGGCGAGAATGATCGCCGTTGGCGACCCTGACCAGACGATCTACGAGTTCGCCGGCGCCAATATCGACAACATTCTGACCCATTTTCAGCGGGACTACGGCGATACCGGCGACGTCAAAGAACTCACCATGCCCCATACCTTTCGCTATGGTCACAGCATTGCCCTGGCGGCCAGCCACTTGATCAGCCAGAACCGGTCCCGCAAAGATGTGCTCTGTATTGCCCATCCGGACAACGCGCCATCCCTGATTCGCCTGAGTCAACCCGGTTCAGACGACAGCCGTTTTGTGGTTGAGGCTCTCACCGAATACCTGGCATCGGGAACACCAGCGGAAGACATGGCCATTCTGGTGCGCGTCTGGGCGCAGGCTGTGCCCATTGAACTGAACCTGCTGGAAATGGGCATTCCCTACCACAGTGACGGCCCCTCCCTGTTTCAAAGGCCGGAAATTGAATCATTGATCGACGCAATGATTCTGGCCAGTGGCGGATTTGCCGACCTGCTGCCCGAGGTTCGTTATCACAAGCTGGCAAGGCTTCTGACGCTGCCCCATGTCGGCCTGAAGCAACAGCCTGTTGACTGGCTTTGCCAGCAGCTGAAAGACGAAAGTCACCAACTGGGTAAAACCCTGGGCAAGCTGGCCCCCAAAATCAAAGACATCAGTGACTTTCAGGCGCGAAAACTGACACAAAGGGCAGAGCTTTTCACATGGCTGGAGCACAATGGCAGCAAACATAAGGCCCATACGCTGATCGCCAGGTATATTCAACAGTCCGAAATATACGACAGTCTGAGATCCATGAGCCTCAATGAGCAGAGAACGGATGAACAGATTCTGGCGGTAAAGGGTTTTCATCGCTTCCTCAGGCAGCTGAATCTGGACACGGCTCATTGCTGCCTGCATATTGCTGAATTGATCGAGAAGCAGAAAAAGCAGAAAAAGCAGAATTACCAGGGACAGCAATCCAGTCAGGGTATTACGCTCAGCTCCTGCCATCGCGCCAAGGGGTTGGAGTGGCCTGTTGTGATACTGCCGGGGTTAACCCGCCAATATTGGCCTTTTCTGAGGGAAGATGAAATCGCCAGCCTTTCTGGCCATAAGACCAGTAATGCCATTGAGTCTGAGCGTCGCCTGCTCTATGTCGCAATGACCCGCGCCAGAAAACAATTGCACTTGTTTACCGCACAGGGCGACCTGACAGCCAAAAAGGCTTCCCGGGATAGAAAACAGCCATGGTCACCGGGTGGCCAATCCACCACAGGAAGTGAGCACCAGGACCGTATCAGCCCTTTTTTACTGGAAATGAACCTGCCCCATGTCTTCTCGCTGGGCAACCTGCTCCATGACGATGTCGATGAAGACCTGGCAGAAGCCATCGACAAAATCGGTCTCACGCCAGTATCAAGGCGATACGTCTGCTCAGCCCGCCCGGCACTGACCGAACGGCTGAAGACAATTCCCGACATTGCGATAACCGACGTATCGACCGGCGATGCCAACAGCAACAACAAAATTGCCCTTAACGACCGTGGCATCCCTTCTGACGGTCCATGGCAGCTCAACGCCATTATTGATCACGCCATCTTTGGTCGTGGACAAGTGATTGAGGTCAATGACCGCAATTTCTCGATCCGTTTTGACAATCGCCAACACGGCGTCAAACGTTTTGCCCGGATTGAAGAGGTGCGCCATCTGTTCAGCGTCCTTTCGGTCTGAAATGTCTTATGGAATTTTTCCTGCTGTTTTCAGTCCAACCCACTTTCTGTATCAAGACAGCCAAAGGCGATGAATAGTGTCAGCAACACTTCCCCCTCATTTACCTGCCCTATCTGCCTTGATAACGATGGGATCGCCACAGGACAATTTGGCGGGCACACACTGGTCAGGACTTCCTGCCAGCCAAAACCTCATGTTTTCCACCTGGGATGCATCACCCGATGGTTTCACGGTGAGCCGCAAAAGTACATGAGACTCGATCTGCGCCAATGCTGTGAATGCAAACAACCGGCACTGCCGCTGGTTCGTCTGGACGGGAGCCACATTCTGGAAGACGAATCATCTTATTGTGAATCCCTGATGCTTCATGTCTGTCGTACCGGAGATTTGAGGAAACTGAACAGGTTGCTGGCCCTTGATGCCAGTCTGGCAACGCGCAAGTACCGCTCGGCACTTACCGGTCAGCCTGCACACCCGTTAGCCGTCGCCATTGATTCCGGTCATATGGATTGCGCCCAAACGCTGATCGACCACCAGGCCGATATCAATGCCGGTGACCAGGATGGTCAGACGCCCCTGCACATCGCCGCCGAGAATGGCAATGTCCAGTGCCTGAAATGGCTGGTTACCCGTGGAGCGAATGTCAATGCCACCAACAGGAACGGCGAAACGCCCCTGCACATTGCCAACAAAATCGGCATAACCGAGGTGTACCAGCAATGGGCTGCCATGAACAGAAATATCGATGAAGGCTTCGATAACTGCAAGGTGCTCGAAACCTATACCAACAAAAAAGAAAACGACACCAGATGCCTGGAAGAGCTGCTTGCCAACCGCGAACTGAATGTCAATGTCAGTGATAACAACGGCGTCACGCCCCTGATGATCGCCGCATTATGGGGCAAGACCGAGCGTTTGAAATGGCTGCTCGACGCCAGAGCAGATATCTATGTCAACGATCAGCGGGGCTGGACGCCTCTTCACTTCGCTGCCCTGAGCGACAGGGCAGAGATCGTCAACATGTTACTGGCCGTTGTTCCCGGCATCAACGTCGGCAAGGAGGATATTTATGGCTATACGGCTCTCCACCTGGCGGCTGAAAACGACAGCGTAGAACCCCTCAAGGTGTTGCTGAACACTCCTGGCATCCGGGTCAACAAGAAGACTAACAATGGCTTTACTGCACTCCACATCGCTGCCATGGATGAAAATCCAGATTCCGTCAAAGCATTACTGGTCACTCCCGGCATCCGGGTCAATAAAAAGAGTAAGAAGGGCTGGACCGCTCTCCACCTCGCTGCCGAATACAATAGTGCAAAAGCCATCAAGGCATTACTGGCCACGCCAGGCATCCGGGTCAATGAGAAGGTTGATGGCAGGACAGCCCTGCACATAGCGGCAAAATACGGCAAACCAAAGTGTGTCAAAGCGTTGCTGGCCACTGCGGGCATCCTGATCAATGAGCAGACTGACGATGGCTTGACGGCTCTGGACCTGGCTGTCAGCCATGGCCACAGGGCGTGCATGGAACTTCTGAGGGAAGCCTGCCAGGACATTAGCGGGACTTGATTCATTGCATTCAACCCGAGATGGCCTGTCAGGCATTCAGACCTCACTTGTGCTTTGCAAAGCCGACAACTCCTCTGTTGAGCTGCTGTTTTCAGTGGACAAACGTTTTCCTATGGCATCCTTGATCCAGGTAAACGGGTATATAGCCAGCGCTTTACCGCCTAACCCCTGCTGGTAGCCCTGGTACCACTGGTACAGGGCGTAAAGCGCAGCAATGCCGACAACCCCTCCTGCCACAATGCCACCGGTCAGGGCTGCTGGAAAATCAACGGAAACTTCTTCGCTGTTATTGTGTCGTAGGGCGGAAGCCGTGCTGTTTATGGTTCCGTTACCGGGTGCAACGGACACTGGCGATCCGGTTTGCCGGGTTGGCATTGCTGACGACATTTGTTTAATGACAGGCGACATCAGATCACAGGTGGCCATGGGGAGACCACGGTTGGCCATGGGGGTTAATTCATCACCCGCTCTTTCTGCTGCGAGGCAACGGTCATCATCGCAGCCTTCTACTGGGCTGCTGATATTATCAGCAAAACTGGTTAACTCAGTATTGCAGGCAGAGGTGCCGGTAAAGCTGCGATAGGGGTCGCCTGCGGCGGCTATGCCGACAGAATACCCTTTGATTTCAACATTACAGGCGGTGGTATTGCTAACTCTGCCAACGTTATCATAGCGACCGGCAGCAACACCGACTGCAGCACTGCCGGTATAACTGTCTGTGTTTTTTTCCCAGGCGAATAGTACACAGTCAACGGCAGTGGTCTGGTGAACAGCAGTGTCACCATCGTTAAACGCCACGGCAATAGCAACGGAGCTGTTGTTCACTTCAGCATCTATTATCGTCTCTATGGCGGTTGTGTTATGGATATTACAACCGTTGGCAACCGCCGCTGCGACGGCTACGTGCCCACCCTTATCAGCACCTTTAATGCTGCTGTGGAACAAATCCAGATCCGAGTCGACGTCCAGGGTATGCTCGATTGTGCTGTTGTGACATTCGGCGGTAACGATGCCAACAAGGGTTGGTGTAATGGAGTTAGCCGTGGCCAGCAAGTGGTTGTCGCGGGAGGTCGTATCCACAATGGTGCATTGACGGGCATCAGCAACCACCATGGCGATGCGCCCCTCAACCAGGGAATGAGAATGTATTCTGTTTTGCCCGTGGGCCAGCGTACCTTCAACATGGGTATACTTGGCCCTGCCGACAACGCCACCGAGATTGGCGCCTATAGTGAACTCGGAGCTTTTAATGTGGTTATGCAGCAACGTTGAGTTCCTGACGACCACGTTATCATGTTCGTAACCAACGGTTTTCCCTGCGATCAGGCCGATGTTAACATTGATCTCTGGGTCTGGTCCGGGCTTGTTCCAGATACGCTTGCCACTGCCAATTCCAGAGAGGCATACCCTGGAGTTTTTAACCTGGTTACTGTCGATGGTGGCGTTATCCAGTGCTTGTCCGGCCAGCATGCCGGCATCAATGGCACTGCCCTGGATCGCCATGGTGGCAATGTTGACCAGGTTCCCCTTTAGGGTGGTACTTTCGTTCATCTTGCCCGCCAGCATACCCAGCTGCAGGTTACGCCTTTCCTCGGGTTTTTCAGCCGTAATCCTGATGGTTGAATTTTCTACGACGATGTTTTCCTGTTTCGATGACCCTGCCATGGTGCAGGCAACGAATGCCTCACTGTCGGCGTCGTCAAGCTCTGTACGGTCAATTTGGCCATCAGTAACGGTGAGATTACGGACTGCCCCATCACCTTCAAGACGGTTAAACATACAGCCCTTCAGGTTGCTGATGGCATTGCCACCGCCGTTGTAGTCGCCAGTGAAACGTTCAATGGGCTGGTGTTTGCCCGCATCAATGGGGCCACTCTGCAGGTAGCGCTTATCGGCGGAGTAGCATGGCTCTGAGGGTTTGCCTATTTTGCCCAGCGTTGCACTGCTATCAACAGGAATCGGCTCAACACTGCAGTTCGATGGAGTGGTTGGGCTGACAGTGTCTGCAGGGTTGCTGCTTTTTGTCGTATACCCATGACACCCCGGCAGGCTGGCCAGCGCCAGACAGGCCATGGCCACCTGGTTAATGGTGTTCAGATAGCTATTGGCCGGTATGGTTTTCTGGACCAGACGCAGGGCCAGCTCTTTGGGTTGAATATTCAGTTGTATCCAGGGGGTATCTGGCTGACCAGGTCCTTGACTGGGGTCAAAGTCCGGATGGAAAGATCTAACCAGCGACTTACTGACATTCCAATAGCTTGACCAACCAGAACTGCGCTTCTGGCTTTGATCGCTATCAGTGGCAGCTGAGTCAGATGGTGGTGTCATTGTTATGCAGGAAGTGAGTACAGGGGTCATTGCCAGCCTTCGCTATTGACAGGTTTCGGGTACGGATACAAATGTAGTCGATAATGCGAATGATTCGCTTTTATTTTTATAATGCCGACCCGACAGTTGCAGTGAGACTGGATAGAGGCTTTCACGATCAGCATTATACTGATGATGGTTTCACTCTTTCGATGGAGCATTCAATGTTTTACAGAATGAAGGTGGGATTGTTTCTGGTATCGGTTTTAATGTTCTCAGCCTGCTCGGTAGTTGATCATCAAGATCCATCCAGGGAGCTTCAGCCCGCACCTCCCGATACGCTTCAGGAAAATACGCTATACACCAATATGCATACCTATGGCCAGTACATGGGGTGCCGTGCTGCGCAAAGCAATAAAGGACTGCCCCAGGCAGGCTGGAATCAGGCTCCGGCATTGCCAGGCACCTACGAGGAATATCGCAGTGGCTGGCAGGAAGGCTTTGATAAATGCCGGATAGGGCTGGGGCCTGTAGTGCCTCCCAGCCACGTCTATCCGTAAGCAAAATCAGGTTAACGGGGTGAAAACCTTTCAGGTACTCTCTACTGCTTACTACCTGAGTCGCCCTTTCTTCTGTCGGGCAGAGGTATTCTTTGCTGCCCTCGCATTGCGATTATCCCACTGACTGCCCCGGGCTTTCTGGAAGTCCTGCGATTGTACCCGTTGGCCTGATCTTCTCTGCCCCTTGTTTTCCTCCTCCGGAATCAATTGATGTTTACCGGAACCAATCAGGTCGGAACGATTCATATCCCGCAGGGCCTGACGCAGGAAGGGCCAGTTTTTCGCATCATGGTAACGGAGAAATGCCTTTTGTAAACGACGCTGATCCAATGTTCTGGGCGTATACAAACGGGGACTTTTATAGCTGACCCGCTTCAGCGGATTCTTCTGGGCATGATACATGGCCGTGGCCAGGGACATGGGTGATGGATAGAACGTCTGTACCTGATCCACACGGAACCTGTTTTTCTTCAACCATAAGGAAAGGTTCAACATATCTTCATCTTCACAGCCGGGGTGAGCGGCAATAAAGTAAGGAATCAGATACTGTTTTTTACCCGCCTTCTGTGAGAAGTGTTCAAACATCTTTTTAAAGGCGTCATAGGTTCCCATCCCCGGTTTCATCATCAGATCGAGAGTGCCTTTTTCCGTATGTTCCGGGGCAATCTTTAAATAGCCACCCACATGGTGCGTCACCAGCTCTTCCACATATTCCGGGTCTTCCACCGCCAGGTCATAACGCAGGCCCGAGGCAATGGCAATTTTCCGGATGCCCGGCAGGGCGCGGGCTTTCCGGTAAAGCTCGGTGGTCTGCTGATGGGAAGTTTTCAGGTTTTTACAGATCCCCGGGAAGACGCAGGATAACCGACGACAACTGGCCTGGATTTTTTCATCCTTGCAATTGAGATGGTACATATTGGCGGTTGGACCGCCCAGGTCCGATATCTGCCCGGTAAAGCCCGGTACTTTTTCCCGAATATCTTCCAGTTCGGCAATCACCGATTCATGGGAGCGACTCTGGATAATACGGCCTTCATGCTCAGTTATGGAGCAGAAAGAACACCCTCCAAAACAGCCACGCATGATATTGACCGAAGTTTTGATCATCTCGTAGGCCGGAATATTGGCATTGCCATAAGACGGATGCGGACGACGCTGGTAAAACAGGCCAAAAACGCCGTCAATCTCAGGAGTTGCCAGGGGAATGGGTGGCGGGTTAACCCAGAGTTCACGGTTGCCATGCTTCTGTACCAGCACCCGGGCATTATGGGGGTTAGATTCCTGGTGCAATACCCGGGAAGCATGGGCATAAAGCACCGGATCATTGCGCACCTTGTCAAAGGATGGCAACCGTATGCAGGTGGATTCCGGGTTCAGCTGCTGGTTGCGATGCAGTGGCATGGGAATAATGCGCACCGGCTGCACGCTATTATCATCCGCAACATCACCCGCCAGCTGCGACTGACCGTCGGTTTTCTTATCACAAACCGTCTCTTCTACTTCAGCGTAAGGGCTGATGCCATACGCCTCTTCCAGTGATTGAATATCCCTGGGCCAGTCAATCCGAGATGAATCAATTTCAGTCCAGCCAGACGGTACCGCCGACTTGATGACCACGGTTCCCCGGATATCATCAATCTCCCGGATTGTCATGCCTTTCGCCAATCGATCGGCCACCTCGGCCAGCGCCCGCTCGGCATTGCCATAAAGCAGAATATCGCCGGTGGCATCGATCAATACGGAACGACGCACTTCATCACTCCAGTAATCATATTGGGCAATACGACGCAAACTGGCTTCAATGCCACCGAGCACCACCGGGACATCACTGTAGGCTTCCTTGCAGCGCTGGCTGTAGACAATCACGGAGCGGTCCGGTCGCTTGCCCGGCTCTGCGTTCGGCGTATAGGCATCGTCATTACGGACTTTCAGGTCGGCGGTGTAGCGGTTAATCATGGAATCCATGTTGCCGCCAGTCACACCAAAGAACAGGTTCGGCTTGCCCAGCCGTTTGAAATCTTCCGGGTTACTCCAGTCCGGCTGGGAGATAATCCCTACCCGGAATCCCTGGGATTCCAGAAAACGGCCAATCACCGCCATGCCAAAGCTGGGATGGTCTACATAGGCGTCGCCGGTCACAATGATAATGTCGCAGGAATCCCAGCCAAGCGCATCCATCTCTTTACGGGACATGGGCAACCAGGGCGACGTGCCATAGCATTCAGCCCAGTACTTGGGATAGGCGAAAAGGTCCGGTGCGGTTTTCGGTGTGGGCATGAATTCTTGGGTGCTGTGATGAAAAACCGGCTATTTTCACAGAAAACACCCGTCAGTCCTACCCCCGTATTTAAATCAGTGGCTTCTGATTAGCGAAAAACCGATAAGAAAGGTCAGATGACTATCAGCACTTAATGCTCCCTTATCGGTCACTTTGTCCACGCTCTCTAATTGACCAGGCTCTGTGAGCTACCTGGAGACGTTGAGCTGGGAGAGTCCGACTCGTCATCATCTCTAGCTGGATGCCTGGTTGAAATAGCTACAGGAAGCTCGAGCACAGAACGCTTGGATTGACTGCAGTCAGCGACTGAAAAGGTTGATCGTACCTGGGGAGTTCCATCAAATTTCACTATCATGTTTTGCAACGCATCAACGGGTGATTTAGCCTGGGTAGTGCTGACTACTTCCTTTTCACAAAATAAGGTATATCTCTTTTTTGCATCAACGTCTTGCCAGGAAACTGAAGATATTTGCTGATTGGCCAAAAAGATCTGAGAAACCTCCTTCGGGGCCTCCATATATCGATCCCTGTTACTTTTTTCAACATTTGTACTAGGCTGGTTTTTGGTGTTTTTGGTGTTTATCCTTTTATTCTGAAACCATGTTTTTACCTGATGTTCAGACATATCCAACCTGGTGGCCAGCACATATCGATCAGCAGCATTTACATATTTGGTATATTGAAATACTTCATTTAGTTCTTGAACTTTCCAATCGGGAAAATTCGTTCGTTTTTTACGTACTTTATGCTCAGGACCTGCTTGTCTGGCATTCAATTCACTCGTATCAGCATTGCGCTTTACTTTCCCGGAGGAAGCTGGCTGGCCACTCCCCCCTGCCACCGCATTCACTGGTTCAGTGGCAGTAGCTGCCCAACCATAAGGCCAATAAACAGGATTCATACCTAACCCTTCCAGCTCCTGAGGCCCTCTGTAATATGGAATAAAGGATGGTGCCATTGCAGGTTGATTATGCAGATACAAATTTCCTGTTACATTACCTACGCTTGAAATTCCCGGGCCAAATCTTTCTGGAGGAAAAAAGTCCCTTGCCTGTGACATCCCGGGCATAAAACTGTTCACGAAATAAGCTGGCTCAGCGTGCGCGACAGAAAACCTGCCGTATAAGCTCGAATGACGACATCCTGGTCCACAGGCTGAATGGGGGTAAACAGAACCGAAAGAGTTAACTGAGCCAGATGATAACATGTCCGGTCGATTGGGAGAGAGCCTTGCAGAATCCATATAATCTAATCAGCCAATTCGTTGTAGATAAATCCATACTAGACGCGATAATCAAAAAATCTAATTAACGGTAAAAATTTTTATCCTCAACTTCTCGCAATCCTCGCTACGGACGCCTAAGTCCGACAGGCTCCCAATTATGTAAAACGGTCAGTTGGCCCTGGAAGAGTCCGACTCACTATCAGATTTAGCGAGTTCCCCGGAAGCAGGGGATTCAGGCTCGGGACTCCTGGATTGACTACTCTCAGTGACTGAAGAAGAACGTACATATGGAGTTCTTTCTTTCACCAACATTTGTTGCAATGCATCAATGGGTGATATAGCCATAGTACGGCTGACCACCGCCCTTTCACACTGCAGAGTGTATCTCTGCTTTCCACCAATACCTGAATCTGAAGACATTTGCTGTCTAGCCCTTAAGGCCTGAGAAATCAATTTCGATCTCGATGGACTCAGAGATTGAACGCAGTTACTTCCATTTTTTGAAGGAACCCACCTTTTGGCCTTCGCCCTTTTGTTCTGGAACCATACTTTTACCTGCTCTTCCTTGATCTGCAATCTTGCCGCCAACTCAGATTTTGACTCGCTTGATAAATATTGACCACGTCGGAATGCATTATTGAGTTGTTGAACTTTCCAGTCGGGAAAGACTGTTCGTTCTTTAACTCCTTTATATTTGGGACCCGGTAACCGGGAGTGCGGTATACTCGTATCAGCCTTGCACTCTGTCACGATGGGAGAAACGGGTTGGCAGCGTCTCATCCCAGCATCCACCGTATTGCCGGGCGTATTGCCGGGAGTAGCAGTCCAGTAAAAAGGCAAATAAGCAGCCCCCATACCAGGCCCCGCCAGTTCCTGAGACCCGGAGGGACAAGGGGTAAAGGATGGAGTCATTGCAGCCTGATTATGCAGGGACAAATTTCTTGGGACCTGACCCGCACTTGAAACACCCAGGCCAAACCTGCCTGAAGGGAAAAGATCCCTTACCGGTGGCATCCCGGGTAAAAAACTGTTCACTGAATAGACTGGCTGTGTATCAGAGTGAGCTACTGAAAACCTGCCATAAGCGGACGAATGTTGACTCCCCGGCCTACAGGCTGGATGGTTTTCAGCAGTTACTGATGAACTGAATCTGCCCGGCGACGCTTTGTCAATAGGGCTTGGGGGCAACACTGCAGGATCCATAAAATCAGCCAATTTGTTGTTGATAGTTCCATACTAGACGCAAGAATCAAAAAATCTATTGAACAGTAAAATTTTTCTGTAAATGGAAAATTGAAAGACAACCCGCCTTTTTCTATTCAGGTTATTAGACCAGGTGAGTTGGAAGAATCAGGCTCATAATGCGCTTTAGTTAATTCCCTGGCAGAAGCAGTTACCGGAAGTTCAGAATCATTACCTCTGGAGTGTCTGTAGCCATCGGCTAAACAGGAGAATCGTACCTGAGCAATATCATCGATTTTTACTAACATGCCCTCTACTGCATCAGCTGTTGATGATTCAGCCATGGCACTGGTGCCCTCTCTGTCAGCAAGTAACGAGTATCTCTGCTGTTCACCAGTGACTTGCCCGGAAACGGTAGACGTTTGCTGTGTGCTCAATAAGGACTCAGGCACTTTTTTCGATGCCTCCGGAAATTGGTCGGTGTTCCTTGTCAAATCTGCCATGGCCTGCCTTTTGACATTCATTCTTTTATTCTGAAACCATACTTTTATCTGCTCTTCTGTCATCTGTAATTTTGAAGCCAGCCCAGATCGTTGATAGCTTTTTATATAAGCCGATTTGTGAAAAGCTTTGTTAAGTTCATAAACTTTCCATGGAGGAAAATTTGTTCGTTTTTTACGTGCTTTTTTCTGCGGGCCTGCTTGTCGGGACTTCGATTCACTGGTATCGGCCTGATGCGTTGTCTTCCTGAAGGAATCTGGCTGGCTGGTTTCCACCATCGCATTCACTGGACTGGTGGGAGTAGCGGTGCAACCATAGGGGCAATAACCAGAAGCCATACCAACCCCTGCCAGTTGCTGAGCTTCCACGGGATAAGGGGGATAGTCTGGCACCATTGCTACCTGATTATGCAGGGACAAATTCCTTGGGACATTACCAACACTCGAAACTCCCGAACCAAATCTGCCTGAAGGGTAAAGGTCCCTTTCCAGTGGCATCCCGGGTAAAAAATTGCTCACTGAAAAGATGGGTCGAGTATCAGAGCGCTCTACAGAAAACCTGCCATAAACGGACGTATGCCTATCTTCTGGTGCACGGCCTGGATGGGAACGATCAGTTCGGGGTGAACTGAATTCGCCAGACATCGACATATTAAGTGGGGTGCGGGGGTACAGTGCAGAATCCATAAAATCAGCCTATTCGTTATAGATAGACCCATACTAGACGCAAGAATAAAAAAATCTAATGAACCGTAAAGTTTTTCTGCAGGGCCTGCCGTACCCAACACTGATCTGTCGGCAAACACGCCGGAGTTTCTCTGGCCCCTGGTGACCATTAAAGGTTGAAAGCACCTGTGGGGAAGACTGGCGGGCCACCCCTGCCCCGGGTCATGCGCCGTATATTGTGAGGTATCCGGTGAAGCGTTAACAGGGGTAAAAGACTGGGGCAGTTTGGTTTTTCTTGCATGAGGATAAAACCCGTCTGATACGCTTCGCCAGAGTTGACGTGAAGAAAAGGAAGAAGGGAAAGCCAGTGACGTTTCCTGGATATTGGGAAATTACCCCTCACGTTATTTCGTTTTCGAGTCACTACTGTTCAATCTACCGTCACTGACAATGCTGCATATTTTTTCGAACAGGCTTTCGATGTTGTACGGTTTAAAGATCACATCAACCATACCAGCTTGTTTCACTTTATCGTTGACATTTTTAGCATTATCCGCAGTACAGGCCAAAATAGGCAACATGCAAAACGTTTCTGTGGATTTTATCTGTTCTGCCAGTTGGTACCCATTTAATTCAGGCATGTGAATATCCATGATAATTAAATCAATACGCGAGTTATTACTGTCTAAAAATTCCAGAACAGCCGTCGGATCACTGATATACGTTACAGTAATATTCAAACGTGATAATTGCAGCATAAAAAGCTGACCGTTAATCACATCATCGTCAACAACCAGAACATGTGCAACCTCTTTGTCAGGTGCAACTTCTTTCTGGGAAACAACCGGATTCACCTCCGGTATTTCCTCCGAAGAGACCGCTGGCTGTGGGGTTTTTGTCTCTTGTTGCAAATCCTGGTATGGCAATACAACCCTTACTGATGTGCCAACTTGAAGTAAGCTGTTTATTGATATATCACCCCCCATCAAGTCAACCAATCCTTTTACAATCGACAACCCCAGTCCTGTGCCACCATAACGTCGACTGATCGACTTATCTCCCTGGGTAAATGGAGAAAAGAGATTAGCGAGTTGCTCTGATGCCATGCCACAGCCTGAATCACGAACAACAATCTCTAACAGCTGATCACGTACGGACAACTTGACTTGTATAAAACCGTCAGCCGTAAATTTAATGGCGTTACTCATGATGTTTTCGACGATCTGATTTACCCTCACTCCATCCAGGTAAATCACGTCATGATCACATGCACCCCATTCAATCAGGAAGTTAATGTTGTTTTGCTGACACACTGGTTGATAGCTGTTTAGCAAGTTTTGCAAGTCTGACCTGATATCAATCTTCTGGATATCAAGTTCAAATTGATTTGCCTGAATTTTGGAAAAATCCAATATGCTGTTTACGTGCAAGTTAAGCCTTTTTGCAGACTTTAATGCGTTGTCCAGAACGGCATGACTGTCAGGTGTCACCAGATCTTCCCGCAACAAATTCATCAGACCCATCATGGCCGAAATTGGCGTTCTCAACTCATGGCTGACTACCGCCAGGAAGTGATCCCTCGCAGACATGGCATTGGTCAGTTCACGCTGTTTTTCCCGCAACTGAGTCACGTCGTTAAACATCAACATCGTATAAATTTGTTGTTCAAATGGGTGAATGATTTCCTTGCTTTGTACATTGTAGATTTGCTTCCCGATCTTTATCAGCAACTGCTCATCGTCACCTTGCTGAGTCAGGGAAACCAGTTTTTGCTCGAACTTCTCAGCATCCCAGTCATTATCACTGAATGCATGGCTCTTAATCGTGTAAAACGCCTCGTTAGAAAATATGCGTTTGCCCGTGGGATCGAAAATCGTTATCGGGTCAGGAATGTGGTTAATCAAAGAGGACAACCATTGGGTAATATGGTCTATCCCCGTGGTTCTCAGCACCGACTCCAGCGCGTTTTGTCTATACGTAATATTCATTATAACAACAAAAAAACAGTCAAGTTCCTTGTTGTAATTGGCAATATCGTGTATCCACAATACCTCGCCCTGCCTGGTTCGTATGCGATACTCATAATCAAGCGTTGCCCCGTTATTCACCGCATTAACAACCTTATCAAGTATCACCGACAGATCATCAATGACAATTGAGGCAAATTGATCATTCATTAAATGTTTGAATTCTGCCCGACTGTAACCAACCAAACGATAGAAGGCATCGTTAGCATCCAGGATTGTAGAATAAGGATCATTTTTGCAGACCAGCAGTGCGCAATGACTATTCAAGAAAAAATCATTTTGTCTATTTTTAGGCGTTAATTGAGGAGTACAAAATAGCATTGCGATACAGGCTCTACATTGAGGTTACAATCTTGCAAGTGAAACCTTCAAGATCAGTTAACCCTGGGAAACTCACAGGGTGAGATCATACTGACTTTATCCTTCAATCTTGAGGCAAAGCGTTCATCAATTGCACTACGCAAGTCGTGTTTTCGCCCTGAAATAACTTATGGTCTCAGTTCAAAAAACACACATTTAGCCAAAATCCACCAATGAGTCAAGCATTTTTTCATGGATCAATAATCACTACTAACCATCGGCCATCAGTCCAATGTGGGTATCCGACAAAAAGAACTTACTGTTTCAACAAATCAAACACCACCCGGGCAAACCCTCTCGCCAGCTCCGGATTCGACAGATACTGCAACATCATCTCCTGATGCGCTTCACTGCTCTCCATCACCGCATCATCAATAGCCTGGGGGAAGTCACCCAACAACGCCTGCTCTGCCGTATTGTTGGCAATCTGCTTCATCACCGTGGCGTTCTCAGCCAGCTTGTCCCGAACGGTGCAGGCGTAGTTGATCATATCCTTGTCAGTCAGGTTATCGGTGACAAACAGATCATTCAGCCGCTCCAGTATCTGGGACATAAACTCATAAAACCGGGTAAAGCTGCCCAGGTCTTTCTTGAAAATCTCCAGCCGGTCTTTCTCCCGCTTACACTCTTTCATGCTGTTTTCCGCATTGGCTAACAGCACAGCGTCGTTGGTTGCCGCTTTGGTGCGCTCGAAGATTTTCCGGGTTTCCTGATAAGCATCCACGGCAGAGCTGTACCGTTTCTGCCAGCGTTCCACCGCCGGTTTGCAGATATTGCTGATGGCGGCATTGCTCTTGTTTTTACTGAGGAAGGCATCGCAGAACTTTTCCACTTCGTGCCACTGGAAGACGCCGCTCTCCCGCAGCTTGTTGAACAGCTCAAAGATGTTGTCCGGGTCCGACACATCCGCCAGCTCTGCTGTCTGATAGTAAGGCTGGAACGAGGCCAGAATCTCCTCCGGCTCATTAACAAAATCCAGCACAAAAGTTCCGCCTTCCTTCTTCCCCGGATAGGTCCGGTTCAAGCGGGACAGCGTCTGCACACACTCCACGCCACCCAACGGCTTATCCACATACATGGCGCACAGCTTGGGCTGGTCAAAACCGGTCTGGAACTTATTGGCAACCAGCATCACCTGGTAATCGTCGGTATCAAACGCCTTACGCATCTCCCGACCTTTAAGGCCCGGATTCATGGTCTTCTCGGTAAACTTCTGATCCAACAGCATGAAACTATCCGGATCATCCGCCGAAAACGCCACTTCGCCGGAGAACGCCACCATCACCTGAATGGAGCCCATTTCTTTACATGAAGAGTCTTCCGCCAGGTGCTTATCAAACGCCAGCTTGTAACGCACCGCTTACTTACGGGAACTGGTCACCACCATCGCTTTCGCCTGCCCGTGGAGCAAACCCATCACATGGGTTCGGTAGTGATCGACAATCACCCGCACTTTCTGGGAGATATTGTAATCGTGCAGCCGCACCCAGCGGCTCAGCTTCACCCTGGCCTTTTTGCTTTCCACCTCCTCGTCTGCTGCTTCCAACTTCTGGGCAAGTTTGTAGGCCACCTTGTAGTTGGTGTAGTTCTTCAGCACATCGAGAATAAAGCCTTCCTCAATGGCCTGGCGCATGGAGTACACATGAAAAGCGACAGGGATATTCTTGATGGAAGGCGGTGCATTCGGATTAGGCAAACGACCAAAGGCTTCTAATGTTTTCGCTTTCGGGGTTGCAGTAAAGGCAAAATAGCTCAGGTTACTGTTATGACGACGGGCCGCCACCGACGCATTCAATTTATCTTCTGAAGATAGTTCCAGGTCTTTGGCTTCCCCATCCACCATCAACACCTGCTTCAACCGCTTGGCGGTATCGCCGGTTTGCGATGAGTGGGCTTCGTCGGCAATCACCGCATAGCGGCGCTGTTGAAGGCTGACGCTATCGGCAATGGCATCCAGCACAAACGGAAAGGTCTGAATGGTGACAATAATAATCGGCTGGGCGGTTTCCAGCGCCTTCGCCAGCTTTTCGGATTTGGAGCTGCCTTCACCCTCCTTGTTATTGATGCGCCCCACCACCCCATCGGCGTGTTCAAACTGGTAGATGGTGTCCTGCAACTGGCTGTCCAGCACCGTGCGGTCGGTAATCACGATCACCGAATCAAACTGCTTTTCGCCCCGCCCGTTATAGAGCGTCGAAAGCTGATGGGCAGTCCAGGCGATGGAGTTGGATTTACCGGAACTGGCACTGTGCTGAACCAGGTATTTATGGCCGGTGCCTTCATCCCTTGCCGCAGTGATCAGCCTGCGCACCACATCCCACTGGTGATAACGGGGGAAGATCAGCGTCTTTTTCTTGTACTTACGACCATCGGCGTGTTCTTTCTCTTCGATCTCCAGATGGATAAAGCGGTGCAGAATATTCAGCAGATTATCTGGCAGTAGCACCGGTGGCTGGCTGGGGTGTTGTCATGCAGTGGCCTCGACGGGGTTGGGATGTTGTTGTTTTGGTGAGTGTAGTGGCAGCACCCAGTCACGGACGTCGATTTTGCCAGTGACGGCGGCGGAGATTAGGGCAGTGCGGCGTTCTTGGAGATAACCAACTTGTTGCTGTGCTTGTTTTAACAACTCACCATATTTGGTGCCAATGGTTTGTTCATGTTGAATTATCGACTCCTGCTCTGCCAAGGGTGGTATTGGCAAGCGAATACGGCCAAGAGTTTCAGTATTTAAATTATCCATTGTTGAGCCTTTAGACTCCAAAGATAACTCTGCTCTTACGCCATCAGATGTAATCAGCAGATAGGCATACTCAGGTAGCAACTTTCCAGATAGTCCCGCACGAAGGCTTCCTGTACCACAAAGCCAACCTTCATTCTCCTTAAGGACAATTGCGCACCGGCCTAACTCACCACGACGAGCAAATATAATTTCGTTTTCTATTAATTTATGTCTCCCTAATCGCTCACAAGTTACGCCATCAACTGTGCTTTTCGATTCCGGCTCAATCTTTCCATCAACGATGTGTGCAGGATTGATAACTGGAATACCATCCTCAACATAATCCTCGGCATGTAATTGACTGCCAAATGGCCCTGTCTGCATGTAGTCGGTATAGTACTTGAGCAGGGATACTTCCCAATGCTCCGGCACCTGCCCAAGCCACTCCACGCCAGAATCCTTCAGTTGCACATCCGGATTCAGCCCCTTGGTAACGGCATGGCTGATCACCGCCTGACGTTTTTCCTGCAACAGACGAATCAGGGTTTTCTACTCTTCGATCAGGGTATCGATTTTGGCGGTTTCGTGGTCAAGGAATGCGGCAATTTTTCCTTGTTCCTCCTCAGGAGGATATACACTTGGCAAGTTGCCTACTTTCTCAGCATTCAAGTTATCTTGGGTGTTTGAGCTTGAAATAAGAGAAAGATAAGACTCTAATTCTCTGAGCCAATACTGTAAAAATTTACTATCGAGAGCAGCTGACGGGATTATCCCAAGAATTGCTTGGTTAGTGGTCAATGGTACATTTGCAACAGCCACTTTTCCTAATGATGCAAAAATCGAGTACAGAATCGTCCCTCTAGGCAGTATTTTCAGGCTTTTCGCATTCCCTCCTAACAGGGTCACATCTTTATTTGTTTTGGATATCAAATATCCTTTAGTTATATCAGAGATTGATACCCAAGGAATACCCATGCCACTATCAGCCCAGTACTTAGGATTTGAAGACTCTGGAGTCCCTCCTGCAACCATGCTTTGTATGTAGTATTTCAATGAAGAGTTTCTCCAGTGAACTGGTATCGCCCCCAACCACTCAACTCCGGAGTCTCTATATTCTGGATAAGCTTCGTATTTTCCATCCATCACGAATGCACCCCCGCCAGCAACCCCATAATCCGCTGACTGACCGCATCCAAATCCGCATCAATCGCTTCCAGTGTCCGTGGCGGCTGGTACACAAAAATGCCGGTTAAAGGGAATCTCATAACCGACAATACCGATCTCGCCGTCTTGCTCATCGCACTTGTCGGCATTAATCCAGGCATCCGGCACATGGGGTGCCACTTCCCGGTTAAAGTAGGTTTCGATCAGGGTGGTGGTGCTGACGGATGGGTCGAGGGGAATATTCTCGTTATCCCGCAGATCGCCATCGGTCTGGAATTCAACGACTTTGTTCTTGTATTCAAACGCACCGTAAAGTGGCTGCGCTTCTTTATGTTCAGGATGAACGGTATGCGGCGGCGTCATGGACGACGAGGAGCCGCCCTTCAGAATTTTCTTAATAACGGGCTCAGCATCCGGATTTTTGGTTGTAACCGCTTCCAGAAACTGTTTTTTCTCCCTGGCATCCAGTGTGGTTTCTGTCTTTTTCAGGGCCGCTTTCAAGCTTTCTTCAAAGACATTGAAGTCGAGAAACTCTGCGTTACCGTTTTCCTGCTGCAACGCACGGGCCTTAACCGACAAATCGAACTGCCTTTTCCACAGACTGACGGTGAATAGCTCTTTAATCTGCTTCTCTTTGAGTTCTTTAAAATCGTTCTTGATTTTTTCACGAACAAGCGGTTCGATCTCCGCCGATGTTTCGTGACAACCGTCACCAAACTCTTCAACCATCCAGCGCATCACGGCGTTAAATGGCTTGGGCGCAAAGCGCAGATTATAAATAGCTGCATCAGTAATCTGCGCCGAAAGTCGCAGCGGACGCTCCACAGTAATACGACGATAGCCAAATGCATGGGTAGCAAACATCTTACTGCCAAATTTTTCGTCTGCTGTTACCTCGAAAGCACCAAAGCTACGGGTGATGGTGCGAATATCGTCATCACTCATCAGGTTGCGCTTGGAGCCAAGGGATTTACGCATTTTGCCAAACAGTCTGGTGCCGTTAATCAGCTGCACCTTACCCTTGCGGGCATTGGCTTTCTTATTGCTCAACACCCACACATTGGTGGCGATGCCCGTGTTGTAGAACATATCCGTGGGCAGGGCGACAATGGCTTCCAGGAGGTCGGCTTCGAGAATATAACGGCGAATCTCGCTCTCACCGCTGCCCGCACCGCCGGTAAACAGCGGCGAACCGTTAAGGATAATGCCGATACGGCTGGGGTTCTGGTTATCAGAAGTGATCGGTCGGAACTTGCTGATCAGGTGCATCAGAAACAGCAGCGAACCGTCCGATACTCTTGGCAGGCCAGGGCCGAAACGACCATCAAAGCCCTTGAATTCATGCTCATCCTTCACTGTGCCTTCAATCTTCTTCCAGTCCACACCGAAGGGCGGATTGGAGAGCATATAGTCAAAGGTGTCGTTGCTCAGCTGGTCGTTGGAGAGGGTGTTGCCCAGCTTGATACGGCTGACATCCTGCCCCTTGATCATCATATCCGCCTTACAGATGGCGTAGGATCCGGGTTCAGCTCCTGACCAAAAGCCCGCATCACCGCATCCCGGTTGTGTTCGTACACATACTCCATACCAGACGACAGGAAGCCGCCAGTACCCGCTGTGGGGTCATAAATAGTGCGGATAACGCCTTCCCTGTTCAGGGCATCGTCGTCTTCCATAAACACCAGGGCAGTGGTCAGTTTGACAATATCCCGTGGGGTAAAGTGTTCACCGGCGGTTTCGTTGGAGGATTCCGCAAAACGACGAATCAACTCTTCAAACACCAACCCCATTTCATGGTTGGACACCGCTGCCGGGCTGAGATCAATAGTGCCGAACTTTTGTACCACCTTGAATAGCAGATTACTGGCGTTCAGGGCATCAATAAATTCGTCAAAACGGAAGTGCTCAAAAATCTCCCGGGCATCTTTGGAGAAGGACTGGATATAGTTCTCCAGGTTGTCTTTAATCCCGGTCTGCCCCAGTTTGGACAGGTCCATCTGCGACGTGTTGCAGAAAGTCAGGCCCTGCGGGTTCTCCGGGGTGCGGGTGGCAGGCAGCAGCATTTTCTCCTTGCCATCGGCGGGCAGGTTCATGGTTTGCACCTGCTCATATTTGGCCAGCACCGCCTCTTTGGAGGGCGCGAGTGCGCACTCCAGACGACGCAACAGGGTAAATGGCAGGATAATCCGACCATACTGGGACTGCTTGAAATCCCCCCGCAACAAGTCAGCAACAGACCAGATAAAGGCAGCGAGGTTGTTATGGGACTGAGACATAGAATGTTCTGAATCTTGCAAGTAGGAGTGCGGGTGTGCAGAGATGTTCGGCTGGCACAAACTGGCTTACGACGTCAGTCGCTATTGTGGAGGATATGTAAGGTAGGCTCAAGTCGTGTATATAGTTCAGAAAAGAGCTGATTCCCAACCTTCCCTTGCTCTGCGTGGGAACCTGGCAAGGATTGATGGCCTGAACTTCTGCATGCCCCCCATGAAACCTCCCTGAAACCCATCTGAACCACCCATGCTTTACTTTTTGCATAAAGCAAAGTCAGCTACTATCTTTACAATTCAATATAAGTAAAGAGGTTGACGATGCCAATTTTGAGTTCAAAGCGACAGATCACGCTACCCGCCAATCAGTGTGAAGAACTGGGCATTCAGCCCGGCGATGAGGTTGAATGCTTTGTTGCAGATGGGCAGATAACAATCATCAAGAAGATAAAGGGGTCTGCTGAGGGTATTTTGAGTCATATAAAGCCGCAGGCAGACATTTCTGATGACGAATCTTTGCAGAGTGGGTTGCAATGATCGCCATAGATACCAACGTTTTATTAAGGTATTTGCTCAGTGATGATGTTGTGCAGAGCAAACAGGCAGCAAGGCTTATCAAGGGGAATTGGCGTGTTCTTGTAACGGATGCCGTCCTGGTCGAAACCGTCTGGACATTAGCAGGCCGAAAGTATCAGCTGAAAAAGAAAGAGATAGTGAAAACAATTTTGCACCTATTCCATGAACCGTCCATTGTTTTTGAAAACGGGCCGGTTGTATGGAAAGCTCTCAATACCTACAAAAAAGCCAAAGCCGTCAAAGGAAAAGAAGCCGGTTTCGCTGATGCCCTGATCGTTTGCAAATCCAGAAATATCATCGAGAAAATGAATGAAGAATTTGCCGGGGTATATTCCTTCGATAAGGCCGCTCAACAATTTGACGATGTGAAAAAGCCGTGAAATACATAAGCAGCTAACCCTGGATTTTCCGAGTTTTCTGCGGTACATAAAAAAGACCTCAGTTATACAACACGTGTTGTATTGTCACCGAGGTCTGTTTGGTCAAAAACTAAAGTTTTATGTCACCTAATCAAAGTACCAACAAATCAAGTGTCGGCACTTTGACTTTTTGACAAATAATGATCAGTAAGAATAGGGGCTGCAGAGGAGTTACTTTCTAATATGTCATAGAAAATACTACCACTTTTTGACATTTTATTGCTTAAAACGGCAATACATACCCAAAAAACACCCCCATTAGAGCGTTTGCTCTAATGGGGGTGTTTTTTAATACTACCTACACGGTAGGTTCGCACCAAATGCGGCTGTAGCTCCGCCTCCCATTTTCTCAACTACCTGCACGGTAGGTCACGATATCTTGACCCCGTAAGTTCTTTCGTTTTCCTTCTCAACTACCTGCACGGTAGGTCACTCAGAGATCGCTACATCAACGATTTGCAGCATCTTCTCAACTACCTGCACGGCAGGTCACTAGACATAAAGCACCCGTACAATAGGCGTAACAGAAGGATAGGTCAGAATTATCCAAAATACCTTTTTTTGAAATATCAAAATAATTTATTGAAAAACAGTGGATTACAGAAGGCAGTTATATATTGGTAAAAACCAGCTCGGGCACTGTCCCTCTGGCGTCCACTTGGTTTGCCAAGCCATAACTGGTATACCCATCACATACAATCTTGTTGGCCTTATGCCTCTGTAACCTGTAGTAATACACTTTTGAGGGATTCTCAGAGCTGGTCATCGGAATTCTGTGAAACAGCTGTATATTCCGCTCCCGGCTTGAAGGGTCTTGTCGGGGTTGATACACATATCCTTTTCTTCCAGCTATTCGCTGGCCACGCCTTATACGACGTTGCCTACCTCCTTCACAATATTTATCACTCTTTTGATCTTTGCCATATCTAACTTCAGGCACGTTGTCAGGAACGGTGATGATCTCATTGAAGGTAAACTTTTTAAGCTTCTGCATCTGCTGGAAGTAGTGATGTGTCATTAATTGCTGTAGACAGAGCCACTCTACGGAAACAAAACCAATGACATCTCCAATGGTTCTATTAGAGTACTTGGGAAATGTTACGCCTATAATGTTGACGCTTTGCTTGTAGTGGTATCCATGAAGAACCTTCAAGCACCTTCCAACCATTAGCTCATTATTCGATCCGGCCTTAAACCGAATGCCAAAGGCAAAGCGTTTCATTTTTTATCACTCTTCTGACGGAGTCCTCCGCAAACATGACAAGCCATAAGAAAATGAATTTTATCCATCTTTGAATCTTGTGGGTCAGGGTTGGACTCAAGAAACTCAATATAGTCATTAGCGTTTTGCAGCAAAGAGAAATAGTCCTTTCCTTCCTTTGGAAGTCTATGAGCTGTCAGTTCTTCTCTATCGGCTCCGTAAGTACTAGCCCTTACCCGGTAGTCAGCCCCAGAAAACCAATCATCAATCTGATGCACCGCAGCACCGAGCTTGTGTCTTGTAAAAACAACTTGCTCCTCACCATTAAAATTGCAGGTTGCCAGCAATTTACTAAGAGATTCTCCTTCAGCAAATCCCTGACTTGGAAAAACTTCAGCACTCAAAGGCAATTTGAGCTTTGCCTCAACCAAAATGGAGCAGTAATCCTTTGGTGATGTGAGAGCCTTCTCAATCCTATCGATCCATGGTTCAAGGGACTCTTCTAAATCATCCAAATCCCGGCTAAAACACCTGATTTCCACATCATCAACGATAAGTTGATCTTTAGTCTTATAATCTGTCAGACAAATCTGAGTTCCCAGCGTGCACTGGTTTTCCCACAACCAGACCCCAAGCAGCAAATTTTCAAGATACCTACGTACCAATACACGATACCCACCCACATTCTTATATGCCACGGCCAGCTTCGCGATAATCTTCTTCATCTCCTCACTATCACATCTATGCAACTTGCCAGAATGTGCTTTAAAAGTTATCGAGAAGCGTATAATCAGGGCCACGGCTTCTGGTGGCATATAAGCCTCTTGAATCGTTTGAATATTTGCCTGAGATAGCGATTGAGCCTTTACACTTTTCTTTATTTCCCCATTTGGAGCATAACCATCTGAGTAACCATCTTTGGTTGCTGAGATAGTGGTCGTGTCTGGCGGTAAAGGGTGTTCTTTAGATTTCTCGTCTACCCAGAAAAAAAGCCCCTTTCCAATATATAGTGAACGCTGTTGCGAGTGTTGTTTACACGGTTTCACTTTATCTGCCATGAGTATGCTGCTCCACAGAAATAGCTATACCAGAGTCACTGTAATTCATAGACCAAAAGCTACGATCAAGTGGATTTATCGAGTGTACGGATGTAAGCCTTATCACGGACATATCAGAATAGGCAAAAGCGTGGGTGTAGCCTTCAATACCTTTCCTGACAGTGGGATTTCCCAGAAACCGAAATCCGGAGCCTATGGGTAGTACTTTGCCTTCGGATAGCAGGCTTATCAGTTCATGCTTACCAGGGCTGTCACAGACAGATGAGATGATTCTTGCGTAGCTTGGCAATTGGCAAAGTGAACCCGATAGTTCTTCCAGAGAACGATAAACTGCACAGCATTGATAGAGGTCACACTGCCCGTAGGTTCCTTCGATAGGGTGAGTCAGTGTTCCGCCAGCAAATCTCGAAGGCATGCAACAAAATAGATTATCTTCACCTAAATCAACCTCTTTAGAATAGAGTGGCAGCTGTATCATCAGGTCAAACTCAAGATCACAACTTCTACAGTCAATAATTGGGCCATTCAATACTTTCCCATGCTTAACTTCCTGCTCTGGCAGGGGATGCCCTTTATTCAATCCGTATTTCCGAAGAATGACAGCAAACCGGAAATCGGTTTGACCGCTTTCATACCCAAGGTTACATAAAAAGGCATGTACCAACCCAGCCCACGCTGTTAAGGCTGGTAGCCCTAATACGTATGGATTACTTCTTGCGTTAGCGTCGTACGCCACCAGTCGTTTGAAGTGAAGAAACTGACCTTTGATATCAGCGGTTTCAGTAGGCTCAGCAATTTTGATTATTGTTTCTTTTATTCCCTTTTCAAATATAGGCAATAACCTTGGGTGATATGCCAGCTGAACGGAATATTCCGTTTGTTCCAATACATCATTCAGTTGTGATAGAAAATATTCAACAGCTTCATCTACATCCCTTAAGCCCCCCTGTATGAGCTGCAGCTCAATGGTTCCTTCAAGTGTCTGGCTAATCTGGCTCTCACCAGCCAGGTAGTGAGCCCTTAACATGCTTAGACTTGAAAAGAGTTCTTCAATAATCGCTCCAATACAAACAGCTTCCTGTTGTAAACGATCTTTCCTCTGTTTTTCTGACTCAACAACGACCTTACCCAAGGAGCAATCCAGCAAAAAAGCCAGATTCTTCTTTTGAAAAATACACCCAACGCTGAGCAGATGCCTCTTGGTCCGCCAACGATGAAGACTGTCTTCAAGCCTATGATCTCGTTTCCCCAATCTGGGAAGATAGTGAAAGCAATATAACTTACCGCCACAGGTTCCCAGAAAACTACTCACCTGTAATGGTCGTGCATAAAATACTGGCCGACTTCTAATATCAGGATTAGTGACCAGATTATGTACCCACCTCTGAAAACCCGCTGCGACTAGAGGAGTCACGGCAACGTACTCACCCTGCCCATCAGGAAATAGTAATACCTTGCTTTCAGGGCTGACAAAATCTGGAAGACTGTTGGACATTCCTCCCCTACATAACTCCCTCAGCTGTTGAACTTTCTCTGCTGAAAACCCCAGAGCGCTCAGCTCATCAATTAACGGGCTACCTTCTTCTTTTGAGAACGCCTCAAACAGTGAGGTGACTCTGTTATTCCAGAAAAACTCTGTCGCTAAAAAGTGGCTTCTTGGTACTTTGTTTGCGTTATGAGACCAGCCAAGGTACTTTTCTCCATCCTCACCATAATTTTCAGGGAACCAACGAGCACTACCGGTTGCGCGACTGTTTGGGTCTTTAAGGTAATGGGTCGTCACCCAGGGTGCGGTCTCCATGATGTCAGCATGCCACTGATCACTCTTCAATAACTCTTTGGCTGCTGCTTCATCGTCCAGGTCTGCCTTATCTGCATTTGAGCGCGTCAAATTCGTCAAAATAACGAGGGTCTCAGGAACGTGTCCATCAATCACAACTGGCACATCAGAGAAAAAAGCTTTCTTTAGCATTTCATTCCACTCATCCTTTTCCTCCATCTCCACCATCAGAAGGTCACCCAGTATTTTCATGCTTACCACCTTGAGAGATAGAGGTTGCGGTTAGAGTGCCTTGACTGAAAACCCACTGACCATAAAACGAAAACATCTTTCAGTCTGAACAATGGCGTTGCAGGATTAATCTCCTCTTTATCTTTTAGCTGTTTGCACGGATGGATTAACCCATCTTCAATCAATCGTGCCAGCTGCCTGATACTTACCCCTAAAATCACACAAGCTTCAAAGCTATCCAGCAGAGTGAGGGATATTTCCGAGTACGGGTGCCCCTCCTGAAAAACAATCTGATCAAGAAATGAAAATACCGTTTTAAGCACTTCATTGGTTTCCAGCCGTTCATCCGGGAGATATCGACTTACCTTCAGTAGAGCACCAAAAATCGAACGGAATGAAGTGCCCTTCATAGAGCGCTCAGAATACTCAAGGCCTTCAAAAGCCAGTGTCTCCAGCAGTGACATCAATGCCGATGGCCAATCGTCAAAAAATTCAATGCAACGGAGCAGAAAAGCATCATCAACCAGCGATACGTCATCACTTTCTTTTTCTACCCACTGCCTGAACCACAACACCGCTCCAAAAACAGCTTCAGTCGTTGAGTCCCTGAAAAGTAAATTTCCCTGCTCACCGCTCTCAGGCTTAAAACCGTAAATCTGTTCTGCCAACCTGACCAGCTCTGGACTTGCAGGCTTAGCCACTACCATTGATAAATCAAAGCCACAAGGGCACGTAAGCAATTCGCCATTACGAATATAGTCAATCTTCAGACCGCACTGGGGGCATGAATCAATTAATAAAGCCTGATGTTTTGGACAGGCCCGCACCAGAGAGATATGCCAGAACACAGGAATATAGGGCTTTTCCTTCAAGCATTGAGGGCATATCGGAATACCTTCTGACAGGAAAAAGATTCTGGGTATGTCTAACCCTTTCCAAAACAGTGCCGTATGCTTTTCACCAAAACGTCTGGATGTTTTTAGCACCGCCATCTCCAGCAAGGGCATACGCTCTTTGCAGCACAGTTCAGACAGCAGATGAAGTGCCCAGTAACGTTTACTGGATGACATGTTGGCATGATAGAGGTTAAATCGGCCCAGCTCGGTTGGCAAAACCCCTGCCAGTTTGCCATGCTGCTTTTGTAGAAGTTTGCTTAAATGCGGGAAGAGCTTCTTTACCCGGAAACGATTGGCTTCAGCGAGCCGAATGATGTAGCTCTCCAATGATTCATCGTATTGAGGATCAGGGCGGATCAGAAACATAAGCAACATACTCAGGATATCTGAGCATCAATATAGATGCTTTTTATCTGCCCGTTATCCGCCCGGAATGTCGGAGATTTACACTTCTCAGCTTTGTTCAGCCCTGTGCCGCAAACATCCGTGCCGCTTTTTTCAATATCTCATTTTCTTCAGTCAGACGACCAAGCTCTTTTTTCAACCGCTTGATTTCAATCTCTTGGGAAGAGAGAGGGCTCACCAACTGCTCTCTCAAACCATCAACACCCTTTTGAACCCAGTGCTTCATCGTTGCCGGATGAACATCCAATTCAGCAGCAGTAGCCTTCAGGTTTTCCTCGTTTTCGAGATAACGCTCAACGGCCTGAATCTTAAAGGCCAGAGAATAACTTTTACGTTTATGGCTGTTCATTGCTCTACATCACAATAGCTAAGTATTTCTTAGTATCGTACCACAACTAAAACTCAGATTATCTTAGCTTTTATAGCTAGGATTATTATGAGCAACCGAAGCTCGGAAGCCTTGTCACCGCTCCCGAAGCGTCTCAAGGAAGCGCGGCTGGCAAAAGGGTTGTCACAGAAGAGGTTAGGGATACTTGCCGGGATTGATGAGTTTTCTGCCAGTTCAAGAATGAACCAGTATGAAAAGGGCAAGCATGCGCCGGACTTTGCAACACTGAAACGATTGTCTGATGAACTCGCTGTACCAACCTGCTACTTTTACTGCGAAGAAGAGTGGCTGGCAGAAGAGATTCTGAGATTATTTAAGGTAGACTCTTGAGCCTTTGCCCTACAGGCTCAAGAGATCATGCTAAAGAATCTTTGTAAGTATCAAATAGCTGAAGTTTATAACGAAGCTTATAACGATACTACCGCTCAGAGATTGCCTTCTACCTCATCAGCCAATTTTTGATCCCACTGGAAGTCAATAGAAAATTCTCCATCCCGGCGGAGTGTGTATCTTGCTCTGTTCCAACGGTTACTCCCCCCTTCGGTAGTAATTTTGTGCAATTGGTGAAAGTCGGCAATAACCCTGCGATCAAAGTTACGAAATTTAAAAGGAGTAAATACGCCCTCGCCATTATCGTATCCACCTTCCAGGCTTAAGGCATTATCGTCAGTTCTTTCTGCCGTAATGTGCGCTTTACTCCAGCCCTCTGCGACATTAGCAATAATGTTGTCCGCAATGCTTTTGTACACATCGTCGATTGTCATATTCAAGCCCTTACCCCATTTTCAAAGGATGAAAAATGCTCTTTCCCATCAATTTCATAGAAGACATCAAAAGATGATGGTCGTTTGCTTCCCTCTTCATAAATGGGGTGAATTTCCACAGAAACCTGCTTTGGTGGCTCTTCAGCCAGCGCAGCAGCCCACTTGTTCTCCATTCTTTTCCACTCACCACGGTTGAGATTAGATTCCATGGGTAACAGGTTGATTTGCTCACCTGGCCCATTAAATATGGAAGCAATCATGTGGCCGCCATCATCACCCTCACGTCCATCTTTGATACCACCGGCTTCAGCGGATTTAATTTGTTGATAGGTGTTCCGATCCTGAGTATTCAGCTCCAGCTGACCGGTCACTTTTGATACCCGCCCCTCACTGTCTGTCTGATAATCATAACCTCCTACCTGATACGTATGATCGGGCTGCAAAGGAGGTTCATTCAATGCTTGATTCCAGTTGCCTTTTTCACCAGGAGAGAGCTTGGTAACACTGCTATCAACCTCTTTCTCATCCCTTACGACGCTTTCAGGTGATGCATCAACAGTGACCATAACGTCTGACAGGCTTTCAGATATAGGCCTGTCGAACCATTTAAGCTCGTCCGGAGTAAGTTCTACTTTCTCAAAAGAGTTAAAAACCGGTGCCTTTTGCTCAGCCGAGAAGAACTCCTTCAGCTTATGCATCTCGTTCATAAAACAACACTCTTTCTAACGTGGTTATTCCAACCTGCATAGAGCTGAACGTAATCTTCACCTCGTTTGCTTATATGTTTCATAAGAGCCTGCTCTGTCGTCAAAGCAATCTCCAAAGACATCTCACCAAGCTGTTGTCGCAGCAATTGTTGCATACCCTCGTGCAGCTGCTCCAAGTTAGCGGATGTAGCGACGACCTGCTCAATGCCTGCGTTGCAGTCCAAAATCGTAGCGATAAGATCAGAGAGCCTGTGGAAGTTACTATCCTCGTGTATCGCCATGTTCTTCGAGTATTCACTCTCGCTAAAATACCTTGCCAGATTAAGCTTCAACTGTGTCGGCATACTGCTTTTCACCAAACCATTTTTCAGAGTCTCCACATCAATTGCTGCCCCCCCACGGCATCGTGGTGAAACCAGCCAGCTTACGACATCTCCGCGAAACTGCTTTTCATGCCAGAGGCCGGGATCATCAGATTGATAATGATAGCTATGCTCTTCTCCCAGAAAACGATTGACCTTACACAACACTGGTTCCAGCCAGTCGTTCTGATAAATCGCAGCAACACCACGAGGCAATCGAGCCAGCTCATCCAGCTGGTCATCAGACAGTGCAGCTGATCTGCCTGCCAGCTGACGGTCGGACTCATCAGGCAAACGCATAATGACTTTGGTATTGGTATTACGTATAGCAGATAGGTGAACCGCCGAAGGCGACTGGTCAGCAATGATAAATCCTTCACCATAAGTACGCATTTCAGCAATGGCATTGGAAATCATCTCTACCGACTTTTCAGCAATATTACTTCCCTCGCTGCCTGAGCTTGTTGAACTACGTAGAATATTATGAGCTTCTTCAAGCACTGTGACATGCTTTAAAGGCTGATTCATCTCTGCCTGTTCCGCACGGTGCTCACTGAGCTTAACAATCAGCAGCCCCATGATCAGTGATTTGGTTTCCTGAGAACCAACCCGGCTCAAGTCTACAATCACGTTGTGGTCGAACAAGGCCTCGTTGCTTATTTCATCTGAAGAGAAAATTTGCCCATTTAAGCCATTAGCCAGTGATTTAACTCTGGTTAGCAATGCGCCTGCATAATTGCTCTTCAACTCCTGAGAGTAAGAGGAGCTGTCAATCACTCGTTCCAGTTGCAGAAGCAAATCAGCAAAAGTCGGAAACACAAAGCTCTCTGTTTGAGTTTCAGACGTAATCAGATCCCACCCGCACTGCTCATAGCTTTGCAATATGGCATCTTTCAAAATGGCTGGCATCGCAGCATACATGGGCCAGCAGACGTTAAATATTTCAATCAGCCGATCAACATGTTCCAGTACATGCGTATCCGGAGGAAATGAAAAGGGGTTTATCTTCAGCAATTCTGTATGTTTATGGTTAGTACCCAGCACTCTCACATCCACATGGTGCCCAAAGACGTGTTTATATTCACCCTTGGCGGGTTCAATCACCATGAATGGAATGTTGTGCTGATTCAGTTTGCTCAATAACTGATAGACAGTATTGCTCTTGCCAGAACCTGTAGCGCCGGTGACAAAAGTGTGGCCTGTGAGCTGGTCAATATCCAGCTCAATTTTCTGTGGCAGGTCACTCCACAAGTGTCTGATATAACCCAGATCCAGGGTGCGCCCAGAGCCCGACTTTTTGATATTATCAAGCCGCTGGACCGTTCGGCCAAAAGCAGCGGCTTCCTGCACAACTACAGTGGAAGTGGAACGCCTTGGCAAGCTGAGCTGCAAGGCCATCTCTTTCCCCGATACCAGCGTGGCCGGTGTCAGGTACTGTATAAGTGCATTGCCTTTAAAAGCCGGTTTCAATCGAGGGTGCATCAGTTGTGCCAGCCATGGCGTAATAGATTTAGCCTGCTGATGACTCCAAGTTGTCATGGCAAAATCTTCACTGTTGGATTGATTCCCCCGGGTTAACCCTAAAAACAAGCTGGCGAGAGACTCCGAAGTGGCTGCGCTGTCGCTGATAAAATAGGCTGCCGTATGCCAACCACCATAGGATTTGGCTTCATTAATCCGATTAAGGTGATGATCAATTTTTTCCAGCATTCCTTGCACGGTTTTATCGGTGACTTCATAACTCAGCTGTTGAGTGCTGCCAATGGTCTGACCGATTGAGTGGCTATCAGTTCTACTGCGGGTATCTGTTGCAGTGGTGGTTCTTGAATGTGCTGTTGATACAGAGGTAGAAGACGCGTAACTATCACCGGATGTTGATGAATCTGACACTCCTGCAGTATGAGTTTTAGCAAACATAGGACCAAGTAATGCCCCCAACTTGTCTGGTGAACTTGAACTCTCAGTAATTGTATGGGTTTGACTGGTCGATGTGGTTTTGGTTTCACTGGTTCCCTTGGTCTCTGTCAACCCCAGACTCTCTCCCAACGACTGGCTTAAACCAAGGCTGATACTTTCGTTAATGCTTTGGCTATCCTGTATACCATAAGAAAGCTGTCGCTTAACAATACTAGACAATTGGGTGGCCACCTGTTCGTAACCCGTCCGCACAGTATTCAGTGCTGGCATCGAGATGGGTTCGGCAAGAATCAAACACTGATACGCACGGCTTTCAGCAGCATCAATAAACCGCTCCAACCCCTGCATAAAGTGCTCTTGATCTTCTGTGGAAAGCGATGGCACACTACTTACGGCTGTAACTGTGGCGGATGCGTTACTTGGGTCACCCTTAAGATTATCGAGCAACGAACCCACAGCATCACCGTCCAGTGATACAAGATGACTTCCTGGAAAATGCCCTTTAAACGCTTCCTGGAGCAACTCACCTGCATTTTTACCTAACATTTTACCAAGTTCACCCCGAGTACCGATATAAACCAGGGTGTCTCGCTGGTCAGACTCCATATACAAAAATGCCGAATAACCGGCAGCACCCAGTGCTGTGTATATGGCGGTAATGCTTTCTAATACCGACTGTTTATTCTCTTGCACCAATCGTTCTACACGAAAAACACGGACGTCACCGCCCTGATTCAGTCGTGTGGTAGAGGAACTGGCAGCAGGGATAATTTCATAATGTTTCATCTCCCCCAAATAGCTTTTGTTAACCAAATCCCGGGTAACTTCCAACGCCTGCTGTGTGCGACGTTGAAAAGCCATCTGTGCTTTTTCTTGAATGGAGCGCGACCCAGTACCTTGAGTAGAATGGTTCATAGGTTCACCGAATAATAGAATTGATTAACAGAGCCAGGGCAAGAACAGCACCACCGGCAAACAGTGCATATTTAAGCCAGTTGCTGGCATTATTTGACTGATAAGAAGAATCCGCTTGAGAAGCCCGCCCTTCTTCTGAAGTTCTCTGAGCTGCGGGTTGTACCACAGGTCTCGAAGAAGAGGCGGAGGTTGTGGCAATGTCAAACACTTGTGCACGTACCTCTACCATATGGCTTAGTCGTTCACAGGAAAAATTAGAGTTAGCATAAACTTCCTGCATGCCGTAGTAGTCTCGGTCCCACTGAGTAGAATCTGGATTCATCGCACGGGCATTGGCATTTTCTTCATAAGGCACAAATAGGTTGGGCTTTCGCAGTAACACCCAGGCAAAGGCCTGCTTGATCTGAGTCGTAGTCAACCGTTTATCATTCATCTCCATAAACAACGCGTTACGGATGTTAGAAAGGTCTCCACTGTCCACATGCTTTTTCAGGGCTGGAGAAGGGGTATAATGGCTTAAATCAACGCTTTTAAAAGTGTTCACAACAGTACCACTCTCAGAATTTGACTGGTGTTTGACGTTACTGGGAAATCCGGCAATGCCGTATTCAATCAGGTGGCTTTTTACTTCAATAACGTGCTCAATGCGCTCTCTGCTAAAGTTTTTTTCACACAAATGCACTTGTTTGAAAAAATAACCTGATAGTCGCCACTTGGGCTTATCCTGACAGATCCCATCATCGTCGCCGAGTGGCTGATAAGGCTCAAACAGTTCTGGTTTTTCTCGCTCAAGAGTTTTCAGTGCCATGCGCAGATGCTCCGGCGAACACTCTGCGTTTTCCAGGGAAGTAGCAAAAGATTTTTTAAATTCACTCGGTGTTTTGCTGTTTTTTCCGTATAAATCATTAGATTGCTTCACACTGCTCTCCTTCACCCTTCAAAGATCCTGTCTGAGGAGGGCCTAAAAGGGTTAGAATTTCAAGATATGATCAACTTCTTGTTTGATTCTCCCAATTCTAAGTTGCTCGTTTTTCGCCTCTTTAATAGCAGCTTCTAACTTGTCGCTATTTTCCATTTTGGCCTCTAGTTCATTCAGCAATGTATCAAACCTCGCCTTGAACTCCCGCTCCATAAACGACAAGTAGTTGTCTATCAGCTTGTCTTTATCTGAGTTAATCCGACCAAGGGCTTCCTTTCTCAATGTGTCAAAACTGCTACGAATTTGAGGCAGTCGCTCTTTCCACATATCATGTAAATCCACAAATTCCACCGTTGTATATTCGGCAATCTGCCTTGTTGATCCCCATGAAAATGGGTTGTACCACTTAGAGTCACTGACCGTACGGTAACCAGAAACCTCTTCTCTGCTTTGAACTTCTTCTTGCTGCAAGTCAATCTCCAGTGAGATCGCACTGATAGACTCTTTCAGTATTTTAAAGGCGGGCAACTCGAGGGCTTTGCTGTCTGGGAATAGAGAAGCGACATGTTGCAGATACTCTTGCCTTAATTGATCCTTGATCAGCTCTTGTGAACGGTCAAATGCCTGTTCATAGTTGTTAATGGTTTTCTTAAATGCAAACTCAACATCACGAGCAGTCATATCCAGGCGTTGACGAGCACTATTGATAGATGCTTCACCAGCAAAATCATCGCCCAAAGTGCGAATCAGATCATAAACATCTTTTTCCATTATATTAAGTTGCTTCTGTACAGCCTCTGGAAGCCCCTTACCTTGCTCCTTAACTGTCTGCTGATAAGCTTTTGTATTGAACCCGCTATCTCGGTTTTTTTTCAGATTAACAATGTCGAGATATAACTTATCCAATTCCTTTTCATCTAGCTTCAATTTTTTATCCAGTTCTGTCTCTCTCATGCCTTCTTTGATTGCTGCTGATAACGCTGCATGGGCTCTGTTCAGCCTCATCGGAAACGCATATTTTTTAATGTATTCGTCAATCGTGGCTTCAACAGCAGGCAGTCCGCTACGCAGCATGGTATTTGCTGAGGTTTGATCCGCCATATTTTTACGTACTTTAGCCTCCATACTATTGTGTACTTTGGCAGGCATAGTGGTGTACATGGGCAAATCCATGGTTGGCTCTTCGAGAAACAGGTCTTGAAAACCAAGCTTGTCATTACGTTCAGAACGGGTCAGTTCACCCTGCTTACGAAGCAAATACGCGAGCCTGGCAGAAATAGGGAAAATATTCGGTTCATCAATACCGTTGTCTTGCAAATAGCTTTTGACTCTATCTAGTACTGCATCTATGACTTCGCCCTTCTCTGGGTCAAACTCGTCCATCTTGTTGACAACAAAAAGGAAGCGATCTCTACTTTGTTTCCCACCACTTTTCATCTCCTCTGCAACCAGATTTAATAAACGCTTGTCATCATTGGTGCTTAATTGTGTGCCATTAAGAATATACAGAATTAATGGGTTTCTTTTAGAATCCTGAATGAAGCCCATGGTCGTACGCTCATGTTCTTCATCCTGACTGTTGTTGGGTCCCGGAGTATCGGTTAGCACCAGGCGAACATTGTCATTGGGCTCCACGGCTCGAATATTGCCATGTAACTCAATTGTTTTAGTTTCAGGATTGAAGTTCCATTCCTTAAGCAAGGCAAGGTTTACAGCATCGTTCTCCTCAAGAAGCATCCGGTTTTTCCCAAAACGCTTGCCAATAAAGCGGTCACTGGTGGTTTTATCATCAATAATATGGGCGATAGTAGCTGTAGTGGCTTCATTTGCAGCAGGCAAAATATCTTGGCCCAACATGGCGTTGATAAAAGTAGATTTACCCGATGACATGGTAGCAACTACGTAAGCATCAAAATCATTGTCAAAGGCCGCATTGATATTACGCTTTACCTCTCCGCCACTGCTTTTGATATAGTGTTTAAACTTAGGGTCTTTCTGGAGCTTTTCCAAAAGCACTTTCATCTCATCAAGCCGCTCTTCCGCGGGTTTGACCTTTTGCCACTCAAGCTCAATGACCATGCCTGCTTGCTCAGCTTTACTAGCAGCTTCCTGTAGATCGACAAAGTCTGATTCGACACCTTTAAACTCTACAAAGAAGTTTGTGGCACCATTAAATATCCGACTCAGCTCGAAAAAAATGTCTTCAACCCAAAGCTGTAAGCGCTTACGGCTGTAGCCTTGAATGCTCAGAGTTTCCGGGGGAACTTCACCGTTGATTTTGAAGAGGGTTTCTACGGTAAACGGATTGTGTTCAATGTATATGTAATTCATAGGTGCTGGTTCTGTGGATGCAAAAATAGAAAAGTCAGTGGTGAGCGCGGGCTGGAGTCTGCTGGGCAGACATGTTTGTGTAGTAGGGTACGGGTTGGTGGCGTATTCTTCGGCCTTGAGTGATTAACTTCTCAATTGTGTCTATACCACTGTAAGTGATAAATGCCTGTAACTCATGGATTGAAGGTATCAGTTCATCGGTATTGGTCACTGTCGCAATATCAGGATACTGCTTAAGGCGCTGTCGAATATGATGCTTGATGCCTCGGGGGATAAGGGCTGCATCATTCAAACGGTGCCTGTCCATTCTGAAGCGTTCCACCTCTGCGTGTAACACCGACTTTTCCCGCCGACTCAATGGTGTTTTATGCAAGATTGTTTTGGCAAGTAGAGCCACCCGGGCCATGGTTGGCACAATGATGGGGGATTGAAAGCCGAGGGTGTTCAGATAGTGCTGAGCATTATCGACATAGTGGGCAATGTGCTCTCCCAATTCTTCATCCAGTTGGTCGGCTTTATTGAGAGCAAAAATAAGTATTGCCTCGGGCAGATGACTCCGAACCAATGAAAGGATTTCTACATCATCCTGTGTGCCAAGCTGGGTCGCATTGAGTATGTATAAGATAGTGCTGTTCTGGTGCTCTTTAAGCGCATCGGCAAAAATATCTCCATGACGCTGATCAGTGCTGTTGTTAGCACCGGGAGAGTCGTAGATGACATATTCCCCAGTAGATTTCTTTTCTTGCTGATCGGCAAAAGGGACTGTGATGTCGATACGGGCGATATCATCAGTACGGTTCCATGTTTTTAGCTGCTCTGGACATACCTCCATACTGGCTTCAAGAACAAGTCCATTTTTGCAATAGCTGGCGGAAGCCGCCTGTGCATCAACCAGTCGATAAATTCGTGTAATTTTGGCGGTTGTTGCCTCATTGGCGGAATGCAGTAGTTCTTTACCCATCAAAGCATTGATCAGGGAGGATTTGCCTGCACTCATGGTGGCGGCAACAAAAATATGATTGAGGGATTGTTTCATTGGATTGATAGACGACGGATCACCATAGATAGAGCGTATAGCGTCACGGCTTCACATGTATAGGATGTGAGACTGCACTTTGCCCCTAAGCCTTACACTAGCTCTTGCTCTTAGCAGCGAGCACTAAAGAAAAGGGTAATCGGAGTTAATCCCAGAACCACAATATCTCTGATGCTCAATTGAAGGATTCTGTTAGACAAAGGCAGTATACATTATGGTACAAATGAGCCATTTCGCTCTGAAAATTCGCAATAAATGGCCAAGATTCAGCTGCAAATCCGTTTTCGCCACTGCATATCACGTAGCAGAAAGTGCCTCTGATAACTTCTGCTCTTGCGTAAATGTCTGCTCAACCACAGGATTCTGCCCTCTCCTGGCATTTTTATCCCAGTAGGAAGGTTTTGCCAGTTCAACAAACTCAACATCTTTAAGGCTTTCTATATTGAAAGCATTGCAAGCAGGGCAGCATACTGAGCATGCTTTTTTAAGGCGATCAAATGTTATCGTTGAAGCGTTTTCAGATATTGCATAAGTGGCTGCCTGATCAATAATCCCCCTCAGTACTCGCAAATTTCCTCGACTGGCAGCAAACAACCTCAAAGCTATTTTGCTTTCACCAAGGCCCGCTTTTTTCTCTAAACCGAACGCGTCATCAAGTGCATCAAGAAATGCGAAGTACTCTGCTCTCGACTTTTCATCAGATATCTTGAACGGGGCAAGAAAACGCCGTCTAAGAAAACGGCTGGCTAACTGTGGATTGTACTCTATCGCAGTAATACACCATGGAAGGCCAAAAAGAATAACAGGCCTCTTCGTTGCTATGATCAGCGCCTTGATACATTCAGTGGCTTCATAAAGATGCTTCCGAGTGTCATGTTCAAGAAGCCCCTGCGCTTCATCAATGATGAAGAGTTCCACACCCAGCTTATCGACCATTTCAACGATTATTTCCATCAGGTCATCAAACTCAAAATCTTTATAATCTTCGATCCCAAGGCCCATAGATTTGATTATTTTCCTTAACAACCCATTCCCAGAGACCTTGGGAGGTAGCACTGTATAAACAACAGGTATCACCGTGGAGTTCACCTTTTCATAGCGCTTATGGTCATTTTTAAACATCTCCATCATCTCACTTTTCCCAGCGCCTGTATCTCCATAAATAGCCATACAAATTGGCTCTCCATCTAACTTTGACAGATCTTTACAGTCATACATTTCATCAATCACGCTCAGATGGAAGTCCATCCAGACTCTCGTGTTTCTGATCTCTTTAATCTTTGCTTTTTGCAGTTCAGTCAGTTCCTGGCGCATCATTCGCCACCTCTTGTAGTAACCCAATTTGACCGGTCTATAGTCACTTTCAAGCTATCATCAGATTTGTTCTGTTCCCGACTTTCTGAAGAAGGGTTACTCTGTTGAGAATTGGCTATACCCGTTATTGAGCCAGTAGAATCATCAGCAACCTTGCCATATCTGGCTGCTTTTGCTGTCGCACCTGCTTTGCCTTTTCTGCCACGGTTTTCCCAGTTTTCAATCTCTCGTTTAACAAGCTCTTGAATTGCATCTCGGGCTGCTACCACGTCGTCATGCTTATATTTATCTCGAATATATTTGCGGGCATATTTTTTATGAACCTTGTGCTGCCACTCTGAGAGACCATTGGCATAGCCATGATCAACAGCCAGAACTTTGATGTACCTGCGCTCAAACTCATCAAATACATGAATGTGGCCAAGATCATCGGGATCAACCTTATACATAACCTGCGTGCTTCCAATCTTGCCTCTCAGGCTAGCCAGCTCATCGGAGTCATATCGCAGATTCATATATTGCACACCTCCACGGCGGAGCTTGCTGTATTTGGTTCTTCCCAAAATGATATCTAAACGTTTTGGATCAACATGACGAGGAGGAAAGTCAAGAATGCCTTCTTTCCAGGCAAGGTCGGGGATGATGGAGCCTTTAGCAACGGGCTGTTGCTGATAGACATCAACAATCCAAGTATAAAGAATCTCAAGGAAGGTACTGAACGTAATAACTGCATTCTTTTCAGGGTCGTAATCACCTTTCTCAAAGATATTGCTGAAGGTCTTTCCCGGTAGACTGATAAGCAACTTTTTATTGATAGTTCCGTATAAACGCTCAATCTTTCCTTTTAACCATGGCTTTTGTACGGGGTTGTATTGTGTCTGAATATTCAGTTCGGCAAGAACAATCTCAAGATCTTTTGACCAAAACTCTTTTCCGTTATCAAAAACAAAAAGCTCTGGTACACCAGAACATATCCATGGATTTCTTATGTCGGGATAGCGCTCTTTAATATACTTTTTGGGAATAATTATGGACTTAAGAAGTTTTGTTAGTGATAAGAAGCTTGGCGGATGAAACCCAATATAGAAGCCGGTGATGGATCTCGACATCGCATCAATTGAGGTGGTTAACCATGGCCTTCCCAAAGGCATGTAATTTTCATCATCGACTACAAACACGTCGAGCTTCGTATGATCCACCTCTACTCGCTGCAATGCCCGTTCAAGTTTCAGAGACATACCCACAGACGAAAACTCTATATCTGCTTTTCTTTTCCCTTCTCTGGCAACCATTATTTCATAGGGTGGTTCTGCCTTTATCCGTTTTCTCAATACGTCATAGCATGGGGTCTCCAATTGATCATCTTCAGCTCTATTTTTATTTGCCTTTGTTATATATCCATCAAGATTATTCCATGCTTCTTGTATCGATATTCTCTCTTTGGTTTTATATGTCTCTATTGCATCTTTTATACACTCTTCAACCTTGTCGGAGAATCGTCTTTTCCAGTTTCCCTGCTTCATTTGATCTGAAAATAATGCCTTAACAGTTTGACCATTCGAGCTATACGAGTCATTCCAACGAGCTATCGTCCTCCAGCTCGGAGGATTAGGGTCGTTTATTTCTTTGGCTATTTTGGGTATTAACGGTGTAAGTGATTTATCGGTCCAGGTGGTAACCAACGACCTTAATTTACTGATGTATTGAAACCGTAGAACCACTTTCTTTCTATGCTTCTTAGGAAGGCAAGCCAAGTCTTCTGAAAGGTGGTCTTCTTCTTCGCTATCTGGGCTGTGAATTACAAACTCAACCCTACCTTCCGCAAGAGCTAACTCAACCTCATCAATACTTCGGCTTATTGTATCGCCGCCCTGCAAAAGACTTGCAAGATCAAGTTGATCTTTCGTACTACGTTCAACCCTTAACAGCAATTCTTCATCGTCATCGCTCTGGGGAATCAGCTTGAATACAGTGCCTTCAGTAAATCTCTGGATAATAGTCATGATTTTTAAGTCAGGTGCCTAAGAATAAAGTGCTTATTTCCATCCGTTCTGAATGCAGGACGCAGGACAAGATATAACTCCTTCACCTACGCCCAATCAGAAGCGCTGTTTATGAACGAATTCGCACCAGTGATTCTTTATTTAAAGGGGATCTATGAAGCTCTGCATCCAGCTGGTTTCTGGCGATTAGGTCATAAACAACAGGCAAGAATTGAGTGATATCCATACCTGTAGAGAGAGCAAGTTCCTGGATACTTGCCTCATGATTTTCAAATGAAGAAACGCTGTTCAGTACATGCCGGTGTTCATCGGCAACAGGATCATTGTTTCTGTATCTATGGAGTATCTGAAGGTTGTTTAAGTAAGGCTGCCTGCGAATAAGCTCTTCAGTCCATAACCAAAGATCTCTTCCTAATCGCCTGGCCTCTTCCCTCTGACAGTGAAAGCGATCTTGAAAATCTTTTCGCCTGGCTATTCTCAATGGTTTTACTTCTATATATGGCTCTTGACCACTTGCCATCCGGATAAGGTGGTCAGGCGTATATCTACGAACTTTATTCCCATCGAGATACTCAAAGCCCTCAGGCTGGGACTCAAAGGATTTTACTTCCCGGGCATATTCAAGAGAATAACAGCTATGAAACTCAAGCATGGATTCAGTAAGAACAGTGGAGCCATTCTTAGGGCTAACAAAACGGTGAATATTGTTAACCTTGGATTTTCCGAGTTTTCTGCGGTACATAAAAAAGACCTCGGTTGTACAACACAGGAAGTATTGTTTCCGAGGTCGTTTTTGTCAAAAATGAAGTTTTATGACAACTTCAAAAGTTTTATGTCAAAATATCAAAGTACCGACATCAAGCTGCTTCCTGCTGCTGTGGCTCTGGCGTACGGATCAGGTAATCAAACGCTCCCAAGGCAGCAGTTGCACCACTGCCCATGGCAATAATGATCTGTTTGTAAGGCGCGGTGGTGACATCACCGGCGGCAAACACACCGGGCAGGGAAGTTTCACCCTGGGCACCGATGATAATCTCACCTCGTGGGCTTAACTCCAGAGTGCCCTTGAGGAACTCGGCGTTGGGAACCAGGCCGATCTGGACAAAGATACCCGACAACTCAATTGTATCACTGTTATCTGTTGCCCGGTCGGTGTAACGCAGTCCGGTCACCTTCTCACCATTGCCTAGCACTTCGGTGGTCAGCGCTTCGGTAATGATATCGATATTACCCATGGAGCGGGCCTTGCGTTGCAGCACTTCATCTGCTCTCAGTTTGCTGTCGAACTCCAGGACCGTCACATGCTCAACAATACCGGCAAGGTCGATTGCCGCTTCAATACCGGAGTTACCGCCACCAATCACCGCTACTTTTTTGCCCTTGAACAGCGGACCATCGCAGTGTGGGCAGTAAGCGACACCTTTACCACGATATTCCTGCTCACCCGGAACGTTCATTTCTCTCCAGCGGGCTCCGGTACCGATAACCAGCGAGCGACTCTTCAGAGTTGCACCGCTTTCCAGCTCAACCTGGATCAGGTCACCCACCTGCTCCGCCGCCACAACCCGGCTGGCACGCTGTTGAGTCATGATATCCACGTCATAGTCGCGGACATGTTCTTCCAGGCTCGCGGCCAGCTTCGGGCCTTCTGTCGCCTTAACGGAGATAAAGTTTTCAATACCAACGGTATCCATCACCTGGCCACCGAAACGGTCCGCCACGATGCCGGTACGAATGCCTTTTCGGGCACTGTAGATCGCCGCAGAGGCTCCGGCAGGGCCACCGCCAACCACCAGTACATCAAACGGTGCTTTTTCAGCGATGGCTTCTGCCTGACGCGCTGCTGCCCCGGTATCCAGCTTGTTCAGGATTTCCTGCAAAGAGATACGACCCTGGGCAAACAGTTCACCGTTCAGGTAAACCGAAGGAACCGCCATGATTTTCCGCTCGTCCACCTCTTTCGGGAACAAGGCACCATCGATCATCACATTGGTAATATCTGGATTCAGGGCGGACATGATGTTCAGCGCCTGCACCACATCCGGACAGTTCTGACAACTCAGGGAAACGTATGTTTCAAAACGGTAGTTACCTGCCAGCGCTTTTACCTGCTCGGCCACGGAGTCATCCACCTTAATCGGATGACCGCCGCTGTGCAGCAGCGCCAGAACCAGGGAGGTGAATTCATGCCCCATCGGCAAGCCGGCAAAGCGGATTTCACTGCCCGTTGCCGCTGAACGGACCAGCATGGACGGTTTGCGCTCATTGCCGTTATCTGCCCTGGCAACCGATACTTTGTCAGACAGACTGGCAATGTCGTTGGCCAGAGACTCCATTTCAGCGGACTTATTGCTGTCGTCCAGGAATACCACCAGCTCAACGGATGTTTTCAGATTCTGCAGGTAGTTCTGTAACTGGGTTTTCATATTTGTGTCGAGCATGGTCGCACCCCTGTTTATGGCAAGTTATGGAAAAATGGTATTGATAAGGCGAAGGAGGGTTTCTTGCTTTTTAAAGCTGCCCAGGAATGTTGAACAATGGTTTACCCAGCATTCCTCGTCAGCCTTGGAGCCATACCCAAACTGGCTGTCCGGGTATGGCCATCAGCACGATCTATGGCTTAGATCTTGCCAACCAGGTCCAGGGAAGGCGCCAGAGTCTCTTCACCTGGCTGCCATGCTGCCGGGCAAACTTCGCCGTCATGCTCAGCGATGTACTGGGCAGCCTGTACCTTGCGCACCAGGTCTTTGGCAGAGCGGCCAATACCCAGGTCGTTGATTTCGATGGCCTTGATTTCACCTTCCGGATTGATGACAAAGGTGCCACGCAGTGCCAGGCCATCTTCTTCAATCATCACACCGAAGTTGCGGGTGATGGTGCCTGTTGGATCACCGATCATCGGGAACTGGATTTTCTTGATAGTTTCAGAGCTGTCGTGCCATGCCTTGTGAGTGAAGTGCGTGTCTGTTGACACGGAATAGACTTCTACACCCATGGCCTGCAGCTGGGCGTAATGGTCAGCCACATCGCCCAGCTCCGTTGGGCAGACAAAGGTGAAGTCAGCCGGGTAGAAGAACACAACGGACCATTTGCCCAGCAGGGTCTGTTCGGTCACATCAACAAACTCGCCATTGTGGAAAGCAGTGGCTTTGAATGGCTTGATCACGGTGTTAATCAAAGATTGAGTCATTTGATTTTCCTTTTTGGGTGTAAGTAGTTAAAGAGTGCCTTTGACGTGATAAAGAATACGGCCAAACTATCGAACATCAAAATTAATTAAAAAAATAACACTGATAGATTTATTTAATTGCCAATGCCGTAAAGCTTGCCATCAAGGCCAAGCCCGACACACTGAAAAAGCTGTTGCTGGTAATGACCGTTTGAGGGTGTTTTGCAGCACTGTTTTTTTAACCGGAACAGACAGTTAAAAAGTCGGCATACTGGAACGCAGTAAAAGCAGGTTATTAACCGTAATGTAACCGGCCATGTCAGTACTCCAGGACACATAGGGGTAACAGGGATCATCAGCCTCGTATTTAAGCAGAGAAGCAAAATGGGGGCCTAAAGAAGGGAGCATTCCATCTTCATAAGCCCGCATATCGACTGACACTACAAGGGGGTCCGCCTTGTGCCTGGCAACGCTGTTTTCATTTTTGTCATCCGCTAACAGAGATAGCAAAGGTTCCAGTGCATGGTGTAAATGTTGCCGCATCAGGCTAATGCGCATTGATTGGAAATCGTATTTTCCATACAAAGCCAGGATAGCCCCTTTCCGTGCCATATCTGACTGGGCATCATGAACACCCTCTTCTCTTATAACCGGAAGTGAAATATTTGCACTCGTGGCCGCTCTGGAAGCTGGAGCAGTCAACAGACGTCTTTCCCTGCAGGGATCTTCAGCGGAGGCGACAGAACGGGCGACTATTGTCTGGTCACTGGGGGTTATCGACTTCGGGCAAACAACGTCGTCACAGTCAGGCATTACCGATAACACACCTGAACTTGTCCCTGGTGAACAAATGATCATATGGCCTGAAAAAGACTTGCCCACATCCGTCCTGGTTACTGAAGATACCTGTTTATCAATGGCACTGACATTGGCGGACGGGCACGACTGCGGCGCTGAGGCGAGCGAAAGCGTAGATGAAGCAGGTGTATTTGTTGGCACTCTTACTCCCATGGACTTCTTTTGTCGATTTATCATACCAACAAAGTAGTCAACAAATTCACCATGCACAGAAAAAATAATGCCCGGCGGTTGCCGGGCTGTTCTTTTTACGTTCACTTTTGCTGATTCAGAAAAGAACCTGTTGGTTTCAGAAGCGCCTGGTTACCGATGCGCTGAATACATGGGCGGTGTTGTCGTATTCGCCTTTCAGCGTCAAGCCGCCATTTGGAGTTCCATCGCTGTTGTAATTCTCTTCGTCGATCTTGACCTTGGAACCAAACATATAGCCATAGGCAGCATCAACGGTCCAGTCACTGCCAAATTCATACTTGGCACCAACGGTCAGCCAATTCCGGTCACTGTCTGGTGTTCTTGCGGTGCGATACTCATCGGGCACTGGTGACTGGTCGAAGGCGTAGCCGGCTTTCAGGGTCAGGTCATCGCTGTACTGGTAACTGGTGCCCAGTGAAAATGCCCAGACATCTTCCCATTTTTCAGGTACGTAGGTGAGTACATCAGTATCAGATGTATCACGCCCGGATATCGGGCCATTTCCTCCCTGGTTTGACTCAATAACCAGGGCATCAAAACGACTCCAGCGGGTCCAGACTGCACCAGCCATAACCGTCCAGCGGTTGTCGATCTGATGTGTGGCGCTCAACTCAAACTGTTCCGGAAAGGTGATGTCCAGTTTTGCTTTTTCATCCAGTTGTCCGGTATAGGGGGCTTTCACAGTAATCCGCGCGTCACCTTCTAAAGAGTGATCCACTTTTGAACGATAGCTAAGACCCAGTGTCGTCTGGTCAATAGGCTGCCAGATTACTCCGATATTCCAGCCATAAGCCCAGCCATCACCCGTCATTTTTGAACTGCCGAGGGCATCCGGAGTTGGGAGTGACGTTGCAGGAATAAAAACCTCTCTTGTTAACTCGCCTTCACCGTGAGAGGCAAAAACCCCGAGTCCCACCGAAAGGTCATCAGAAAACTGGTAGGCCACTGTCGGCTGAATATTAACAACCGTAAACTCAGTTTTATCCGCCATATATTTCCCGGCCCATTCATCTCCGTAATCAGAGCTGGAGCCAAAAGGTGCATAAACCCCCAGACCAAACGATAACTGCTCATCAACCGGCATGGAAAAAAAGCCAAAAGGAATAAACTTGGTTTTCAGAAAATCGTCGTTTTTACTGGAGACTGTCCCTGTTGGAGAAAATGGGTCAACACCCGTTCCTTGAAAATTTCCTTCAGGAACCACAACAGCGCCCCCCACAGTCACCTGCCGCTCTTTCAGCAGCGCGATACCCGCAGGGTTAGCCGCCATAATGGAGGCATCTTCCGCATTGGAGCCCCGACCCGCATAGGCCGTACCTGCAGCTGCCGCTGAAGATTCATTCAGGGCAAAACCCGCAGCACCAGCCTGTATGGCCAGTGTCAGTGTCGACAGGGCAAAGAGGGATTGATTGAATTTTTTCATTAGAACTTCCCTTCAGGCACATCTTGAGGTGCATTTTTATTATTGTGCGAAAACTTCGTGTATTTTCGTGTGCGGATAGTAAAACATTTGTTTCTATTTGAAAAGCGGTGTTTGCTGAGTGGCTGTTTGAGAACAAGCCGACGCCCTTATTCAGGAAGTCGGCTTAAACCGGCTTAAAAAAAAGAAGAATCAGAGGCTTTTGGTGACGACTTCATAAACATCAGAGGAAAGACCAGGCGTTGCCTTAATTCTCTCCAGCGCTTTGCGCATACGCTCACGGCAACCCGGCTCAAACTTACGCCAGCGGGTTAACGGCGTCATCAATCGTGACGCAATCTGCGGGTTCTTCTTATCAAGATCCAGTAACTGGTCAGTAAGGAACTCATACCCCAGCCCATCCACACAGTGAAACTGCTTCATGTTGCTGGCAAAGCCGCCCAGAACTGAGCGCAGCTTATTAGGACTGGTGGCGTCAAAGATCTCATGCTGCATCAGCTTCAGGACATGCTCCAGAGTTCCCAGTGATGGACTGGCGGCCTGTACCGACAGCCACTGGTCCATGACATTGGTGTCATCCCGGTAACGCTCAAGGAAGTCTGTCAATACTTCTTCAATCAGTTCTTTGTCCTGACAGCCTGCGTTGACGACACTGGCCAGTGCAGCAAAACGATCAGTCATATTAGACGCGCCATGATACTGCTGCTCCGCCAGCGCCAGCATGCCTTTATCATCCAGACTGGTCAGATAGGAAAGACTGATATTTTTCAGCGTACGCTCAGCAATATCTTCAGCCTCAGGGCGATAAGGTTTATCCACACTCAGCGATCGCCACAATGCCTCCAGGGCCGATTTATTGGCTTCTGAAATAGCATGTTTAACCTGCAGCCTGGCCTGATGAATAAATTGAGGATAAACCTCCACGGCCTGTTCAGCCAGGGACGCTTCCGATGGCAATGACAACATTTCAGCTTTCACGGCCAGATCCAGGGACTCATCACTGATAATCGTACCAAACGCCGTGATCAGGCTTTCATCAGGGCTGCACTCCCTGCCCTGTTCCATGGCCGCCACCATTTCATCAATAACACCACTGGCCAGGCGCTGACTGGCATCCCAGCGATTAAAGTGATCACTGTCGTGTTCCATCAGGAACAGCAGGTCGTCACGGGAGTAGTCATACCTGACCCGCACCGGCGCAGAGAACCCTCTCAAGATAGAAGGCAGTGGACGCTCTTCTACAGGTTCAAAGGTGAATATCTCTTTTTCCTGTTTTACATCAAGAACCAGATCGGTATCTCCGGCTTTATTGAGCGGCAGATCATCACCTTCTCCGTCCAGCAGTCCTAGCCGTACCGGAATATGGAACGGCAGCTTGTCCTTCTGCCCCGGCGTCGCGGGACAGGATTGCTCGATAGTCAGCCGATACTGCTTTTTCTCTTCATCGTAGTCATCGCTGACCGTCAGTACCGGAGTACCGGCCTGGCTGTACCAGCGGCGGAACTGGCCAAGGTCCCGGCCGGAAGCATCTTCCATGGCTTTGACAAAATCTTCACAGGTCGCGGCCTGACCATCGTGGCGCTCAAAGTAAAGATCTGACCCTTTTCGGAAATCCTCTGGCCCGAGAATGCCATGGATCATTCGTACGACTTCCGCCCCTTTTTCATAAACGGTGACGGTGTAGAAATTGGATATCTCAATAAACGACTCTGGTCTGACCGGATGCGCCATTGGCCCGGCATCTTCGGCAAACTGCGCGGTTCGGAGAATATTGACATCCTCAATCCGTTTCACGCCACGGGAGTTCATATCCGCTGAAAATTCCGAATCCCGGAAAACGGTAAACCCTTCTTTCAGGCTCAGCTGAAACCAGTCCCGGCAGGTGACCCGGTTACCGGACCAGTTGTGGAAATATTCATGGGCAACAATCGCCTCAACCCGCTGGAACCGGGCATCGGTCGCGGTTTCCGGACTGGCCAGCACACAGGCTGAATTAAAGATATTCAGCCCCTTGTTTTCCATGGCTCCCATGTTGAAATGATCAACGGCAACGATCATGAAAATATCCAGATCGTATTCGCGACCATAGACTTCTTCATCCCATTTCATGGATTTCTTCAGAGAGACCATGGCATGGTCACACTGGTCAATATTGTGCGCTTCGGTAAACAACCTCAGGGTCACTTCGCGGCCACTCATGGTGGTAAAGTGATCTTCCACATACTGCAAATCACCGGCAACCAGGGCAAAGAGATAGCTCGGCTTTTTGAAGGGGTCTTCCCAGGTCACATAGTGCCTGCCACCGTCCAGCTCGCCACGGTCAATATCATTACCATTGGAGAGGAGCACCGGATAAGCCGCCTTGTCGGCGGTAATTCTGGTGATGAAACGGGACATCACATCGGGACGGTCCAGATACCAGGTAATCTTGCGAAAGCCTTCTGCCTCACACTGGGTACAGAACATACCATTGGATTTATAGAGACCTTCCAGCGAGGTGTTTTCCTGTGGCTTGATACGGCAGACGGTTTTTAAGATGAACGCCTCTGCGGGTGATACAATTTTGAGAAAGCCTTCTTCTACTGTGAAGTCTGAAAACGGTTTGTCGTCAATCTCCAGAGAAACCAGTTCAAGGTCATCCCCCACCAGAACCAGGTCTGGAAAACGGCCTTCCTGATTTTTATCCGATTTTTTTTCAAGATTACGATGAATATTCAGCGCTGAGGTAACCAGCGTATGGTCTTCAAATAGGTCAAAGGTCAGGTTGGTCTGATCAATCCAGTAGTCAGGTGCCTGATAATCTTTCAGGAAAATCGCTTTTGGTTGCAAGTCTTTCATCTTGTTCATCCCGTTATTTTTTTACCAACAAAAGTGTCTTTCAAACATTGTTACATGCAGTGTCTCACCGGGAGGGTCAGGCCCTGTGATTAATTGACAGCCACGCTTACCTGATAGGCGGTATGTTTACGAATATTGACGACACCATTATCCAGAATCAGGTACTGCCCCTTAATCCCCAGTAGCGTGCCTTCTATCAACGGTTCCTTGTCGAAGGATCGGGACGTTACCTTAGCAGGATATTCAATGACGGGATAATCAATATTCAGTACGGCAGACGGGGCAGTATCTGCCGACGTTACACCCGCCAGGGGTTGTATTGCCTGAATGCCAAATTGCTCCTGCAATGCAGTGACCCGGCTACCATTCATTTCCAGCAACTCCCGGGCGGTGTCATGCAGGTCCAGGGGGGCAGCGGGCCCCTTCAGCATAGCTCGCCAGTTGGTCCGGTCATTGATAAATTCCTTGAAAATAACTTCCAGCAGCCCCGATTGCTGACGGGTAGCCACACGAATAAACGGCATGGCCTGAGTAGCGCCCTGGTCAATCCAGCGGGTTGGGACCTGGGTTGCCCGGGTAATGCCCACTTTCAGGCCGGAGGAGTTGGCCAGATAGACGACATGATCTGTCATACAGAACTTTTCTCCCCAGGACGGGTCACGGCAGGTGCCCTGGTCATAATGGCATTTTTCCGGACTTATGATACAGCTGTCACACTGGGGCAGCTTTTTAAAACAGGGGTAGCAGAAACCCTGGTTAAAACTCTTTTTGGTTTTCCGGCCACAGTGGCAGCAATGAATTTCTCCCTGATACTGCATGGACAATTGACGTCCAAGCAGGTCATTCAATGGCAGTAATTGATCGCCAACGGGCAGTTGGTAGGTAACCTGGCTCTTGCTGCTTTCAGTCCCGGCCAGAAGGGCTGAATGCATTTTACTGAGCGATCCGGTGATGGTACTTTCGGACACAGTCGTACTCTTGTGTAAGGTAAGAACCGCCCTGTTATCAACCAACAAAGCGACATCAAAATGAATAGAGAATGTTCAGTTCCTGAAACGCAGGATGGTTGTCTCCTCAGCAGGGCTATTCTCAGAAGAGCCACCCTCATCTGAAAGTGAGCCGGATGATTTACATTTGGCTGGCATAAAACCTACACGCTCTGATGCTGGCAGGTTTTTGTGTTCATAAACGATCACCGCCTGCAGGCTGGCATCCCGCTCCTGTTCTGTCATGGACCGTCCATCAGGCCACTTACCCAGTTCAAGAGCCTGCTTTAACGCCTGATGGATAGCAGGGGTCATCTGCTCCAGAAAAGCATCTAACTGCATGGTATCGAATCCTTTTCAATCCTTTTCTTTAAACAGCAAACCGGCGATGGCCCCCAGCAGACAACCTGCCACAAGCCCCCCGGTATGTGCTGCATTGGCCATATTACCAAAACCGATACTGCCAAGAATGCCGGTATAGCCAACCACCAGCCAGGTCAGCATAAAGCCGTAGTAAACAGGCGGGAGTCCAAACTGCCAGTTGCGGTCAACCTTTTCCCGGGTCATACAATACCCCATCAGGCCGTAGACAACACCGGAAAAGCCACCAAAAATAGTATCATCCCCACCCCAGAAATACTGGGCAAAATTGGAAATCACTGCAGTAAACACGATGATGGCCAGTAGATGAAGACCGCCCTGGCGACCCTCCAGCCGACTGCCAAAAATATAAAGCGCCAGCATGTTGAACGCCAGATGCGTCAGGCCAAAGTGAAGAAAGACCGGGCTGATCAAACGCCAGTATTGCCCCTGGTCCAGCCCCATGCCCAAACTGCCAAAGTAGAGATAACCATTGGCCACCTCGAAAGGAATGAAAGAGAACCAGGCGATTGCCTGCCAGTTGGCACCGGCACGGGTGATCAGCGCTACCACCAGACAGGCCACCATAAACAGCAGGGTGACCGGCATGCCCTGCCAGGGAATGCGCTTCAGAAAACTCCCCGCATTCATGCCTCTTACGGGAGGAGCTGCCTGCAATTGCAAATCACCGGACTGCCATTGCTGGTAAAGGCTGGTGACAATACGGGACTTTTCCTCATTCTCAGTCCAGACCACCTGTTTACCTGACTCTTCTGTGACCTTGTGGGGAATACCACGGGCATACAAAAAGAAGGAAAGGTCGCTCAGGTCAATGTCGGTGGGGAGTTCCAATGCCCTATGCATAACGTGAAAAACAGTCCTTTTGAAAATTAACAGCGTTCTTCCTGGTAGTTCCAGCGCAACTTGGAACGACAGGACTCATAAAAATTATGGTTCAGGGGGTGTAATAGTTTTAAACGCTGAGACTTCTTATGAATGGTGATTTCATCCCCCGGTGCCGAGGTGATATGAATCTGCCCATCACAGCTGATCTGCGGGTAGATGGTGTTCTCCTGGCGAATCACCAGTTTCAGCTCGCTATCCCCATCCACCACCAGGGGACGGTTGGTTAACATATGGGGATACATGGGCACCAGAACGATGGCATCCAGCCTGGGGTGCATGATGGGACCACCGCCGGACAGCGCGTAAGCGGTTGAACCGGTGGGCGTGGCAATAATCAATCCGTCCGCCCGCTGCTTGTAGACGAACTGCCCATCGATATAAAGCTCGAATTCAATAATCCGGGTCGACTTGCCGGGATGCAGCACCACATCATTCAACGCATCTCCCTGGCCAATAACCTTACCCTGGCGGCGGACACGGGCTTCGAGAAGAAAACGGCTCTCGGCCAGGTAACGTCCCTCAAGCACTTCCGTCAGCTGGTTATCCAGTTCATCCGGGGAGATATCGGTCAGAAACCCCAGGCGCCCGCGGTTAATACCGATCACCGGAATATCATAAAGCGCCAGGGTTCGGGCAGCGCCCAGCATGCTCCCATCACCGCCCACGACGATCACCAGATCACATTGCTGACCCATTTGTTCACGACTGATTATGGTAAAGGAGTGACCCGGCAACAGAGTGTCCAGCTGTTCATCGAGAACGACGGTCACCCCCCGCTCCTGCAGAAAATCGGTCAGATGCCTTAGAGTATCCTCCACCTGAATACGCCCCTGGCGGCCGGTTACCCCGACAGTTTTGAAGTGTTCCATAAACCCAGTGATGTCGCCTTAGAATGTGAGGTAGTATACGTTAGTCATGAACAGATTTTTACATCAAAGCATACATCATACTCTTTAACAGGTTCTACTACAGGCTCTACAACAGGCTCTAAATCAGATAGCAGAGTAGACATCCACCCAAAGAAGGCCCGGGATAATATAATTTGATGCAATCAGAATCCGGGACAAGGTCGTTCAGTTAGCCTGAGTCGACGATATCATTGATTGTTTTGAATCGTTACTTAAGCTGCTATTGACAACCTGCGTAACATACGTCCTGAAGCATTCCAGCTTGCCATTTTCCAGTGTCACGTAGAGTCCGGAAATACCATGACCCCAGGTCGCCATCAGCAGGTTTTGTTTGACCTCGTCACTCAGGGAGCTGGCCATGACCCGGTCCAGGTAATGCTGCACGCACTCCCTGTGGCCATTTAGCAGTGCCATGAATAGCCCGGGGAAACCCCTGGGGGATTTCGCCATCAGCAGATTCAGTTTGACTTCGTCGCTGAAGGGGCTGGCCATGACCCAATCCAGGTATTTCCTGACGCACTCACCATGGCCATTTTGCAGTGCTGCGTAGAGTCCGGGAGAACCATCACTGTATTTCGCCATCAGCAGGTCCTGTTTGACCTCGTCGCTGAAGGGGCTGGCCATGACCCGATCCAGGTAAAGCTCCACGCACTCCCCGTGGCCATTTTCCAGTGCCACGAAGAACCCGGAAAGACCTTTGGTGGATTTCGCCATCAGCAGATTCTTTTTGATCTCGTCGCTCAAGGGGCTGGCCATCACCCGATCCCAGTAAATCTTGACGCACTCACCATGGCCATATCGCAGTGCTAAGAAGAGCCCGGGATAACCCTTGGGAGATTTCGCCATCAGCAGGTTCTGTTTGACCTCGTCGCTGAAGGGACTGGCCATGACGCGATCCAGGTAACTCTTGACGCACTCACCGTGGCCATTTCGCATTGCCATTAATAGCCCGGGAACCCCCTTATCGGATTTCGCCATCAGCAGATTCTGTTTGACCTCATCGCTGAAGGGGCTGGCCATCACCCGATCCCAGTAAATCCTGACGCACTCCCCATGGCCATTTTGCAGTGCCACGAAGAACCCGGGAACACCATCGTTGGATTTCGCCATCAGCAGGTCCAGTTTGACCTCGTCGCTGAAGGGGCTGGCCATGACCCGATCCAGGTATATCCTGACGCACTCACCATGGCCTGTTTCCAGTGCTATGTAGAGTCCGGGAACACCATCGTTGGATTTCGCCATCATCAGGTCCTGTTTGGCCCGGTCGCTCAAGGGGCTGGCCATGACCCGATCCAGGTAACGCATCACGCACTCCCCGCGGCCATTTTCCAGTGCCAGGAAGAGCCCGGGGAAACCCTTTGGGGATTTCGCCATCAGCAGGTTCTGTTTGACCTCGTCGCTGAAGGGGCTGGCCATGACCCAATCCAGGTATTTCCTGACGCACTCCCCATGGCCCCTGTGTAATGCCATGTGCAGTCCTGGCATACCATCGTCATTTTTAGCCATCAGGGCAATCTGTTGATTATATGAATCAAGCCGGTTCAGTTGCCCCATGAATTGATCGACCATTTTCGAAGAAAAATGTCCATTTACGAGCATTAAAAATATAATGGCCGGATTCATATCCGCCATAACCCTGACCAACGCGTTACCGGCCCGGCTCTCAACCGTTGTCGTGGTTAAACATCCACCCAAAGAAGGCTCTGGGTAATATGATTTGATTAAACAAGAATCCGGGACAAGGTGCTCTATTTCAATCGCCTTCAGGGTTTGCAGGTCGGGGACGATGAGTCGTCGGACTCTCAGGGTGTCGTTGGGATCATAAAAGGCCAGTTTTATTTCCGGTCGCTCAGGCGACCAGTTGATCTTCAGAGCCATCGAATGGTTCGATGACGAAAACAGACAGGTTTTAGTTTGTTCGCCATCAGCCAGCTGCTGTTGACAAGCCGCATAAAGTGCCTGGCCTAAGCCAGCCCGGTCAAAGTAATAACCTTCCTGTGGGGTTTTATATCCATCAGCAGTGGTGTCATTCAGTGCCTGATCCATTTTAATACCGCTGTGACGGGAAATTTTATCAAGCTGATCAATGGACGTGAATTTGCCAACGTCTTTCATGCCAAACTTCCCTGTAGCAAACGCATAGGCCAAATGCCTGCACTTAATCGGTTTATGATCAAAGAGATTGTTCGCTCTACCGTTGAATATTCTCAGGTCGCCCTTTGACAGGTATTGCAAAATCCCGGAGGTATTAACAGGCAGGGCCTCTGTCGAGGATTCTATGGGTGTATTGCTACTATCTACGGGCTTATCCACCAGGGACTTATCCACCTGCAACCAGTAAGTGCGTCCCTGTTGGTTAAGCTGTTCGATTTTACGGCTAATCAGAGATGTATGCCGGGGAACATTTGCAGGCCTGCTTTTCTTTTCCCCGGGAATGCTTTTTGGGTCAACAGAATTAATGGTACGCGAAAATCCATTGAGGAGTGTCTCTTCATTGACAGATTGAGAGTACTTCTGAGTTGTTCCAGCAGATGAGCAAGGCAGATTTGGTCTGATATTATACATAGGCTAATGGTGTTTATCCGTAGTCTGTGATCCTCCGCATCTGTTGATCTCTTCAATACAAGTATTAAATTCATTGATCCCACATTGAAAACGACTAAAGTTAGCACAGTCCGAATTGTTCTGTTGACCAAATACCTGAAAAAAGCCTGAACACCATACGCGGTTGGCTCCATGACTTTTGAAGTGTTCCATAAACTCAGTGATGTCGCCCTGGAATGTGAGTTAGTATACGTTAGACATGAACAGATTTTTACATCAAGGCATACACCAGACTCTTCAACAAACTCTTCAACAAACTCTTCAACAAACAGCAGAGTGGGTACAAAACAGCCCGCCATTATTCAATCGCCCGGCCAGCCCCCTGTTTCTGGATTCCCCCTTACCGGCCGGATTAGCCCCGTTGATTCCTGACCAACAGCAACTGGCGCTTCTGGCCAGTCTGGTTAGCCAAAAAGGCAACCCTCTGCTCGGTATTTTCTATGAAACCCTCTGGCAGTTCCTGCTGAGCCAGCTGCCTGATAGCCAGACCATCGCCGCCAACCTGCAGGTAACAGGCGAGAAAAATGGCCAGCCTGCCACTCTGGGTGAATATGACCTTATCTACCGGCTGAAAAACCAGTTTATCCACCGGGAGCTGGCCGTTAAATTTTATCTGGGTATTTCTGATGAAAATAACAGTAACAAGGGGTCGCCCTGGCGACACTGGGTGGGTCCGGGACTCAAGGACCGGCTTGATCGAAAAATGGATCGCCTGCTCCATCATCAAGCCCTGTTGAGTGATACTGATGAAGGGCAAGCAGCTTTATTAGCGCTGGGTATTGAACAGCCTGTGCAGAAAGAGATTCTGATGCAGGGCAGATTTTTCTATCCGCTTTACCCAATGAATTCTGAAGGGGCGCAAACGGCTCAACTGACTGAAATCATCCAACCGGATATTGCGTCAACACACCCTGCATCCCGTTTGTGCCAACCACCGCAATGCTGCAATCCGGAACATCTCAAGGGGTACTGGTTGACACAAAACCAGTTCCTGTTGAACACCCGGCTGGACAACGGAATGAGCTACCAGATTCCTCATAAAGTACAGTGGTTAAACCAGAGTCCTATCACAGGGCTTCTCAATCATGATGACTTGATGCGCCAGCTACAGCAGCAAAAAAGAGCGGTTTATATCAGGGCAATCCATCAAACGCTTCAGGCGCCGTTGCATTTGTTTATTGTTCCTGATGACTGGCCTGACAAAGCGATGAAGGTCTCTGAAGAACTTTTCACCATAGACCAGGTCTAAATTTCCTGAAAAAGTCACATAGACCAGATTTCAACCAACAAACGCCATAAGTAGCTACTCAGGAAGAAATCCAACTGATTGGCGATTTCAGAAAACACAGGCATACTATGCCCCCTCCATTTGGTCAAATATTCCCTCCTATGACTACCGAACAGACTTTGCTGGAGCGCAGCGGCGCTCAATGTGAACTTTGCAGTTCAACAAATAACCTGAGTGTTTATCCTGTTCCTCCCCAAAGTGATGCGTCCAACCTGGATCAATGCATTCTTGTTTGTGACAACTGCCTTGACCAGATCAACCTGTCAAACCCAATGGATAGCAATCACTGGCGCTGCCTGAATGACAGTATGTGGAGCCAGGTTCCTGCCGTTCAGGTCATGGCATTTCGTCTTCTGAATAGCCTGTCATCACAAGGCTGGGCCCAGGACCTGCTGGATATGATGTACCTGGATGATGAGACCCGTGAGTGGGCAGAGTCCGGATTGACCAGTGAAGAGTCAGAAGCACCCACCCTGGATAGCAACGGCAGCGTATTGAATGCTGGCGATACGGTGACCCTGATCAAGGATCTTCCCGTCAAAGGCGCCGGCTTTACCGCCAAGCGCGGCACCGCTGTGCGCAACATCGCTTTGACCGGCAACCCTGAACAGATCGAAGGCCGTGTCAATGGCGTCCGCATTGTTCTGTTGACCAAATACCTGAAAAAAGCGTGAATTTCCTGAGAAGAACCTGTCATACCGCAGGTTCTTCCGCTCTACGATTGGTGAGCCTGTCGGCCCGGATTTTTATTCAATTGCAACGAAGGACTGTAAGGCAATACATCCATAACCTGTCCCTGGATAATCTGCTGCTGAACACTCCGCCAGTAACTGGCCGTAAAAAGATCCCCGTGAAGACGGGTAAATCGTTTGCGGATCGCCAGATCGGGAAACAGGAAAACCGGGAACTCTTCCGGAAAAATATCACCCGGTGAGACGGAATACCAAGGCTCGGCTGACATCTCCTGCTCAGGATAAAGCGCCTCCGGTATCTCACGGAAATGACACTCGGTCAGATAAATAATTTCATCGTAATCATAGAAAACCACACGACCATGGCGAGTGACCCCGAAATTTTTCAACAACATATCGCCCGGGAAGATATTGGCGGCGGCCAGCTGTTTGATCGCCCGGCCATACTCATCAAGCACCGCTTCCAGGGCCTGCTCGTTGCCATCACCAACCAGCTGTTCAACATAGATATTCATGGGCATCATTCGCCGCTCGGTATATAAGTGACGAATCAGCACCTTATCGTCACAGACCGTGACGGTTGAGGGGGCTACCTGCTGCAACTCCTGCAATAACGCTTCACTGAACCGGGAACGGGGCAATATCAGGTTGGAGTACTCCTGGGTATCGGCCATCCTTCCTACCCGGTCATGGGTTTTAACCAGATAATACCGGTCTTTAACCATGGCCTTACTGATATCTTTGGGCGGGGCGAAATGATCCTTGATGACTTTAAACACCATATCCAGGGAAGGTAGCATGAATACCGACATCACCATGCCCTTCACCCCCGGTGCAATGACAAACTGATCCGACGAGTGCTGCAGGTGCCTGAGAAAATCCCGATAGAAGACACTTTTACCATGCTTGAAGAAACCGATGGAGTTATAAAGCTCGGCACGTTTTTTTTCAGGCACCAGTGTACGCAGAAACTCAATACATTCGGAAGGAATTCGCGTATCAACCAGAAAATAGGAACGGGTAAAGCTGAATAGTACACTTACACTGTCGTTTTCACAGAGCAGGGCATCAACATAGAGCGCTCCCTGTTCATTATTCAAAACGGCCAGAACAAACGGTTGCAGGTCGTTTCCGGCCACCAGTCGGCCTACCAGGTAAGCCGCCTTATTCCGGTAAAAGACCCACTTCAGCACATCCACCCGAACATTACTGCGTCGGCCCCATGACGGTTGGGACCTCTGCAGCGCATGGATAATATTGCGAATATCCCGGCGACGGTATTCCCAGGGCAGTTCAAACTGAAAATCATCCAGTATCTGGCCAACCTGTCTGACCAGCCCCTGCTGTCGGCTTTGGTCATTAAAAGCGTAGGAGCGGTAAATCCCCCTGGCACTCTGCACCTTAAAGCCATCAAATTCGGACTGAATAAAGCAATGACGGGGGTTCACCGCTTCACCACTGAACACCTTGCGGTAGATGGAGTTATAAAAGGTTTCCGCCAGTTCAGGGTCCGTCCGGTAGGAGATCAAATCCAGGTATGCATCATGAACATCCTGCCAGCAGATACTGTCCCGAAGAGATGACGCGTCAATCCGTGATGTCAGTGTTGCTATCACGTCGTTGACGGCAACATGGTAAAGGTTAATCCGGTCAGAAGCGGCATTTTGCGCGGCACTCCAGTCCGCCTTCAGAAAACGGTCCCGGGCACCCACAGTGATGTCAGTAAAGCGTGTTCGATAGTCACTGAACCCTTCAAGAATCATTCTGGCAATCTGTCGGGCTATTGAGGTATTCATCACTGCACCGTTGTTGTTTTCTTATCGAGAGGGATTGTCGTCTCATGGTCAAACGATTTTATAAACGACAGCAACTCCTTTGTAGTGCGAGCGTACCCGCCATGATGATAGTCCGTCAACAGAGTCCAGTTAGCCAGTACCTGCCCGTTTTCATGGTGGATGTGCTGGTGAATATCACGGCGCAGGAAATCGCCCCCCTTAAGGACCGCAACACCTTTTATCTGCGTCTTTGGCATCTCTTTTGCCGCTGCCAGCGCTACCCCTGCCAGCGTGGCTCCCGTGCCACGGGCCAGCCAGATCTCATCATAGCTTCCCGGAGCAATACCTCCTGCTGCAAGAATTTCGCAACAGCCTTGAACACCGGCAAAATTACTCCCGCCTTCCGGCACAACATGCACATCCTTGGCTGACAAACCTGATTGATGGAAAAGGTGGTTAAGAAAGGCGGCCTCATTTTTTCGACAATAATCACTTCTGGACAGGTAAACTTACCCACTCATTTTTCAAAAGAGTCCTCTATCTCTTTCCTATACTCATAAGGAGTTGTCATATAGTGAGACTTGAACTGTTTGATGAAATAGCTGGCACTATTAAAACCTGACTTCTTTGCAATATTTTCAATATTCATTTTAGTATTTGACAGTAATGCTTTTGCAGTAGATAGCCGTTTATTTTTTAAATATGAATTAAAGCCAACACCCACCTGCTTTTTAAAGGCTTTACTGAAATAGTAAGGGCTTAGGTTAACGTGATTTGAGACTATATCAAGATCCAGATCCGAGCTGATATTATTATTGATATACAAAATAGCCTCATCAATTTTTTTCCCACTGTTTAGCGAGCGAAAGTTCTTGCGCTGCCCTTGAGGTTGCATATCTTCATTAATGGGGAGGTCAAAAAATTTTATAACATAATTATCAACCAGCGTTTTCAATAAATTGATTGATGACTGAATTTTACTCAATGGGAACGATTCAATCTCTTCATAAAGGGTAATGAGTTGTTGATCTTTTACTAAAAGATGGCTCGGGGATGTACAGATAGAAGGAATACCACTATTAGTGACTTTTATTTGTCCACACTGAATAAAGCCAAGCAGGTTGTTTCGGTGTATCAGTGGCACTGAAAAATCAACCAAACCGGTATGACAAATATAAGCAGCAACGTCATTATCCCGCAGAGCGTTGATACCTCCGGAACGATCGCAGTAATTACATAATTCTGACAAAGCAACATCACTTCGGATCCGATCACAAAATGGGCTAAAGTTGCAGCGGGTTGAAATTTCATTCCCCTTGATATCAACGAGTACAGAAGCTAACCCTGTAGCTGCAGAAAAGTCGTACAGAATATTATTGATGAAATCAGGGACAGAGGTTTGTGCTTTCATAAATTATCCCCCCTGGAACGAAAACAGTTCAATTACGTCAATTGTAAAACATCCACAGAAACAGATACATTTTACGTCAATACGCAATAGGCTTTAAGAACCCCAGTATACGCACGAATTAAACCACTCTTTATAAGCAGATAATTTTGACATATGTCTATATTTGCTTCTTTTTCAGTTTTAAGAAAGAGCAAAATTATTCTATTAATCGGTTCTCCAGAAGCGGTTTAATTCGC
>NZ_JAHHPP010000071.1 GCF_024606265.1 Endozoicomonas sp. SESOKO1
AAGCCGGACTGCCCGAAGGTGTGGATGAATGGTGGAGAGCCTGCATCACTGAGCAGCAGCTGATCATTGCCAGCAACAGTGCAGGCACCACTGAGACTTAAAGCACAGGCAGCCGATGCAATCAGCTGTTTTGTCGCTTTTCCGATAACCTCTGCTGTCGGCCATATAGACTTTTGCAACGGATACTCAATGGCCTGTCCCATGATGCTGACTTGCTTCCCTGGAAAAGAAAGAGATAGGTTTACTATCGACAAGACAGTTGAAATAAAAAGCAACGAGCGCAACAAGCCCTGCCAGACTTCTGTTGCCTATCTGCATGCCCTATCTGCCCTGCTCACTGCGGGTAGCTATCAGGCAGGATTTACTCGGGAGTAACCCGCATCACTTCCGCTATGGTGGTAATTCCAGCAGCCACTTTCTGTGCACCTGATTGTCTCAGGTTATACATGCCTTCCTTGATACACTGTTGGCTGAGCCGCGTAATGTCCGGATTGTCGTCAACCAGAGCTTTGACCTGAGGGCTCATGGTTAAAATCTCATACAGCCCGGCACGCCCACGATAACCCGTTTCACGACAATCAAGGCAACCAACAGGCTGATAGACTTCTGCTGGTGCCGATGCTGGCCAGGGGTTGGTCAGGGCTTTCCAGCCGCTGTTGTCCAGAGGCGCCTTTGCCTTGCAATTCGGGCAGAGGGTTCTGACCAGACGTTGCGCCATCACACCGAGCACGGTGTTTTTAATGAGGTAAGGGGGGACGCCAAGCTCCAGTAAACGGGTCAGGGCAGAGGGTGCATCATTGGTATGCAGCGTAGAAATGACCAAATGCCCCGTCAGGGCCGCCTGAATGGCCATCTCAGCGGTTTCAAGATCACGAATCTCACCCACCATGATAATGTCAGGATCCTGCCTTAACAGTGCCCGAAGCCCTGAGGCAAAGGTCAGGTCGATGTTATGCTGCACCTGCATCTGGTTGAAGGCAGGCTCCACCATTTCAATAGGGTCTTCAATAGTACAGACATTCACCTGATCCGTGGCCAGCTGCTTCAGGGTTGAATAGAGCGTGGTGGTTTTACCAGAGCCGGTGGGGCCAGTGACCAGAATGATACCGTTGGGCTGGCCTGACATTGCTTTCCAGCGTCGTTCATC
>NZ_JAHHPP010000072.1 GCF_024606265.1 Endozoicomonas sp. SESOKO1
GCGGCCCTTGCCCCGGAAGAACTGGCAAGGCTGGTGCAGGGATTGCCCGACCTGCCTGACGGGTTGCCCCAATGGCTGGCGGGTCACTTCCACCAACTGGCCACCGCGCTGCAACAGCAGAACTGCCCGGTGCAACTGGCACTGGACGACCTGTTCCGCAGCGCCCGGCATCTGGCCGGTCACCGCCCTGAACAGTGGTATCAGGCCTTGCAACAACACCTGTCACTGCCCTTTAGGGCCTTGAAGACACCGCTGCCGCCGCTGCAGGAGGATACCGCACGTCTGGAACGACTCAACCAGGAAGAACAACGGCGCCTGGCCCTTGAGACCGTGGCCAATGGCATTCCCGGACTGTTGACGCCCATCACGGTAACATTCGGGCTTGTACCCCGTTGTCGTGGTCGGTCAATCACGGTGACACCGGAGGCGACAGATCAGGATGTCATGACGATTGTGCAGGCCATGCAACAAGGCATGGATATCAGCCGCAATAGCAGCAATAGCAGGTCAACGGTAAAGCAAAAAAACCGGCATTTGGCTTACCCTTGCGAATTTGGTGATATTGTGGCTCCCCACCACTACAAGGTCACCAGATACTTCCCCAAAACCCCTTACGATGCCCGCCAATATCGTCTCTCTTTTCTGGAGACCCGTCTGGATGAAGACGGCCGGTTGCGCAACTACCCCATCGACTGGACAAATGGCACGATAACCTCTGTGGCAGGATGGCCTGATATCATCTGGCGGACCGACCTTGGCGAAAATGAACTGCCCGGCAACATTGCGCTGACCCTGAATAACCAATGGCAGCCTCTGCCTGCCCTGACGCCTTCAGACCAGCTCCGGGCACTGCGCTGCACCCCGGACACCCCCATTGAGCTGGCCCGAAGCGAGCAGACAGGGCAACTATTAATCAAAAGTAAGGCATCCTCATTACCGGTAACGGTCGACTTTATCATTGCTCCCGGGCAAACCTATTTTACCCAACTAAAACCAGGCGACCAGCTGACATTACCAGAGGGATTGTGCAGTCAACGGCTTGCAGATCTCCTGGAAGAACATATTTTTTACCCCAAAACCAACACCTGCATAGCCTATGCAGAGCTGCGTGACATCCATGGGATCAGTGATGTTCCGCAACGACTGATGGCGTTGATGGATTGGCTGGCTACATTTTCCGACAGCAACAATGTGACCGGACAAGATGAACAACTGTTGCTGAATATGCTCAGGGAGAAACAGGGAGTTTGCCGACACAAGGCGATGATCTTCCAGATACTCTGCCACTATTGGGGTGTTCCAGCCCGGCAAGTAAATAATGCTTCGCACCGTTTTGTTGAGATCAGCCCCGATGGCGGCCACACCTGGCGACAATACCAACTCGGTGGTGGCGGACAAGTCACTGCAGATACCACAGAACCCGACTGGGGGGATTATCGTCAACCAGACTATTCTGAGGTGAAGCTACCCAGGGAGTATGCCTGTTCCGTCCAATTTATCGATTCACAGGAAGACTTCTTTCCTTTAGATTCCAATCATTATCTTGCACCACAATTAAAGTTAAACGATAACCGATCAGCTTTGACTGAGGCTATGCACAAAGATATCTACTCTACCTTAATCAGAATACCCTCCGACATTAAAATCAACGTTGTGCAGAAACATTGGGGGATATTGTTATCGCCACAAATGTTTTACCAGTTTAGTGAAAACATACAATACTGGGAACACATCATAGAAAAAAGGGCCTGGCTTATGGTAGATGGTGAGGGCCATAGCGTTAGCGATGCGATACATCATTTCTATGGTTCGTATATGAAGATATTATCCCAGCTGATACAGGCACAAGAGCCCGATGTTAATTATTTCAACTGGCTATGTGATCTTTACTGCTCAGTGCCTCAATTTCTGAAATATGTATTATTGGCCATCTTACAGACGTTCTCCGGGTCCTGTGATTCCTGTCAGTTGAAAGACCGGATAAAATTAATGCTTGAGTCTTATTCTCTAAGACCCAAACAAGTTGACCTTAATGAAATTAAAAAAGTAGATCCACTACTTTCACAGTGCTGCATAAACCTTATCAAAACGATGACCAGAAGCCGCTCCCTTTTGGAGCGACTATCCCGGCATCGCATCCATCAACAACTGCACCACCAGCCTGTGGGCATTAGCATTATCATCCCTGAAAAACTCATGTCCGGTGAGGCGGCTTTCCTGAACGTATCAAAATCTACAAGCTACAAACCTATTATTTTCGACTGTACTTCTTTGTCCAGACAAGCGGTAGACGATAAGATTACTGAAAAAATAAAATCCGGCTTAAAGCCAGTAATTAGCGAAATACATGAGAGTAGAAACTATTTAATGTTCAGTGAAGTAATAAGAAAAATATTCTTTAGTTGGCTGGCAGCGCATCACATGAATGATGCCACTCCTCCCATTTGGGTGTTTTATGAATATAATGAATATTCTTTGACAAAACAGCCTTACTATAATGCGGCGCTTACGCCTGCCTATCAGCAAGTTGATTCCATGACCCAATTAAAATTACCCCCGGAACGTATAAAAGACCATTTTAACCAACCATCCGCTGTCGTTCTTCAAAAGGATGATTTGCTGGTTCTTTTAGATGAGTTTCTTGCACAGATCGCAAATTAAGACAAGATGATTTCATTTGGTTAACTACTGTTTTACCGGTTTGGTAAAAACATGATGGCTAACTTTCAGAACCAATAGAATGATGCCACCAGTCTCGCCAACTCCAGAAACAACTGGGATGTATCGTCATAATCCAGTTGCGCAACCCGGGAATAACACCGGAATAATCACCCGAGTGCCCTGGCAAAAAATCCATACCTGTACAACAGGAACAGTGACATTGCCTTCAGTATCTGTCAGCCTGATCGGCTCAATTGCTCTGCCAGATACGAAGCGGAGGATCGACCAGCTGGAAATTAATGGCAAACCGCACTTTCGCATCAATGAAATGGGCTGGGTTGATGGAACAGTCAATCATCCGCCAAGGCTGGCAGCCATCACGATCATTGCCGAATCATTGAGAAAACACCCAGAGTCTGGTCTCATTGCAAGAGAACCGAAACACCCTACTACCGGCTATATTTGAGGCAGGAGTGTGAACTACTCGCCCCCTGATTTACCCCACCCCCTGAGTCTATTTATCCGCAGGTTGCTCCACGGATAAACGATCGGTAACAGAGGCTCCCGGTTAAACGGATACCGCCGCCTTGATATGTGGATGGGCCAGATAATCCACCAGCTCAAAATCATCAACGGTAAATTCAAACAGATCACCAATGGCCGGGTTTAACTTCATCTGAGGTCGCTTAAAAGGTGTGCGGCTTAACTGCTCTTGCGCCTGTTCAAGATGATTGGCGTACAAGTGAGCATCGCCAAAGGTATGAACAAAATCACCGGGTTCCAGGTCGCAGACCTGGGCAATCATCATGGTCAACAACGCATAGGAAGCAATATTAAAAGGCACCCCGAGGAAAATATCGGCACTGCGTTGATACAACTGGCAGGACAACTTGCCATCCAGCACATAGAACTGAAAAAGGCAGTGGCAGGGTGGTAACGCCTGACGCCCCATGGCGGCATTTTGCTTTGGCGAGTAGGCGACATCCGGAAGTACCGATGGATTCCAGGCGCTGATCACCATTCGTCTTGAGTCCGGGTTGGTTTTGATCTCATTCAACAGCCACTGAATCTGGTCCACTACGTCACCATTGGCTCCCTCCCAGCTGCGCCACTGTTTGCCATAAACCGGGCCGAGATCACCGTCATCGGTTGCCCACTCATTCCAGATCCGGACACCATTTTCCTGAAGGTAGCCGATATTGGTATCCCCCTTGAGGAACCACAATAATTCATGAATGATTGAACGCAGGTGACACTTTTTGGTGGTCACCAGTGGAAAGCCTTCAGAAAGATCAAACCGCATCTGATAGCCAAATACACTGTAGGTACCCGTGCCGGTCCGATCCGCCTTGAAAGTGCCATGGTCTTTCACATGCCGCAGGAGGTCCAGATATTCTCTCATCGTTTTTTCGATCCACTCTTTTTCTGCTTATGCCCCGGGCAGTTTTTCTGCTTCTGCCCCGGGCAGTTATTCACTCTGGCCTTTGCCAGCCAGGCCGCGTCATCACTATTCATACCATTAACCAGTGGATGGTGACGATATCCCCAAGCCATAAACAGGATGCCCATAACGACCATCGGCAAAGACAACAGCTGCCCCATGGTTAGCCAGTCAAAGGCGATAAAGCCAAGCTGGGCATCCGGCTCCCGCACAAACTCAACGGAAAACCTTGCCAGCCCATAGATCAGCAGGAACAGTCCGGAAATCGCCATTCTTGGCCTGGGCTTTGATGAAAACCACCAAAGTATGCCAAACAGCACAAGCCCTTCCAGAAAGAACTGATAAAGCTGGGAAGGGTGTCTAGCCATCTGGCCGGGATCGGTGGGAAAAACCATGGCCCATGGCACATCTGAGGCCCTGCCCCAAAGCTCGCCACCAATAAAGTTACCTATTCGGCCAAGGCCGAGCCCCAAAGGCACCAGTGGGGCAAGAAAGTCGGTTATCTGAAAGAAGCTTTTACCCTGAGCACGGCCATAGAGCCACATGGCCACAAGAACCCCAAGCAGGCCACCGTGAAAAGACATGCCGCCATCCCACACTTTGAACAGCCAGAGCGGGTCTCTGAGAAAATAGTCAAAGTGATAGAAGATGACATAGCCGGATCGTCCGCCCAGGATAACCCCGATAGCACCATAAAAAATCAGGTCACTGACCTGCTCCGGGTGCCATAAACCAGCGGATCTCCGGGCACGAATACCACCAAGCCAGAGTGCCAGGGCAAAGCCGACAAGGTACATCAGGCCATACCAGTGCACACTTAAGGGGCCGAGGCTGAACGCCACGGGATCTATCTCGGGATACGCAATCACAAACCACTTCCGATCAGTAAAAACTGTTTAAGAGTACCAAGGTAATTGGCTACTGAGCCAGCATACAGTAAAGCCATCTCCTGACCTAACATTTGCAATTTTCCAAGCTTATGACAATAGTTCCAGACAATGATGCCCGGGAACTTTTCGGGCCAGTTATTTACTAAAAGCTTAGGATTTCAGCTAAATTGCAGGCAGAGCGTGTGAACAGATTAACCGCAGAAATGCAATTCCCCTGTCAAGGGTTGGCATCTGAGCAACCATCATCAATTTCTCAGTCTGCTGGCAACAGTGGTGCTCATTCCGTGAGTATCGCAACCCACTCGCAAAGTGAATGGCTCGCTGCTGGCGAATCCGCCCTCTTGGCAAATGGTACGCCTGCCCCTGTCTTGAGAGCACTGGCCAACCGCTCTGCTGAATCATTGCCGGAATCCATGCCGGGCAGCCACAATCCCCCGGCCGCCGAAGGCACTGCTACCGCTGCAGACAAAAACCTCAGGATTTGCCCTGAAGCAAATGTCTCAAATTCAGACGCCATTGTGGCTGAGCCGGTGAAAGTCAGCCCGCCCCCTGTATCGACTCATCCGGACCGAAATCCCGGGATGATCCGGGAGAGCGAAAGTCAGGAAAATCTGACAGAACAACGCCTGATTCCTGCCAGTAATCGGGAGATCCTGCGCAGTGCACTGTTGCGCATCTGCGGCTTGCCCGATGATATCAATACGGACAATGGCATTCTAGCCTCCTGTGTTGGCTGGCTATCAGGTCCGAAGTGGCGCTCACCGGAATGGTTTATCATGGAAGCGGTTGAGGCATTCTTCCGGCTAAAAAAAACCGCTAATAAGGTTCAGCCCCCGCACCGGGAACAACAGTTATTACAGCAGTTTATGGGATCCTCTGTCTGTACCTGGCTACACCGGATGGCAGCCGGAAAGAACCTGGTCTCAGTTGAAGCAGGTCTGCGTCGTGCGGGCGTTGATATCAATCACAAGTATGAGAGAGGCGATTATTGCCACTCTGTTTGCTGCAAAACCTCATATGATAAGCGACCCTGCTGCTCAATACCCGGGGATACCCCGCTAATGCTGGCAGAACGCAACGAACACTGGAATATGTTGGGTACACTGCTGGAAGCCGATGACACAGATATCAGACAGTTGACTTATGGTAAAGAGCATCTGCTCTGCCGACTGTTCAAGTTCAGGGCGAATTTTGGCATTGATGACAGTTCATTGATGTCACTCACGAAAATAATCCTGAAGAAATACGCCCGCAAAATGGTAAATTCCGAACCCCCCCGTTGGGGCAGACAAGTGCCGCTGGCATTATACGCCTTTATCCATGCGGCCCTGAAGGGCGTAAATACCCGGCTAATGACAACTATACTGGCTGATTACCCTTGGGTGCGGCCACTGCTCAAAGAAGACGAAACCGCAACAAATCTGCTGTTTGATGTGGCCACGGGTAATGAGGAACTGCCCCATACCATCGATTATCTGCTGGATTTGCAAGACCAGAATGGCCAGCTTCTGATTGAGGTGGAACGTTTTAACGATCGTAACGGGAGTAGGGGCTATCGCATAGGCATCACACAACCCGCAAAAGACAATCATCCAAGGCGAGTGGTCTCTCGTTCAGTGACGAATTTGCCCGGGCTGGTATTACAAGCTGGAATTAAAAAAAGTATGATGGAGCGGTTGCTGCTCGCTGTAAACAAGCGACAGCTGCAAAGCAGAGAGAGCATTTAAGCCGATAGTCTCAGGTATTAATGACGAGTTAATTTTGAAAATATACTGTCGTCCAGCTGTTTGGCCTGGGTACCATCCAGTTTATAGCCCGGCAGGCCAGTATTTTTCATCTGAATCATGATATGGCCACCATAGACCATAAACTGTTCCGCAAGTCCGTGAGTACCGGCCGCTAACATCGACTGTTGATATGCCTCGGAGATCCCGGTTCGATCTTTATTGCTTTTGCAACCGGTGAAAAGATCCATTCCCATAATGGCGGACAGCTCTTTTAATTTTCCGGAAAAATAAAAGGGACCTGATTGTTCGGCAACCTGCATCAGGCCGCCACGGGTGTTGTACAGCACCCACAACTGATCAGCCAGCTCCTTTGCCTGCTGCTGTTTACTGGCTGATAGTTCTGGCAGTTTTTCTCCCAGCAAGCCTCCGTACTGATGGTTCGAACCGACTAATTGTTTTAGTGCAGATCTATTGACCTCCATCACCGTTTTCCAGGTATTGGCATTAGCCAAAAGGATTTTGCCAGACAATGATTTTTGCCTGTCTGGCAAGGCCAGTTTATTGCAGGGTGCAACCAGCATGACTGGCCGTGGCCTGATTTTCACGGCAGCGGACTTGCCATCAGCGTAGTGGATGGTCAGCGTGCGCTCTTTATTGGACATTTCAATCAACTTTTCGTGCAGCTTTTCAGTCCACTCTTTTTCATTTTCAAGGCCTGCGGCTCTCGCTATGCGGCTAGCGCGGATATGATCGGGGCTTAGCAAATTCAGGTACAGGCAGTCCAGCTTGATGGGTTGGTGATCGGGATTTTTCATGGCATTTTTTAACGCCTGTTTATGGTTGTGAAGCAGCAGGGCGGTAAAGATTTCGTCCAGGCGCTGGTCGGTTACGCGATCTATATTTTCGCCTTTTTCCTTGTAGGCATAAGGACAGCCCACCCGGATATGCCTGGCCAACTCCTGACCATCAACTTTCATGGTATAGGCCAGCATATTGACCGCATGAGGAGAGTTCCGCTCCATTGAAAGAGCCAATTTGTCTTGATAGCTGTTTTGGAAAGGGTCTCTGTTTCCCCGCCTGGCATCAGCAGTGTCATCGTACAGACGCATGGACGCTGCCGGAGTGTATTGAAGAGTGACCTGGTGCCATTGATTATGCTGATAAATATGAAGTCGGCTGCTAAACGACTCACTGTTCTCTGCCAGAACCTTCATGAGTTCCTGTTCAAATAGACCGGCTTTAAACCGTTTTTTCAGTTGTCTGTGCAGCCCGGTGAGTTCTCGAATGGCTTCAGGTACACACTGGACAGTCTTGCCTGTCCTGGTCAGTGCGATTGCCCTTTTACTATCGATGATTGCTGCGATTTTCTGGTCAGCATTTTTCTTTGCAGACTGAGTGTTGGATAACCGCCTGGCCACTTCGGCATAGATATTAACCTGTTTAAGATATTGCCCGCCGCCTCTGAAATCGTATTTGCCTGCATCCTGTATGTATCTTTTTAAGCCCGCTATATCATCTTCAATAGCCCTGGTCATTGCTATCAGTCGCGGGCTGAGATGTTCGCTGCCACTGCGTGCCAACTGCCTTGCCTGTTGCAGTGGGCCGCCCTCTATTTTTCGCCAGTGTGCTGCTAACCACCTAATATCCGGGCCATTTTCCAACAATAAACGTTGAGTCGAGTGGATGAATGATTGTACTTTTTTCCGGTGTGCTGTTAACTCGTCAACCAGTCTTTCTATGTTTTTCGGTGTACTTATGGTTGTGATGGCAAGTTTTGCCCCGGGTGTGGACCGGATTTTTACACCCGCAGGTGATGGTTTGTAGTGATTTTCTGAATTTCTCCGGTTAATTTTCGCCAGTTCTCCTTCCGTTGAGAGTATCTCTTTCAATTCCTGCTCTGGTACTGGCCAGTTTTTTTCATCTGTGTGGGGACTTGAGTCAACTGGCTTTATTTTTTCGAAGTTTGTGATTGCCCTGGTTCCCTGCTTCCCTTTGTCTACCTGTATGCCGGGTCCTTTCAGCCTGGCTGGTGATACATCCTTATGGTATTTTTTCCCGGAGATTTTATTTTCAGGCGGAGGAAAATCGTGGTTCAAGCTCTTTGAGTCAGGCTTGTTGGGTTCAATGGAGGATGCCATGGGTAAATCCTTTTTCACTATAAATCGCAAAGTTCAAAAATTAAATCTTAATACTGGATGTCTGTTATATCGCCATTTTTAACACCAGCTAAACCCTGTTTCCTTTCAGCTTTACCAAACCCGTCGTAAAGCATCGCCCAATCGGGCCGGGCCGCGCAGGCGGT
>NZ_JAHHPP010000073.1 GCF_024606265.1 Endozoicomonas sp. SESOKO1
TTGCATGTTGAGCACCAAAGTGAGCAAAGGCAAGCCCTCGAAAAAAGAAAGCTGAGAAATCAGCGCAGGAGGGAGCGGTATAGTGAAATAATGAAATCAACTGAATAGTCAATCATCGAAGAGTGAACAAGTATTGCCTGCTGTTCTCAGGATAGGCAAATGGCAAAACCTGCCATTTTTCACGGTGGTAGGCATCAGTGACCTGCTGCAGTTCCAGGCAGGGGGGAGTTATTGACTGTGTAGCAGGCAGAAAATTCCCGTAGATGGAACTTTTTCCTAAACCAAGGTTCTAAAAGAAAACTTAAGAAAAGGATTATCTTATGCCAGCCAATATTTCAAATGATCAAAAAGGATTATTGCCCGGAGTTACGCCACAATTTGTAGAATCAACATTAGACCAACAGCTACAACCCGGCTATTTCAACTGTTTGCCAGTTGATATTATTCAACTCATCGCAAACAAACTTACCCTGCCCGATGCGCTCCGACTCAAGCAGACATGCCACAGAACCAACACATCTATTGATCAAAGGATTATCAAAGATTTAATGTGTCGAATTCAATTTAAAAATATGGAAACAGCAGAGCATGCAGAGGAATGCGAGGGTATAAAATCATTATGCAATTCAGACAGGTTCAGTCATTTTTATACCCGCTATGCATACGACCAAAGCTCAGGGAGAGTTATAAATCCGGAACGAGTAAATGTAGAGCGTTTCTTTACAATGATGAAGCTGAATAACGCTACTACTAAATACAAAAATGAAATATATACTATGTATACAGGATTATTTGAAAATGGCCATATTTTTCTTATCGCGCCGCGTCAAGCCTATAGAGTTGTAGAAGATCCGAATACCAATAATCCCAATAAAGTTATGTTTAGTGGAGATACATTAAGCGTAGATGCTAATGCTATTTATTCGGGCAGATCTTTTCAGGAAGTCAAGAAACTAATAAGCTTGCTTCATAGCAACACTCCACTATCAAACCACATCTCTCACATTCTCGATCACGAATATAGGTAAGCTGCCGTCAAAATCCCCTGGTGATCGCCGAGTCAAAGATGATCTTGCCCTCTTTTATGATGAGAGTGGGCAAATTTATCAGTCGGCACGTAGAAACCAACCCGACTGCACTCGTTCACAGAAGCTCAAGAAAAAATGGACAATAGTACTATCAGGAAGAATTCCTTAATGTCTACCCTAAGAAAGCGGCTTAAGGAGTTGTCTGGAAATAACTTCCCTATTTTCATTGCCTGACTCCGTTCGGA
>NZ_JAHHPP010000006.1 GCF_024606265.1 Endozoicomonas sp. SESOKO1
AGACCAATTTGCTGCCACCGCAGTAGGGCAGTCTATTCTCGGACAGGCTCCTAGGCCATCAGGCGGTTTGAATACCGCTGTGTCGCAGTAACGCATCAATCTCCGGTTCTCTGCCGCGGAAGTTGACAAACAGCTCCATAGGTTCAGCAGAACCGCCTTTTTCAAGCACCTCATGGAGGAAGGACTCACCGGTTTCCCGGTTAAAAATGCCTTCTTCTTCAAAGCGCGAAAACGCGTCAGCTGATAATACCTCGGCCCACTTATAGCTGTAATAGCCCGCCGCATAACCACCGGCAAAGATATGGCTGAAGCTGTTCTGAAAACGGTTGAAAGACGGTGGTATCACCACTGCTACCTGCTTTCGCACCTCATCAAGCACGGACTGAACGTCGATGCCATCCCGGTATTCCTTATGAAGTTTGAAGTCAAAGAGTGAAAACTCCAGCTGTCTGACCATCATCATGGCAGACTGGAAGTTTTTTGCCGCCAGCAATTTATTCAGCATTGCTTCCGGCAGTGGCTCTCCGGTGTCAAAGTGCCCGGAGATAATGGCCAGTCCGTCCTTCTCCCAGCACCAGTTTTCCATAAACTGACTGGGCAGTTCTACGGCATCCCAGGCAACGCCACTGATGCCGGAAATCGCCGCATAATCCACTCTGGTCAGCATATGGTGCAGCCCATGACCAAACTCATGGAACAGGGTCACCACTTCGTCATGGGTCAACAGCGCCGGCTTATCGCCAACCGGCGGGGTGAAGTTACAGGTCAGATAAGCGACCGGCAGCTGTAACTTGTCGTCCAGTTTCCAGCGTGAACGGCAGACATCCATCCAGGCACCGCCACGCTTATGTTCCCTGGCATAAAGATCCAGGTAGAAACGACCGATCACCTCTCCCTGTCGGGTGATGTTGAAAAAGCGCACATCCTTATGCCAGGTATCCACGTTATCCACAGTTTCAAACTCAATGCCAAAGAGTCGAATGACCACATCAAACATTCCGGCGATGACTTTTTCTGCCGGGAACCACGGGCGCAGTTCTTCCTGGGAAATAGCGTAACGCTGCTGGCGGAGTTTCTCGCCATAATAGCCAACATCCCAGGCTTCAAGCCCCTCAATGCCGAACTCTGCTTTGGCAAATGCTTTTAGTTCCGCCAGCTCTTTCTCTGCCTGAGGCTTACTTTTTGCTGCCAGGTCTTGCAGAAACTCAACAACTTTATCCGGTGACTCCGCCATTTTGGTGGCCAGGGAGTATTCCGCATAGTTTTCAAAGCCAAGTAACCGGGCCAGTTCATGACGAAGTTTAAGAATCTCCCTGATGTTTTCCGTGTTATCAAACGCCCCGGCATTCGGTCCCTGGTCAGAGGCACGGGTAGAGAAGGCGGTGTAAACCTCTTTCCTGAGTTCCCGGTTATCGCAATAGGTCATTACCGGGAAATAGCTTGGAAAATCCAGATTCAGCAACCAGCCGACTTTCTCTTTTGACTCCGCCAGCTGCTTTGCACCGGCCAGGGCAGATTCAGGTAGTCCAGCCAGCTCCGATTCGTCGGTAATCAGCTTGCTCCAGGCCATGGTGGCGTCCAGGACATTATCGGAAAACTTGCTGGTCAGTTCTGACAACTGTTTTTTGATCTCGCCGTAACGGGCTTTCTTATCATCTTCCAGGGCAACACCGGCTAAACGGAAATCCCGAAGGTTATCGTTAATCACTTTCTGCTGGGCACTGTCCAACTGGTTAAAGTCTGCCGAATCAGCCAGGGACCGGTAAGCCTCAAACAGCTGACGATTCTGGCCAAGGCGGGTGGAGTATTCCGATAACAGCGGCAAACAGCCATTGTAAGCTTCCCGCAGTGCTTCACTGTTGACCACCGCGTTCATATGACCAACCGGTGACCAGGCCTGTCCCAACCGGTCATCCAGCTGATCCAGTGGCTCCTGCAGAGAGCGCCAGCCGATTCCGGTGCCAGAAGCCAGTAACGACGCTACCGCCTTTTCATTATCAGCAATAATGGCTTCAATGGCCGGTTTTACATGTTCAGGTAGAATTTTGGAGAAGGGGGGAAGTTCACTGGATTCCAGTAGCGGGTTATTCATAGGACAGCTCTCTATACTCTTTAAATTTCATGGTAATTATTGGTAATAGATGGGTGCGTCACCTCAGGAATTCAAGCAGAATCCGGCCAACGCACTATCCATGGTTGCATCCACTCAGACAGAAACATCAGGGGATCCCTGCTCAATGAGTCAAGCCATTAGAAGCTTCAATACTAAAATGCCAGTTCTTGGCGAAAGGGTCTACATCGACGAGAGTGCGGTTGTGCTCGGCGATGTCACCATCGGGAATGACAGCTCTGTATGGCCAATGGCGGTTATACGTGGCGATATGCACTCCATCCGTATTGGCGACAGAACCAGCATACAGGACGGTTCAGTTCTGCATATTACCCACGCCAGTGATTACAACCCGGTTGGTCACCCGTTGACCATTGGTGATGATGTAACGGTAGGCCATAAAGCGGTTTTGCATGGTTGTACTATCAATAACCGCTGCCTGATTGGCATTGGTGCCATTGTTCTGGATGGTGCCGTGGTGGAAGAGGAAGTCATTGTCGCCGCCGGTTGTCTGGTCCCTCCTGGCAAGCGTCTTGACAGTGGCTTTGTTTACAAGGGGAACCCCGCCACAAAAGCACGGGAAATATCGGAACAGGAGCGCAGTTTCCTTGAATATACAGCAGGTAATTATGTAAAACTGAAAAACCGTTATTTAGTCCAGTAAAAACGAATAAATCAGGAAAATATGGAACTTTATCCAGGTTTCTCTACTCCAAGGGTGAATAAAAATAGTCACAACTATCAAGAAGTAATATACGGTACACCAGCGCCCTCCTATGACTTAAGTCTCAATGACACCCGGGCTGGTCAAAACTAATCTGAATTTATCCAATAAATTAATGACTGTTTTCATCCATTTACAGAAGGAATTTCCTATGAGCGAACTTTATAACGTAAGCCACGAACACAACCCAGTGTACAGACAAGCCGAATTAGCTGATGAGGCCAGAGACAAAGCTGAAATCAGGGAAGCCAGAAAAGCCGCCCTGGAGCACCATACCAAGCTCCAGTTGCAGGAAACCATTGATCTTGATGGCAATGGTGATGGCAGGAGTCGTGATGCCCGGTTGCTTAATATCTATGCCAGTCAAATCATCAGGGGCTAATTATTGTCTGGATATCCTGAAGGAGTCCTATCCTGACCGTTGCTGAATATGTTATAAGCGCGCCCTGATACACACAGCTGGCTCTTTCAAACATGGACATATATTCAACCGTTATCCTGCTATTCCTGATCATGGACCCTTTGGGCAATATGCCCGTCTTTATCTCAATTCTGAAAGGGGTTCCTGAAGAGAGGCGTAGCAAGGTTCTTATCAGGGAGCTATTAATAGCTCTGTTTATTCTCCTGATCTTCCTTTTTGCCGGAAAATACCTGCTGCTATCACTGCATCTGAAGCAGGAATCAGTCAGTATTGCCGGTGCCATCATCCTGTTTATCATCGCCATTCGCATGATTTTCCCATCCAGTCGGGGTGGCGGCATTATGGGCAGTACGCCAGATGGTGAACCCTTCATTGTGCCCCTGGCAATTCCTCTTATTGCTGGCCCATCCATTCTGGCAACCCTGATGCTGGTCTCCAGTCAGCATCCGGGAAATCAGTGGCCACTGGCCATGGCCGTTTTTATCTCCTGGGCATTGAGCGCAGCCATTCTGATGCTGTCGGGTAAAATCATGACACTGCTGGGTAGTCGGGGCATATTTGCCATCGAACGACTAATGGGGATGATCCTGGTGATGCTCTCTGTGCAGATGTTTATGGATGGTATTGCTCACTACCAGGCTTAGTAAACACCCACCAACTGCTTCCTGTAAATAATGAATAGATCGGAAGCAGTTGATGTACAAACTCACTACATTTCCATTAATATCGAATTATTTACCAAGATAAGATTTCTACCATGGACCTAGACACCTGTGCCAAGGCTCTGAAAGAGCTGGGTCACCCTTCACGGCTTGGAATTTACAAACGTCTGGTCAGATCTGGCCATCAGGGTGTGCCGGTCGGAGTCCTGCAAAAAGAGCTGGACATTCCCGGTTCAACGCTTTCCCACCATATTTCAGCCCTGATGTCTGTAGGGCTGGTTAAACAGAAGCGGGATGGCAGGACACTGTATTGCATTCCCCAGTTCGACACCTTCAATGAGGTCATGGGGTTTCTAAGTGATGAGTGTTGTGTGGATGAGTTAACGTAATCGGGGTTACCCCCGACCTTCAGAAACTGGTAACAGAATCCCTTAAGCCGCCATAGAGCGCTTCTTCATATAAACCAGCAGCAGAGAGACTGCCGCAGGTGTCATCCCCTGAATACGTGAAGCACGGCCCAGTGTCTCAGGACGGGCATCGCTCAGCTTCTGCTTCAGCTCGTTGGAAAGCCCTTCGATCAATGTGTAATCCAGCGTCTGTGGTATGCGGGTATTCTCATAACGCCGCATACGGTCTATCTCTTCGGTCTGACGGTCAATATAGCCCTGGTACTTGGTCTGAATCTCCACCTGTTCCGCGACCTGACCATGGGTTTCCGCTTCTCCCACCAGTCCAGCCACATCACTATAAGTCAACTCCGGGCGACGAAGCAGTTCCAGAAGGCTGTATTCACGGCTTACAGGCCTGCTGAGCTTCGTTTCCAGGGAACTGGCAGCCTCACTGCCCGGATGGATAAACGTCGCTCTGAGGCGCTCAGATTCCTTCTCAATGCGAGTTTTCTTGTCACTGAATGCCGCCCAGCGTTGATCATCCACCAGCCCCAGTGCTCTTCCTTTTTCTGTCAAGCGCAGATCGGCGTTATCTTCCCGCAGGATCAACCGGTATTCTGCCCGGCTGGTAAACATGCGGTAAGGCTCACTGGTGCCATTGGTGATCAGGTCATCCACCAGCACTCCGATGTAAGCTTCGTCACGACGAGGGCACCAGGACTCTTTATCCTGTGCCCTGAGCGCCGCATTCATACCCGCCAGCAGTCCCTGTGCTGCCGCTTCTTCATAGCCGGTGGTACCGTTGATCTGACCGGCAAAGAACAAGCCACCAATGGCCCTGGTTTCCAGGGAGTACTTCAGTCCTCTTGGATCAAAGTAATCGTACTCGATGGCGTAACCGGGGCGGGTAACATGAGCATTCTCCAGGCCACGAATCGAGTGAATCAGATTGATCTGCACATCAAAGGGCAAGCTGGTCGAGATGCCATTGGGATACAGCTCATGGGTGGATAACCCTTCCGGCTCCAGAAACACCTGGTGGGAGTTTTTATCCGCAAACCGGGTGATTTTATCCTCGATGGATGGGCAATATCTTGGACCTACCCCTTCAATAACCCCGGTAAACATGGGTGAACGGTCCAGTCCACCCCGGATGATCTCATGGGTACGCTCATTGGTATGGGTGATATAACAGGATACCTGCTCAGGGTGCTGCTCTACCGTTCCAAGGTAAGACATCACCGGCATCGGCGTATCCCCCGGTTGCGCTTCCATCACGGAAAAATCCACACTGCGGGCATCAATACGGGCAGGCGTACCGGTTTTCAGCCGCTGAACGTTTAGAGGCAGTTCTCTCAGCCGGTTCGCCAGGGCGATGGATGGCGGATCACCGGCCCGGCCACCGCTGTGGTTTTCCAGGCCAATGTGAATTCGACCACCAAGGAAAGTACCGGCAGTCAACACCACATTCGGGGCAAGAAAACGAACACCCATGTTGGTCACGACACCCCGAACCTGGCTGGAGTTCTCATCAACCACCAGGTCATCCGCCGCCTGCTGGAATATCCACAGGTTCTCCTGGTTTTCCAGAATCGAACGAATGGCGGCTTTGTAAAGCGCCCGATCCGCCTGCGCCCTTGTCGCCCTTACCGCCCAGGCTTTCTGATCCTCATTCTC
>NZ_JAHHPP010000074.1 GCF_024606265.1 Endozoicomonas sp. SESOKO1
GGGTAGCACTCGCTGGCCGGCAAAGAAATAGGCCTGAGCTTCCGGGGCCACTTCAGTGAAACTCCGAGCCAGCAGTTCAAGCTTGACCGTAATAACACTCCGCCATTCATCGCTGTAAGGTGTTATTTCACCGGCTGTCATATACTGGTTGGCAACCCCGTCATTATCACTGTCCAGCCCATAACGAATACTCAGCCCTTCAATGCCTTCAACCAGCGCTTCTGCATTAATACTATTGCCACTGGCGTATTCACCCGCCAGTTTCCGGTACAGTGTTGGTACATTATTACTTTCCCTCAGATAGAAGGCATAAGACTGCAAGGGTGCCAGTCGTGATCCCCGGTGGTTGATATTGCCAGAACCGACCGTACTTCCATGGCAACTGAAGTTACCCTGTAACTGACTTATACAGTTATAAAGGCTGCCGCTGGCTGCAGCCGGATGAGTCACCACGCTATTGGTTGTTGCAGCACCTGCCCGGAAAATGGAAACCTGTCTACAGTCTGACGAAATCAGAGCCAGAAGATCACCTTCATCATGACTACGGCTTTCAGCCAGTGTGACCGAAGCAATGCCAGTATTATGGCCACTGACCAGGGTAGTCTGATTGCTATCGACGCTGTGGATAATAATGGCTTCAGAGATCGCATTACTGTCCAGCTGTTGTGTAACGCTGTTACCAGAAGGAATACCCAGAACGCCTTTATCAAAATGCATCATCCACTGACGATTATCAGTGTCGGAATAGACTAAATTGGCCAGCTTTGCCTGGGCAGGACAGCCAGTATAGGCCGCGGTACTGATACTTTGCCCCAGAATATCCAGGGCCAGCCGGGCGTTTTCCTGAACCCGTGCCAGTTCATCCTGCAATGCCCACGACCGGCTGGATGCCAGCACCAGGTGGCCAACCCCGGTAAAAAGAACCAGTCCAAGGGCCAGGGCAATCATCAATTCAACCAGTGAGAATCCGTTCTCAATCCGTTTCATAGTATCCCTCTTAATACCACATCACTCAGGGGGACCCTGTTGCCCATATCCGGGAAACTCAGACGAATGATATACGTTCGAACACCATCGCTGTCCTGATAGGTAATTGAACCCTTGGTTCCCGGAATCTGGCAGGTCAGCTGAAACTTCCATTGCAAAATATCGTAAGCCGCCATCTGCTCAGGGCTGCAGCTTCCAGCTTCGCAGCTATTGGAGTAGCCGCTATTAATGCATTGGCTGTATTCACGATCATTTAAACCTACCTGATAACTGTTACCGCTTCTGGCCACGGATATGCTGGACCGTATTCAGGCCAACAGCACTCT
>NZ_JAHHPP010000075.1 GCF_024606265.1 Endozoicomonas sp. SESOKO1
TACTGCCCCCCGCTTTTCAGTCGTCAAGCTGAAGGAATATTTACAGTCCCGATCGCCCCATCTCAGCCTTAGTGAACAGTCAGCAATCGAAGGGTCAGAAACCGGCTTATTGCCTTCTTATTAACGTATTAACGCAGAGGCTAAGTGCTGCTCGCCCATGACTATACCGGGAATTAAACACGAACCCAGTGAGCCGGGTTTTCGCCAGCAACCACACTATTTACTTCTTGTAGTTCTATAGGTTCATTGGAGAGCCGTTCTTTCTGCCTTGCTGCCCTGTTAAGCCAATCTTCGGTTTTACCGATGGCGTCCTTCAGTTTCTCGATATCACACCCATACTCCTCTCTCAGGAAAGAGCGCTGTAAAGATTCATACCATTTCGCCTGGTCAGGGTCCGGAATACCAGCCTCAATTCTGGCATTCTCAAGCTCGTCACGTTTTTCGATCTCAAGCTTCAATTTCTCTGTCCTACCATCTTTTTCATAAAGTTTTATGTAGTCATTAGTCCTTGCTGACTCTGCCGCATAAAGTTTGGTTCGCAATGCGAAGATTGACTCCTCCATTCTCTGGTATTTTTTTAAGAACCTCTCTTCCGGTAAAGTAAAAGCGGTGATCTCGGTTAATTTTTCCCGGGTATCCACCGACGCTGACACAGCTGAAGTAATAAAGTTAGAGATTGAATGGGAGAGCATATAGCCAATAGCAAAAACCCCGATGGCAATAAATATACCGATAGGTACAGATAAAACTAACGCGACCCCCGCCTGTGGTACACTTGCACAAAGAATTAAAGCACCAACAAAAAGCGCCGGTGTTACGGCAGAGGCCAGCACTATGTTTAGAGTGTTTAACACGATAGAGGACACGGTGTAAGCCTTGCTGCGTATTGTTTCTACCAGTGAACTCCGGTCAGTCTCTGGATTATTGACCTGGTATATTGTCTTGAAGCTTTTGGAAAAGAGTTTAATCGCCAAGGCAAGCTTTTTTATTTTGCCAGGTGGTTGCCTGAACTCCGGATCATCAATGGTAATATCATCAGCCTTGAATGGCGATTCCATCTTGTCGAGCGCTGTTTGTTCCGGCGAAGACGTCGTCAGCCTGATTGTATCGAAGGCTCCAGGCTTTGAAGTTTTCTCAGAATTGGATACTGTCCTGTGAAAGATTGACTTGTCTGAGCTTGTCTGGCTTTCGGACCTGACAGCTTTATCATCCGATTGCGGCACTGTCACTTTTTTTTCATCAGTTAAGGGGTTTGCATCTCCTGATGCTGATTTGATTGAGGGAACACTTCCGTGAATCATAGGACACTCCTTGTGTTTATTGCTTGTATTTAAAGAGCTAACGTCCATAGTTCTGACAGTACACGCTGCCCATTGCCAAACTGAGAATTACACACGAACCCAGTGACCGGGGTTTTCGTCTTTCAACTCCACCTTTGTGGCAATGGCGTTTTCAGGATCAGTCTTATTATTCAGTTCTTTTAGTTCCAGGTAAGTGAGCAGTTCTTTCTGCTTTGCTGCCCTGTTAAGCCAATCTTCGGTTCTTCTGATGGCTTCCTTTAGTTCCCCGTACCTAAAAAGGTCATCATCATACCACTCATACCAATCTCTCAGGCAGTAGCGCTGAAACGCGTCGTACCATTTCTCTTTATCCGGGTCGGGATTCAAAGTACCAGCCTCAAGCCTGATGCGCTCTTTGGCCTCAATCCTTGATTCCTTTGTTTCACAACTTCTTAAAGCTCTGACAAGCTCTGCATCATAAAGCTTGGCTCGCAATGCACCAAGAGACTCCTCCATCCTCTGGTACTTTTTTAAAAAACTGGCTTCGGGTGACGTAAAGTTGGTTACCTCGGTGAATTTTTCATAGGTATCCACACACGCTGACACTGTTGAAGCCACCATGTGCGAGAATCCCACGGACACTAACCAACCAAAACCAAAAAAACCAAGAGTCATGGCTGTCACGAGAAGTACAGCAAAACCAGGTACGGAATCCATGTCTAACTTATCTATATGGACACGGGCATTACGCACAAGATGCTTGAGTCCCTCCAGGATTATTGTTCCGGTTAGAATGAATAGCAATGTAGCGGTCACGGTGAAAGCCCGGCCACGTATTGTTTCTACCCGTGCACTCCGGTCACTCTCTGGGATATTGAAAAGAGATATTTCAGATAGTGTCGTATAGCTTGTAAAAAAGAGTACAGATGCCAGAAGAAATTTATTTACTTTAGAAGGACGCTGAAACGCCGGGTCATTAACGGTGATATCCCCGGCTTTAAATGGCGACTGCATCTGGTGAAACGCTGTTTTTTGTCCGGGCAAAGGTTCCATCAATAGCTTGAGGTTTTCGGGTTCTTCAAGTCGCGGACATTCCCTGGGAGCAGTTTCTTTGGAAATAGATTCTTTGGAAATAGATTCTTTGGAAATAGATGCTGCCCTGTGATGTATTGGATGCCCCGTGCATGTTGGGCTTTTGGACTCAATAGTTTTATTGCCATCATGCTGCGCTGGCACTTCTTTAGTGAATAGCTCCGATTGTGTCACAGTTGATAAGCTTGGAATTCCGTTGTCCATAGGACACTCCTTGTGTTCGGCATTTAGAGGGCGTATGCAGTTATTGGCAGGGAATTGATAAAATATTTTCCACCGTTTCTGGTTAATTATGGAAGAATTTAACGATTTGTTTTGCCATAAACACTAACTGTCCGGTTAGTAATACTAAACTCCTCGCTTTGTGGAGGAGGCAATGAGAAGTTCGCGAAGAGAACCGCTGATAAAAATTTTCCCCCACGCTTCTGAGGCTGTCGCATCGAGATCATTTTTCCGGCTTTTGCGACAGCCTCTGGAGCGTGTGAGCATTCTCTGTGCTCATTTTATACTTAACGCCTGATGGCAATGGTAAGCCCATCGGAAACAGGCAGTACCATCATATCCACACGATCATCGTCGTGGATTTTCCGGTTCAATGCTTTCAGGGCTGCAGTGTCATCATCACTTGCGTCTGCATCTGCTACCCTGCCGCTCCACAGCACGTTATCGATAAGAATCAACCCGCCAGGGCGAATCAGCTGCAGGCATTGTTCGTAATAGGCGTCGTACCCCGTTTTATCCGCATCAATAAAGGCCATATCAAACTGATTCCGTTCACCGTTGCGGATCAGCTGATCCAGGGTTTCCGATGCCGGGGCCAGGTGGAGTTTGATCCGCCCGGAGACACCGGCTTTTTCCCAGTAGGGTTTGGCTATGTCGGTATACTCACGGTTGATATCACAGGCAATCAGCTCCCCATCATCGGGCAGTGCCAGGGCGACAGAGAGTGCGCTGTAACCGGTGAAAACACCGATTTCCAGGGTCCTGCGTGCATTGGCCAGTTTTGCCAGCATGGCCATAAGCTGCCCTTGTTCGGCAGAGATTTGCATCATTCGGTAGCGATGGTGACTGGTCAATTCACGCAGCTCTTTTAATACCGGATGCTCACGCAGACCAACATTATAAATGTATTGATAAAGCCTATCATTGAGTTGCAGGGTTTCAGTGGACATTGGTAGAGGAATCCTTTTAATTCACAGGTGAAAATAAATTCAGGACATGAATTTAATTGCTGACTAACAAGTCAGGAATAAAGTCTGAAAGTGATTATTTATTATTCATTGTTATCCTTCTGCTGTAGTAATTACTGATGCTTAACAATCATATAACATTTTATTCGTTGATACCTTTACTGTGCTGTGTGAGAATTTTAAGCTCAGGTCAGCTTGAAAACGTCAATAGAATTATTTTTAGAAAAGGCTTTATCAAAACAACAGAGGCGGTCCCTGATTATGGCAACATTACTGTTTTACAATGAACCGGCATTTCTGAACCGCGAAGTGCATAAGACCCTTAAGTTCAAGACATCTGACGACTATTCTTTCACGGAAGAGGTAAACTCTGTACCGCTGACAGGTATTGAGTTTTTTGAAGCCAGCCGTGATATGCCGGTGCTTTTCAGCAAGGATGAGCAGGACAGCTTTTTTCCCCTTGCCCTGCTTTCCCTGATGGATACCGGGCATAAGCACCTGGGTGAGGCGGGCAGCTGGAGTGACAGCTATATTCCTGCTTTTATCCGTCGTTACCCTTTCGCCCTGACTGATGAAGGCTCTGTCTGTTTTGATCAGAAAGCCAGTCAGTTTGATGGTGAAGACGGTGAAGCGCTTTTCAGTGATGACGGTGAGAATACAGAAACACTGAATAACATTATTCAATTTCTTAATAACTATGATCAGCAGTACAAGCATACCCTTAATTATTGTAATGAATTAAAAGCGCTTGATCTGCTGTCTCCATTTAATCTCCAGATTCTTTTGGAGAAGGATAAACCCTTAAGGCTTGAAGGGTTATTTGTTATTGATGAGAAAAAACTGAACTCCATTCCGGAAGAAAAAGTGAAAAGCTGGTTTGATTCCGGCTGGCTGGCGTGGACCTATGCACACTTGCACTCACTGGGTGCATTGAACCGTCTGGTTAAGCGGCAGCAACCAAAACTGTAATCGTTCCGGAGTTGTACCAAATGGGTTCTGACATCCGCCTGGAAACTTTTATTGGTAGGGTGCAGAGCTCATCGATCTGAACCACAGGACGTAAGTGGTTCGACAAAATAATAATTATTAGACAAGGAAGCAAATTATGGCTGGTTTTGGTCGTACTCAGCTGTCGGTTTCCATCGGCCGGGTTAACTCGGCGAGGGCTTGCCAGAAATCCACCGGGGCCTCTTTCTCTTCGGTCCTTCGAGCGCCAGCGGCGGCTGGTATGTTGTTGTCCGGCACGGCAGTAGCGGCTGATCACGATATACAGGCCGTCAGTGACTTCACTTCCATTAGCAGTAATAACAATGTCCATGATATTACCTCCAGAAAAATGTCGGGTACGTCCGCGATCAACGTATTCGATAAGTTTGTGGTGGGTTCATCCCATACCGTAAACCTTCAGGTTCCTGACAGTGCCAGCAAGCTGGTCAATATCGTTCGAGGCTCTGAAGCGCCCGCTGTTCACGGGATTATGAACAGCTACAAGAACGGTTCACTGGGTGGTGATGTGGTATTTGCCAGCTCAGCGGGTTTTCTGGTGGGTGAGTCGGGGGTAGTGAACGTTGGTAGTCTGGCGATCAAGACGCCAACAGATGCTGAAATATCGGGGCTGATCAGCGGTACAGATGCCGTTGATGCAAAAATCACTGATCTACTTAACGACAGTTTTAGTGTTTCATCCTCCGGCACGGTTCGCATCAAAGGCAAGATCAATACCGCCAGTGGCCTGGATATCAATGCCAATACCATTCAGGTGGATAGCAGCGGTATTGTTATTTCAGGGCGTGCAGCCCAGGCCAGTGCGGTTGCATTAACCGCTGTTAATGTTGACGACCTGACCATTCCCACAGAGCTTAATGTCGATGGTGGCGTCATTACCCTGATGGCGTCCAGTTCAGCTACAGGCGCCATTGATCTTTCCGGCGATCTTTACGCTGATGGTGGCTTCACCATCATGGCGGATAATATTGATGTAAATGCCGGGGCAACGCTGGACAGTCGGGACTCAAACTCAGCCAGTGCAGCCGGTACCATTGCCTTTAAAGGCAAGACTGATCAGACCACAACCACCCTGAAACTCAGCGCTTCTGGTAAAACGGTTGTTGTTGAGTCCGCAACCGCCTCCAGCCCTGAACAGGTTGCTGAAGGTATTACCGTGATTGGTAATACGACAGTGGCTGGCTCTGCCACGGTCACCGCAGACACCTTCAAAACCAGGGCAAATAGCAGTCTGGACCTCAGTGGCAGCCTGACTGTGACTGCTGATAGCAAGGCCAATGTCTCTGGTACCCTGGCCGCTGAATCCGGCATTACCATCACCGCCAAAGATATAGACCTGAATGCTGGCAGTACCCTGGATACCCGGAACAGTGATGACTCCGCGAGGGGGGATATCACCCTCACCGCCTCAGTAACCAAGGCGATAGGTTTTGGCAAGGCCGATTCTGACACCAACATTGACCTGGGAGGGCAGGTCTACGCCAGAAATGTCACGGTTGAGGCCAAATCCATTGCCAACAGTTCGTTTTATGAAGAGCCGGGTGCGTCCATGGGCATTCTGGCCGCTGGCTCCTTTGTCGGGGCCTCTTTCTATTTGATGGAGGCGGAAGCCGATGCCACTGTCAACGTCAATAGTAGTGCAAATATCCAGGCCAGTGGCAATGTTTCCCTGCAATCCGAGGCTCATGCCTTAACGGAAGCGTCGTCTATTGTTATTGGCGAGGCACTCCCTGCGTCCTTACCGGCCATCTACGCCAGCAGTGACGCCACCAGTACCACCCATGTCAAAAGTGGCGCGACGATTGAGGCAGAGGGTAATCTTGAGGTTTCGGCCCACAATGAAGCGTATATTTCCGCGTCGGCGTTAGACATTATTGCGGAAGATGACAATAAGGTAGTCATAGCCGCCGCGGTGGCTGAGTCGGATGTAGATGCCAGGGCGATTATCGACTCGGGCGTCACCCTGGACGCTGACAACCTGGTGCTGGCCGCAGAAAACCAGAACTATTATTACGTTTCCGCCTCCGCTTATGGTCTGACCAATACTCAATATGGCATTGCCATTGCCGTTGGTGATTTTAATACCAACACCACGGCAGAGCTGGGCAGTAGCCTTGGTACTGACAATGACAAGGTGGGTAATGTCACCATCACCTCCCTTAACCGTACCTTGAATCAGCGGGTGCATTCCGGTGTCACGGTGGGAAGCAGCCTGCTGTTCAGAACGGTGGGGTCGAAAGCGGTTCAGGGGTTATCGGCGCTACAATCCGGGGTCAGCAATTATACCCGACAGTTTCTCAAGGGCTCAGGGCAGAGCGTAGATACGGATGATTCAGGAAAGGTCAGTTTCAAGGGTGGCCTGTCGTTTTCCCTGAACCTTTCGGACCATGACGCCTATAGCTACCTTGGCAATAATGTCAGCGGACAGACTGATGCGCCGAACATCAATGCCACCGGTAACGTGTTGCTGGCAAGCCAGGTTGATGTTGGCAGTGACAATGAAAAAATGGCCGGTGGTTACGGTGCAGGCTCTCTGGGCGGCGACCAGGGCGGCTATCGAACGTCTGCCGAGACCGCGGTAACCGCACCGGAAGAAGGCTCTGCTGGTGCAGGACAGTCAGCGGCATCAGATACCAGCCTGGCGATGGCGTTGAATTTTGCCATCAACGACAGTGATGCGGTTGCTGAAGTGGGGGAGTCAACCCGGATTAAGGCGGCCAATCTTGGTATTGTTGCCGGTCAATACATGCCCATCGTCAGCACCTACGACAAGTGGGATACCATTGCCGATGTGCTGGGTAAATTTAACGGCATTGGTGGTTTGCAAAACAATTTGCTGACCACGTTTGCCAACGCCGGTGCTGCTGCGGATAAAGAAGCCTATGGTGGATCCCTCAATGTGGTCTGGAACGATATGGACACCAAGGCGTGGATTGGTGATAACGCCGAGGTGACCACCACGGGGACTGGCAGCTGGAATGCCAGCCGTGAGCTTAAAGCCAATAGCAAAGTCACCAGTCTTCTGGGTGACTACAGTGTTTTCAAAGACATCAATTATAGCTTCAGCTTTGATAACTCCATAGAAGTCAGTGCCTATAACCTGATGGAAACGGCCAACCTGGCCGGGAATATCGGCTCATTGGGTATTCTGCCCAATGGCAATGGTACCAACAAACAGGGTAAAGCCGTTGGTGCTTCCATTACCTACGTTCAGCAAAGTGGTCAGGCGGTGGCCGGTATCGGTAAAGCAACCGTAACCGCTACCGGTGATGTTGATATTTACGCTGAAACCGATGAACGACACGTTCTGGTTACGCCGTCATCCGGTATGGGGAAAGGGCTTGGTTTTAACGGGGTTCTGGGTTTTCTGAACTCTGAGGTGCTGACTCATGCATCGCTCCATAACGATGCCCAGCTGAGTGCCGGTGACCTGGTGATTGTTGCCGAGCATGAGTTTGGCAACTGGGCGGCAGCCGGTGCGGTTAACTGGTCCGATGAGTCCGCAGTGGGGATTGCCATCGCCGCTAACGTATCCCAGGGCGATACCAAAGCGTTTATTGGCGATAACAGCAGCGAATACGACAAGGTCAAGTTTCAGGACGGTAGCAACAGCAATACTACCAGGCCTGCTCCCACATCACCGACCGCTCCTGCGCCCACCAAAGGGATTATTGCCAACAGTGTGTCTGTCCGTGGTCGTTCAAGTGGCACCAACGGTTCCATTGCAGTGGCCGGTGCGTTAACCACAGAGCCAAGCAACGAGCCGGGCATCGGGCAAAGGTTTGAAAACTGGTATAACGGTCTGTCCTCCAAAGTGGCGGCCAATTATACCGGTGCCAACAGCAGCAACGGCGATTCGTCCATTGGTCAGTCGGCTGACAATGGCGGCAATGATGATAGCAATGCCAACAGTGGCCAGAGCAGCGCCGAAGTCTCCTCGGCACAAACGGGATTGACCGGTGCCGGCAGCTTTACGGTATCGGTCAACAATATGGACGCCAAGGCCATTATCGATGGGGCATCCATCAGTGGTCATGCTAACGGGAACAGCTATAACGATGTTGATGTAGAAGTACAGGCACTGGAAAAAGTCATCTCCGCCAGTGCCTCCGGTTCTGCAGCGCTCTCTATGCTGGGAACCCAGTCGCCTGCGAACCAGAATACCATTGCCGGTGCCATCGCCTATCAGATCAGCTTTAACGATGCCCTGGCCTGGATCAAAAACACCACCATCAACTATGCCGATGATGTGGTGGTTCAGGCACTGCACGGCGGCGAGTTAACCTCCGTTGCCCTGGCGCTTT
>NZ_JAHHPP010000076.1 GCF_024606265.1 Endozoicomonas sp. SESOKO1
ATGGGGTTTCCAAAACAGATGAGCTACAGAAAAGAAACCGTCAATTCTAACGGCTGAACCCTGCCTTGGGTAGATCTGTAGCCGCCAATAATCAATAAGATGACAATTATATTGTTGCCTGATTGTTGCCTGATTGCTGCTTGCGTTGTTTTTTGTGCTCCAAAGCTGCTCCAGATCATTTGTCAAACACCGCCCTGTTTCTTTAGAATCTTGCCATCGTAAATAAGGACTGGCACCAAATTGACCATGCAGATCACGGTAAATAACCAGCCAATGGCAGTGGAGCCCCCTCTCAGCATTGATGCCCTGTTACAGCAACTGAACCACCTTGAAAAAGGGGTGGCACTGGCGGTCAACAGGAAAATCATCAGCCGATCCCAGTGGGCATCTTATCTGCTCAGTGACGGGGATGACATTACGCTGATAAAGGCAACGGCAGGTGGCTAAGCCTGAACTGTTGATGTGAACAGACATAAACCAAAGTTCTTTAAATAACGTAAGGCTGGCATGCTGAAAATTGCGGATAAAACCTTTTCTTCACGACTGTTTACCGGAACCGGAAAGTTCAGTAACAGCCAATTGATGACCGATTCCATCATTGCCTCGGGCAGTGAGCTGGTCACCATGGCACTCAAGCGGGTTGACCTGAATGAGCAGCAGGATAATATCCTCGGGCCGCTTCTGGACCGGCAGCGGGATCACAACCTGAACCTGCTGCCAAACACCTCAGGGGCCCGCAATGCCGATGAAGCCATTTACGCTGCCCAGCTGGCCAGAGAAGCGCTGGGCACCCACTTCGTCAAAATCGAAATTCATCCAGACCCCAAATACCTCCTGCCAGACCCGATTGAAACCCTGAAAGCCTGCGAGGCATTAAGCGCCATGGGCTTTGCCGTCATGCCTTACATCCATGCCGATCCGGTGCTCTGCAAACGCCTTGAGGAAGTGGGAGTTGCTGCTGTCATGCCCCTCGGTTCACCCATTGGCAGCAACCTGGGCCTGAAGACCAAAGAGTTTATCCAGATAATTATTGAACAAAGCTCGGTACCGGTGGTGATTGATGCAGGTATAGGCAGTCCTTCCGACGCGACACTGGCCATGGAGATGGGGGCGGATGCCGTGCTGGTGAATTCTGCCATCGCCGTAGCCCGTGACCCGGTAGAGATGGCCATTGCCTTCAAGGATGCCGTCATTGCAGGACGCAGGGCTTACCTGGCAGGTCTTGGTGGGCGATCACTGCAGGCTCAGGCCAGCAGCCCCTTAACGGCCTTTCTGGACGACCTTTAGGTGAGGACGTGATGACTTTTCTTGACCGCTTTCATCAAATCCAGTGGGATGAGCTGAAAATCTCCATCCACAGCCAGACCGCTGCGGATGTCGAAAACGCCCTGCACAGTGCCAGACTGAATCATGAGCAGTTTCTGGCACTGATATCCCCGGCGGCAGAACCCTACCTGGAAGCCATGGCCCGGAAAAGCATGCAACTGACCCGGCAACGGTTCGGCAATACTCTGCAGCTCTATATTCCACTCTACCTCTCCAATAAGTGCACCAATATCTGCACGTACTGCGGGTTCAGTCTCGGTAACAAAATCCGCAGAAAAACACTGACGATGGACGAGCTGGACCGGGAAGTGGCAGCGATCAAAAAGATGGGATTCGATCACATCCTGCTGGTAACAGGAGAAGCCCCGGGAACGGTAGGTGTCAGCTACATCAAATCGGTGCTTGAGCGACTGCGGCCACACTTTTCCCATATCAGCATTGAGGTCCAGCCTCTGGAACTGGAAGATTATCAATCCCTGATGCAAGCAGGCCTTGATGCGGTTCTGGTTTACCAGGAAACCTATCATCGACTCGCCTATGAGCAATACCACCTCCGGGGCAGTAAAATGGATTTCAACTACCGCCTGGAAACCGCTGACCGGCTGGGACGGGCGGGCATTGACAAAATTGGTGTTGGCGCCTTGATTGGTCTGGAAGACTGGCGAACCGACTCTGCCATGGTGGCGGCTCATCTGGATTACCTGGAAAAGACCTACTGGCGAACCCGCTACTCAATTTCCTTCCCCCGGCTGCGCCCCTGTGAAGGTGAGTTTCAGCCAGTCTCCGTGATCTCTGACCGACAACTGGTTCAGCTGATCTGCGCTTACCGCCTGTTCAAGCCCGAAGCTGAGCTCTCCTTATCCACTCGGGAATCGGAAAAGTTCCGGGATAATGTCCTGCCCCTGGGCATCACCACCATGAGCGCTTACTCAAGCACACATCCCGGCGGGTATGCGGATGACAACATCCTGGGCAATGAAGACCTGGAACAGTTCGCTATTGATGACAACCGGCGCCCTGAAGCGGTAGCGGATGCCATTCGGGCCAAAGGGCTTGAACCGGTCTGGAAGGACTGGTCGCACTGCTTCAGTCATTAACAGAGTCCCTCTCGGAAGAGCTGGATTTCCTAAAAAATCTTTTAGAATTAATCGATTAGCATTATATA
>NZ_JAHHPP010000077.1 GCF_024606265.1 Endozoicomonas sp. SESOKO1
ATCAATGACCAGCTCCTGTTGACCCCCTGGCGCAATGAAGCCACACAACTGAGCATTACCCTTGATGCCCCTGAACAGCTGGCACTTGCGGCACAGGGTTCAGGCCCTGGCGATAACCGGAATCTGCTGGCACTGCTTGGCTGTTTAAAGGGTGGCTCTGCAAATTGCCCCGATGTACTGCAATCGAATATTTTGCTTCAGTCGTCTGTTGCCAACCAGACAGCTTCCGCTACACGACAGCAGAAAACCAGTCAGAGTTTATACGAGGCTGCTGTTGCAGAAAGGGAGAATCTCAGTGGTGTAAATCTGGACGAAGAAGCGGCTAACCTGCTGCGCTTCCAGCAGTTCTACCAGGCCAATGCCCGGCTGTTACGGGCCAGCCAGATGATTATCGATGAATTACTGGCAGCTTATCGGTGAGTCCAATGCGTGTAAGTACAGCACAACAGCAGGCCATGGTTTTACAGGATGTGCAGAACATCAGCCTGAAACAGCTGGAAGGCTGGAATCAGGTAGCCACGGGCAAACAGATTACTCAACCGGCACAGGCGCCGGGCAACTGGACGCAACTGCAGGGTGTCAACAGGGAGATCAGCCAGACTGACCAGTACCTGAATTCCATTACTGCCCTGACGTCCCAGTTTCAGATGGAAGATACCCTGTTGCAGAGTTACACAGTCTACCTGCAGGATATCCGCGCGCTGGTACTGCAGGCCAACAACCCCGCGCTGGCCGTGGTGGACCTGGCCACCCTCGGGCAGGAGGTGATGCAGTGGCGAAACGCCATCATCGGGCTGCTGAACAGTCGTGATGCTGAAGGTTACTACCTGTTTGCCGGTTCCCGGACCAGCACACCGCCGGTGACGGTTTCAACCGCCAGTGACGGCAGTGAATCGTTTGTCTTCAATAACAATAACGACATTCGGCAAATAACAGTCGCCTCTGATATAACAATGTCGTCTACGGACAGTGCTGAGTCTTTGTGCTTTACTGTGAACGATGGTGAATCAAGTTTTAATGTAATCCTCATGCTGGGTCAGATAGCGCAAGCGCTTCAGACCCCGCCCGCAAACCTGTCAACGCTGATCGCCGGTTTCCTGGAGCAGCTTGATCAGGCACAAAACCAGGCTGGCAGCGTTTATGCCGCCCTGGGAACCC
>NZ_JAHHPP010000078.1 GCF_024606265.1 Endozoicomonas sp. SESOKO1
TCGACAAGCTCAGTCCGAACGGAGTCAGGCAATGAAAATAGGGAAGTTATTTCCAATATTGCCCGGTAAAAAGAAAACCTTGCCACGAAGGCACAGAGGAAAAGATTTTTTCTTTTCTCCGTGTCTCCGTGGCAAAAAGAGGAAGTTATACCGAGACAAATACTTAGCTACTTAATGCTCCATTGCCGTAACTGCAGCTGGCAACAATGTCAAATCGGACGCAACGTTCTTTAACCACTGTTCAAAATCCTTTAGTGATTCATCTATTTCTTCGCTGCTATATTCTTCGGTGTCTGCGTCAAATTTCCTTATCCAAACATTGATTCTTCGTTCATTATTTTTATGCTCATCAATATTCGCAGCAAAGTTATCCAGCCAAGGCTCCAGTTCGTGATTGGTGAAAAGCAATTTCATGAATTCTATCGTCGTACCATGGTCAACGGCTACAATCTTGTGTCTCAGGCAGTACTTGGCTATTGTTAATTTGCCCTCTCTTGGACAACTCTCCCAGACTCTATGACATTTTGTTCTGTATGCTTCCAGTCCCCACTGAAAAAATTTAGCCCGGGTACATTCTATAGATCTGTGTAGTTTATAATCTGACCCAAAATACCGGTTAGTTTTATTTTCGATATTTTTGGCACTTTTTTCAGAGGTTCCATTATTTATACCGTTTGTGTTGGCACCCAATTCTATGTATTCATGTTTGGGATGAGGAAACATGAGAAGCTCAATGATATTGATCATCAACACCAACATATCTTCTCTGGGTAAAGGACTGTGCACATCTTCTATGGGTTCTACAGAATCATCCAGATCAAACAAGTCCTCCTCTTCACCATCCGACAAAGGCTCAACCAGATCAGTTAACAAAGCATTCAAATCTTCCAGAAAAGCGAAAATATTTCCGTCGTACCTATTGCTGAGGATGGTGGTTTTAAAATCAAAATACACAGAGCTGAGATCGTTTACTTTACGATCAAAGAATTCAGGATTGTCCTCGACGAAGCTCAAGGCGCTGGCATCATGATCCAGACTGATACTAAAAAGATAAAAAATAATTGATTTAAGTTTTTGTGGATAATCACTTTTTATCATTTCAATATTTTCAATGATTATTTTTTTTGTTAATTCATCCAGGGGTTCCATATGTGGACACAAGTAATTATTCTTATCCATAACATCCAACCATTGTTTCAGATTGAACTCACCCTGAAGGTTAACACATGACTGAAATATGATTTGGGAAGTCCGCTGCCTACTGTCTGCTTGCTGCCTACTGTCTACTATATGACTTGTCTCCTGTGGATTCTCAGGAAAAAATTTTGCATTTTCCAATACTGATGATGCAAGGTAGTCACCTTCAAAAGAGCAGTCCTGAAAAACAATCCTTTCAAGATCAGCACTGTTTAATTGCTCTTTAGTGAATTTACAGCGCTTGAAAACTGTATATTCAAACTCGGCTCCCTTCATTGAACAGCCTCTGAAATCTACCCCTTCAATCGTCTCTGACACGCCACCAGGCATTTTTTTCAAGCCATCCAACGACACCAGTTTTTGTAGCCCTGGATTTTGTCGCATAAGCAATTCCAGGTTTTCTTCACCAAAATACATGATGATGATTTTGATACTATCCGGAACCTTACTACGATCAGAAATTAACTCACAATAATGGTCTGACCCGGAATACCGGAGCATTTTTTCCGGTGTGCACCCGCCAGACTGTGGATTATAACGTCTTTTCGGGGCAGGCAACCCATCTTGCTGATTTGGAGGATTGACCTGAAGCATTTTCAGTTTATTAACCAACGCTAGCTTACCCACCTCCTCACCGTTCCTGACTTGCACTGTTCTGGTGGATGTTTTGCCTTGCAGGATGCGGCCTGTCGGGCTGAATGTGCCAATTTTATCAGCTTTGCTTACCATGCTGGTTTTAACCAAATCCAAAATCAGGCTCCCCTTTGATATTTTCGATATTTTCGGCCGCATTTTATTGAACCGATGAAAACCGAACAGTTACCACGGCTAACGGTCATGACCAGCATCTTTATGCCAGGCTTAATCGGCAATTAATGGCGAAAACCATTCATTATTTAATGCTATGACCATTCGTTTAATAACTTAGTTCCTTTGCCCTGTAACTTATCTGCAGTGGTAATTGCCGTATTTGTTGACTAGCCTAACAGCCTCAATTGCAAGCGCCTGCGTGCGATGAACATGCTGACGTTAATTTCTGAAAATGCCAGACAGGAGCGAGCGGACTACAATGATGCCGACCAAGATCACGTCACCTAATTCAGTGCCCCCTCATGACGCTGGCAGCAAAGGTACGCATTGGGTCGCCGACGAAGCGGATCTGAAAGTCTGGCAAGAAGGCCGTTCAAAAAAGTCACGGAAAATTAAAAAAAAGAAGAGGTGCCCAGGTTCTGCTGACAAGCCTTTTCCCGGCGTTTCTCCCGTTGCATCCCGATACCTTGGCAAATCGGACTACAATCCCGTTCCAGGTCAGCAGGTCATGGATAAGGGCTTGGAGTCAAGATATTGCCAGCCCTCGACCGAGGCCTCTGCATCACTTGATGCGCCTGCCAGGGATGATGAATGTTCTCATTTTCAGTATGCTTCCCGGCCAGAGTTGGGCAAGTTATATTTGACTCGCCCAAGGTTCAGGCCTCAATACATGACGCCACTGGTTGATATTGGAGCCAATCTCGTCAAGGACTGCTTTGACTTGCCCCAGGTTGTGGCAGATGCTTCCCGGGCAGGGGTTGGGCGCATCATGATAACGGGCACTTCCATTTCTGCGTCGCAAAAGGCTCAGAAATTGGTGGATCAATGGCCGGAGCCATCGGCGAATGCTACTGAAGCCTCTGGATTTTCAGATTCCTCCCCATGTTCTTTGTACTATACAGTGGGATGCCATCCACACCATGCCAGGGATTTCCACCGAGATGGTGGCATACGGCAAATGAGAAAAATACTTGAACAGGGGGATAGCCACTGCATTGCGGTGGGTGAGTGTGGATTGGATTACGATCGCAGATGGTCGTCTCCTGAAGTGCAACGTACCGTGTTCAGGAAACAGTTGGCGCTGGCTGCAGAGCTGAAAAAACCACTGTTTTTGCATGAGCGGCTTGCCCATGATGACTTCGTGCGCATTCTGGCAGACCACATAAATCAGTTGCCTTCACCAGCCATGGCCTGCGTGCACTGTTTCACCGGTAACAGTGAGCAACTGCAGGCCTATCTTGATCTGGGCTGTTCCATTGGAATTACCGGTTGGATCGGCGATAACCGTAACAAAGATCTGGTTAAGGCACTGCGCTCTGTCGGTTGGGAGGCTCTGCGTGACCGCCTGATGGTTGAGACCGATGCACCGTTTTTAAAACCTTATCTGGTCATGCCGCAGCGGTTAGAGCACCGTCGCGGTGGCAAAAGAGCAAATGATAATGAACCGGCTAATCTGCCCTATGTGATCCATGCGCTGAGCCAGGTGCTCGGTGTGGATGGCGAAGAGATTGCCGCTGCAACCACCGACAATGCCAGACGGATATTCTCACTCGGTGACTGACGCAGTATTGGTATCCCGCTTGCAAAAAGCCAGAAAAGTCAGGGTCATATACGCCGCAGGAGTGATCATCTGAAATTTTAGTTATGCGTTCTTAGCACTTTGTTATCAATAATGTGCAACTTAATGATTGTTTGATAATCCAATTATAAAATTCATCGATCAAGTTAAATTATGTTTAAGGAGGAACCATGCAACCACTACAAAACAGCCAGGCATCCAATGCTTCAATAAGATCAGCAATGGATGTTCCGTGCACCCCACGATCTGATCAGCCAGTACAGCGAAAACTGGAGATATGCCACTACAAGACAACCATGATGTTCGGCCATGGTGAGATTAAATCCTTTCCATTTATTCTCAATGGAAAGACTTATCATTTTATAAACCAGAAGTCAGGTTGTCATTCTGTTTCAATAAATGATGAGGTTTTACTGGAAAATTTTACTGCCCGACAAGAAGAAAAAAACAACCTGATAGCAAAGAGGCTTTCTGATGTTATAACAAAAGGTTTTGAAAATGTTTGTACCGTTTTAGATGACCGCACAAAAATTCCAATAAGAGGTATATGTCATGACTTTGCTCATTACTTGAGTCTTGGCTTTACCGTTTTTGAGTCCACGCGATATAAAGATCATGATGCTTTTTACGAATCACTTCCAAACGTAAAAGTCACTGAATTTACCGGAGAACAGGATTTAAGTTTTGGAGACATTGTACAAATAACAGCTAAGCCTGACTCCGTTGGATATAAACCTTTGGTTTATCATAGCGTGGTTTATCTCGGTGATGGAATATACATTAGCAAAATTTCTGGATTAAATATTTACATTCAGGATCTTGATTCGATATTAGATATATGTAAAAGCTGGAAAAAAGGAAGTCTGAGGGTTATCAGAGATGTTGGTGCAGCGGAGCACTAATTTCTACTCGCTCCCATGCTACTGCACCGGAGTGCGACCAGACTGTGTATGTATTCTCACGTAAATGGTTTGTGGCAGGGAGGAACTTTTATAAGAAGACATAGTCTTAAGATTTATTCAATAATCCAATAATTCAATGAATCACTCCTGTATGTTACCTTCATTCGATGTTGCTTTTTCTGATCTTTATTCCAGTACATTAGATATCATAAACCAATCCTGCGAACTTGATGCCAGCAAACAACAGCATGTGTCTCAAGGCATGTCTGGCCAGACACTGAACTCTCCTATTCCTGTTTACAATAGTCAATCAGATATATACCAAAGTGAAACAGGCATTCTTAAATCGTTGCATGAATACGATATTGTATCTTTAGCAGAATTCAATCCAGATGATCAGTTAACTCATCTTCATGACATACTGTTTAACCAACAAGATTTACCAGATGTTACTTTTGTTAACCCGATAAACCTGAACCAAACGACAAGTGATGAGCAAACGACCCCACTGGAAGAAATTGCTGATAGTTTCCTTGTTGAGCACCAAAGGGAGCGAATGCAAGAACCCAAAAAAAGGAAGCTGGTAAATCAGCAAAGAAGGAAGCGGTATCATGAAAGAATGAAGGATCCCGAAAAAAGAAAGCTGAATAGTCAGCGCCAAAGGGAGCGGTATAATGAAAGAGTGAAGGATCCCGAAAAAAGAAAGCTGATAAATCAACGCCAAAGAGAGATAAGACAAGACCCCGAAAAAAGAAAGCTGGAATATCAACGCCAAAAGGAGCTAAGGCAAGATCCCGAAAAAATAAATCAGTTTAATCAGCGCCAAAGGGAGCGGTATCATGAAAGAATGAAGGACCCCATACAAAGAAAGCTGCTGAATCAGCGCCAAAAGGAGCGAATGAAAGACCCCGAAAAAAGAAATCTGAGAAATCAGCAACGAAGAGAGCGAAGGAAAGACCCTGAAAAGAGAGCTGAAAAATCAACGCCAAAGGAAGCGAAGGCAAGGTTCATTAAATAAAATTTCAAATGAGAAAGCTGTCTAATTGCGATGGTCTACTGGTCTGGATGAACAGTTGAATCTTTGCGAAGTTTCCTTTTACACTCACTTTTGTTGTACTCAGTGTTGCGCTTCTTGTACTCACTGTTACGTTTCCTTATGCGCTCGGCGAAATCGGGATCATTCCGGTAGCGCTCCCTTCGGTACGCCTTTATGCGCTCGGCGAAATCGGGATCATTCTGGTAGCGTTCCCTTCTGCGCTCCCTGTTGCGCTTCCTGTTAAGCTTCCTTTTGCGCTCGGCGAAATCAGGATCATTCTGGTAACGATTCCTGTCACGCTTCCTTTGGCGCTCGGCGTAAACGGGATCTTTGCGACGCTCTCGCATTTGGTTCCTTTTATGCTCCCTTTCGCGCTCAATTATCGAAGCGTTATCATCAACAATGTCTTTTACCCGGGGCGTTTGATTCTCATTTGCAGTCTGGTTCAGGTTTATCGGGTTAACTACAGTCAATGGTCGTAAATCTTGTGGGTTAGAGAGTACGTCAGGAAGGTGGTTTAAGGGATAGTCTGGATTCGAATGGCTCTGTGGTGCTGGCTCCCTGATTTCAGGCTCACTCCCTGATAAACATATATGCTGAATACGAGACATGTCTGGTATTGATGATGGTGTATCATTAATGGGTTCGTTACCAGAATTCTCAGGTATATGTTCATCAACTGATGTTGGTATGTCCGGAATATCAGTTTCAAAAAAAACTGCTGTTTGTGAAGCTGTTTCTGACGCTCTTTGTGAAATAGTTAGTGGCTCAATATGATATTTATTCAATGAATTAAAGAACTCAGGGTTATTTTCGTCTGTATCTGGTTGATTATGGTAACCGGGAATGGAAGTGTTCAGTACCTGAACAGACATTCCCTGATATGTCTGGGTTTGTATGCTGGCATCAACAAATCGATGGTCTTGTTCTATTAAATCTAATGAGCCGAAATAAAGATCGTCAAAATCAAGATCGAATGAGGGCAGGCTACTAAGAAAATCCATCGAATTGTTGAATTATTGAATTGCTGAATTACTGCTTAAGACAACTCTTTATTATAAAAGTTCCTCCATAATAAAAAAACATTCAGATTTTCAGGAACCTGGCTCTGATACCAATTTCACTAAACATGAACTGTGCAGCTTTTGAACAGCTTGATCTTTATCAGACAGAGCGGAATACTCCATCCATAGCGCAAAGCGCTTGGGTGGAGATGGATCGGGCCGCGCAGGCAGCGACCAGCCCGTAGAGGGCTGGCAAAACAACCGAAAAAACAGGAACTTTTCGTTGTTTTTCAGGTCAAAAAAAATTATGGCACAAACAAAAACAATGAAGGTTCGAGTAAAAGACAAACACGCCAGATTACTTAGTAAAATGGCTCGATCTGTCAATTTTGTCTGGAACTACATCAATGAACTCAGCACCCGTATGATCAAAGAACGGGGAGTATTTTTGTCTGCCTATGACATACACCCTTATACCAAAGGGGCAGGGAAAGAGTTGGGATTACACAGTCAGTCTTTGCAGTGTATTGCTGCCGAGTATGTGACTCGCAGAAAACAGTTCAGGAAAGCGAGGCTTAACTGGCGAAAATCCGGTGGTGTCCGTCGATCTCTTGGCTGGATTCCGATAAATACCGGGCAATCCAAATGGAAAAACGGACAGGTTTTTCATAACGGCCATTATTTTTCAGTCTGGGACTCTTTTAATCTCAGTGATTACAAGTTCCGTTCTGCCAGTTTTAGCGAAGATTCAAGAGGTCGTTGGTACTTCAATGTTGTTGTTTATGTTGAGACTGAAACATCAAAAGGCACTAAGTCTGTAGGTATAGACCTTGGCTGCAAAGAATCGGCCACTGATTCTAATGGTGATGGTGTAAAAGGCAGAACATACCGGGCCTTTGAAGCCGATCTTGGTATTGCTCAACGAGCCAGAAACAAAAAGAGAATCAAGGCTATTCACGCAAAAATAACAAATAAAAGAAAAGATGATCTTCACAAATACAGTCGCAAACTGGTTAATGAAAATGCGGCTATCTTCGTTGGTAACGTCAATTCCCTCGGTCTGGCAAAAACCAAAATGGCAAAATCTGTTTTAGATGCCGGTTGGGGAATGTTGAAAACAATGCTGGAATATAAATGCGATCACGCAGGCATTGTTTTTGAAGAAGTCAACGAAGCATACTCCACCCAGACTTGTTCGTGCTGCGGTTGTATTTCCGATAGCAGTCCGAAAGGTAGAGCAGGTTTGCGAATAAGAGAATGGACCTGTTCAGAGTGCGGAGCTGAACACCACCGCGATACCAATGCGGCAAGGAACATTCTTGCGCTCGGGCATGAGCGTCTAGCTGTAGGAATCCCCCACTATAACCGCGTAGCGGTTTAGTGGTGGGAGGATGTCAATAATTACCAAAAGCTGAAGCCCGGTAAACGCAGAGAGGTTGAGCCGCCAGAAGTCAGACTATAGGCACCGGACGCTACTTCAGAGGTTGATCTACCACTGACGATTTGAGAGACAGCATGAGTAGTAGGGTGAATGGAGCTAAAATCGCCGATGCCTGGCAATGGAGAAGAAGAGTACAGTCCTGGCTGGGACTGAACTGGTGCTGTGCGGATGGAACCAGTTTCCGGGTAAGGCAGAGGTTCAGCCGATAGTGGCTCCTGTTTATGTTGCTGCCTAACTGCAAGGGGGGCCGGTTCGGTGGAGGTGGTGATCTCTCGATTACGAAGCTTGATGTAATTGCAGTCATCTGTGCAGGCATTTACACAAAGAAACACGGCGCCAGAAAAGCAGACGCCAACAGCCAGGCCGCCGAAGACACCAGCGACAGTGCTGCAGGCTGCAGTATTATGGGCTACAACACCACCAATAGCGGCACCTCCAGCGGCAGGCATCGGAGTAGTTATGGCACACGCAAAGCGATCCTGTTTAATTCGCTCACAATTAAGGGTGTAGTCACATAACCGGTGAGCCACTGGCTGTGTTGTCACCGTTAAATACGTAGCATTAGAGATATTCATATACCTTATTATCCTCAGATTATTGGTTACTTCCGGCCCATAATTTTTATTAAAAATATTTTTGTCTGCCCGCAGACAAAATTATCTGACTTAATTATTCCCAAAAAGTTCCTTATGAATTACCACAATTAAATGAGTAAAGAAGGGTCATGTGCAAATATTGCTTCTTATCAGTAAAAACGACAATGATCATTATTCATTTAAAGACCTGGCACTGACTTTCACTGGCTTTCTCTTAATCGGTCACCTGAGCTTTTACCTCAGCAGGGAGTGTCTGAAACATTGTATTGTATTGCTCATACAAATTCTTATGGCGCTTTAAACAATGATGCATAACTGTATTGCCTTGTTTGTCTTTGATATGCATTAGCTTAAAAAATGTTTCAATACCCGTTTTTTCGATTATCGGGTCACAGAACTCGTTATTGATAAATTCACAGGGAAAGTATTTGTGCAGAGGTGTACAGCCGTTGTTGTCTTTAAGTTTTAATAAATCAACCAGCAGGTCTGAATTTGATTGAAGTAGATCCTGCAGAATACACTCTCGTAATGTTCGTCTGATATGAAATCGCAGCCTTGATGTATGGATGTTTACCAAGAGCAAATGTAAAGGGGTTGAGTCATCATTTTTTAAACGACCTTGCAAAAACGTAGTTAATCCATATTTTTTAACCAGCCAGTTAACTGTATCAATGAGACCATCCGGCCCAACATTTGAATAGTCAATAAACTCAGTTTTAGACATAATATGCAATACATTTTCACCTGTCTCAGGATTTATTAGTTCAAGAAAGGCCCTGCCCGAATCACCCAGGGCATCAACGATGATTTCAAGAATATCTTTATAAAAGAGCAGATGTAACGTTGCATAACTCTGATTAAGAAAAAAAAGATAGAATTCCTTGATCTGTTTCTCACTCATCATGCTAACCATTCCCTGGAATATCTGGAGACTAAAGCAGGCTTCCCTATTCAGGTTTTCAATATTGCCAATGCATGACGTGAAGCACCCAGGATAATGTATTTTGCAGTAAGCAACGTCAAATCGACACAGGGCTTTGATCAGCGGGCTTTTTTTGTCTTTCTGTGGACTTGTGGCCCATTGGACAAAAGTATCGTTATTGCCTGATTTCTTATGCAATGCAATCAGGTAAGGGAGTTTTTCCATCAAGGGTTTATGGTTGTAGAGACTATGTTCAAGTATATAGAGAACAGATTCTGTGCATTGGGGTTGAGTTTGCTGACTGAAAAAACTTTCTATATCCGTCTTACTCTTATTACAGAGATTCAATAAAAAACACTGGTGATTGACTTTAAACAGATCATCTTTTAATTTAGGGTCGCTTATTTGTCGGAAGTAATAGTCAGCATCGTCAAAACGTTCGGCTGCGATAGCATGTCTGTTCAATTCGGCCGCAAATGAATTTTTCAAGGCCTCGTCATGGGTGAACATGAGCCTGTTTTTCAAGTAATGCCAATCGCCCCCATTATCTATTATGTCCTTCAACAAAGTTGTCTGGTGTTTGGTTTTGTAAAGCAGCAGTTTAATTTGTAATTCTTGATCCGTAATCCGATCCCAGAGAAATGTAGCCAGGTACATTGCTTCCCTGTTCATGGCATCTACAATCGGAGTTTGTTCTTGCTGCCTGAGTGTTATGGACATATCATCGGTACAGTCAAATGCCTGATCCCAAATACATCGATCACCAGCAATTATGAGATCCCGGTGGTCATCGTCCATATCACACAGCATGTGATCTATACCTTCCAGCAGCCTGTGATCTGAAATTTTTACACGAGCGTTAAGAAGCCACTGTTGAAATAAGGAATGGCCTTCCAATGTGCAAATGGACAGCACCTTGAACCTCAGTAATGGATTACCGAATGACATGCAGAGGTTGACAATTTTTTCAGGCTTCTTAAGTTCAAGGCATTTTTGTACCATTGAATGACCCGTTTCCGCTTGTGCTGTAAGAAGGTCAACTTTCTGATTATCGCTGAATGTTTCAGTCAATATAAATATCAATTCATCACTGATGTATCGCTTGCCTGTACAGGCCCATAGCAAAGCAGACACATTGGATTTTCCGGTAAAAAGAATAGCCTCCAAACGATCCTGAATAGTCAGGACATCTAACAGGTATTTAATACGGTGATGGTATTCTGGTTCAGTTAGCTGGAATTCTTCATAGGGACGCCTGAGATCACTGCACATGAACTGTAGTAAGGATTGATCAATGTCAGGCCCCCCTTTCAGGATTTTTTCTATCAATTCCCTATTTTCATGAAGAACGGTTTCAAACAGATAGGTACTTTTGTTATAAAGACAAGCGAATGCAAGGGGAGGAGCAAGATCATGCATGGGTTGGGTGACCATCTCCAAAAGGGTTTGCCTATCAAATTTATCTTCCAGCTTCTTGAATAATGGCTCATCCATAACACGGCATACTTGATGCAATATCGTTTCGCCGTCATCGAAAGATTTTAAAAGTACATGCCGGAGGTCTTCCGAGGACAGTCGGTCAAATAAAGCCTGGTAAAAAACACTGCCTGCCTCGTTGGAAATGCTGGCCAATTCCAGAAGTGCATCCGTAATCTTGAGTTTTTCCTGACATTCAGTGGGGCGAGGAATGAACAGGCTTTGAATCTGAATATCACTGAGAGCATTTAATTGGGCCTTAATCTCCAGGTGATTCTGTTGATACAAGGATTGATAGACGCCCTTGAGAAGAGCTCTCCATGAAATCATATTGTCGGGGCTATTGGTTTTTGAGTCGGAAAAAGGGGTAACACTGGTGACTGAGCTATCAGTACTCTTTTCTTCAGGGTGGCATGTTACAGTACGTTTTAATATTTGCTGATCAAGCAGGTTGTTATCCCCTGACTCCATTGAATCCTGTTGTTTTTTTAAGCTTATGGGTGTCAAGTTATTTCCTGCAGTCTTATCCTCTTTGGATTCAGCATTTGAAATAACCGAGACAGTTGGATTAAAACTAATATCCATGAAAAAATCACCCTTTTAACTGCTACACAATTATTAATAAAACCGAGACTGGTGAAAACAAACTTCTTGACTGGAAAAACACTGTGGCAGACAAGCTGACATAGTGTTTTTATAAGTGATCTTATTTTTATTGGTTACTTGGACTTTTGTAATTAATGATAGTTCGAAAAAAAATGAAATAAATGAAAATCAGTTTCAAAAATAATGAAATATCCGGGTTAAATATATTCAAGATTCAAGACCTGACAGTGTTTTTCCTCTCCTTTGAGACAACCTGGCAAGATCACGTTGATTCTGCCAGAGCTTTTCAGATAATTCAGTAACTGTCTCATTACGATCAGAAACAACCCAGCCGGCAATTGCCTCCGCTACATCGGGATACGGATTCGCTGCCTTGCGCTGGGCGTTTTCTATAAAATGCTGCAGATTTTCATAAGTCAGACAATAGAACACTTCAGCCAAATGCCGATTTTCAAGTGTATAGGCATTGGATAGTTGTTCTATTTGTCCCTTAAGAGGTTTAGTTAAAACGGGTAAGCCAATATGTATGCATTCGGCGATCAGTGTAAATCCGCAGTTACAAATCACCCCTCTGGATGTCTGCAGACTTTCTTTAAAGCTGTTTACGCTCATTTGAAAAAACTCCGTATTGCCAATAACCTCCGGCGCCCTGGGACCATAAATTTTAAACCGGTATCCCGAAAACCGGTTTAACAGGCTGGCAACATTATCCTGATTTTCAAAGGGCAAATAGACAACAAGGTGTTTTTTATCTTCACATAGTCGTATTGTCGTGTCGATGACCGGTGGCAAGATCGGCTGGTGCCTGAAACTAACCCAATGAAGCCCGATGGTTTCTGAGGCCGGAGCAAAGAGTTTTACCGCTAACCCCGTAATGGAAAATCTCCGCAGCATGGGAACATCGTAGTCAAACGAATATTGATGACCAAAGCCAATGACTGCCTTGTTTCCTAAATACCCAGCCCAGGCCGTGACAGGTTCAAAGTCAGAGATAATAAGGTCATAGTCCTTCACATTTAACGTCCAGACATCACGTATAAATCCGAAAAAACGGTTATGCATTACTGTTTGGAAAAAATTGATACGGCCATTTTTCGCGATAAAAGTAAACCCATCCCGGTGCAAATAATCACCAAATACTTCCATATCGTAAAGCTCACTCTTCTGACGACCTGAAACAAGATATTGAACCTTGGCCCCACGATCGGCCAGTGCTTTTGCAATCAGACGAGACCGTGTCAAATGACCATTGCCCATTCCCTGGATACCGAATAATATGTTTACCCCAGTCGGCTCACCATCGTATTGCTGTCTGATAGCCGCTTCAAAATCAGATTCAGCCAAATTGTATCCGGATAGAAAACCGGAGCAGCCGGACCGACTTTGTTCAATGGCATCGTAATGTAATAAACAGGTTTTAAGTGTGTCATCTGATACCGGTAAAATAAGACGATCGATCAGTAGCTGATCAGTTGTTAAATGCCGGTTAAAGTACTCAACCAAATGTTCCGCAAGCGCCCTTTTAATGTGTTGATACCTGGGTGAATAAGCCCGACACATCCGATTCCACAGTTTAATCGTGGTACTTTGAATCTCGTTATTCTGATAACTGTCAAACTCCGGGCGCAGGGCATTGATGGCTGATGTATTCATCGGAGTTTCCCGACCAAAGTATATGACAACTATCCTGACAACCATCCTGACACAGCGGGATCAATACCGTCCGGTTTACAAAATACCCGGAAGTATCGGGTTTTCCGGGTCCACTTTCTGCTTGTCTATCCACTGCATCAGATCTCCTCTGGTTTCGATGCCTGGCAAGCTGGTCACCGTTTGGACCCAGACAATGCCAGCAACCAATGCGTAGAGTTCCTTTGGTGCCTCCTTTTTTGTAAAGGTGTATTCTTTTTCAGCTGTGCATGCCAGGGGGTTGATACCACTGGTGCGCAATTGGTTGACCTCAGGCTCAACTTCGGTCGGCAATGAGGCGCCCCGGGTGGTTCCCCCGCCAGCTCGAATGGAATCCCCTGGGCCAATCTTATCAGCGCCTCCACGAAGTTTGTCTCCAGGATTAGGACGCCCACCAAACAGGGTACTTCTACCAAACAGTCCATCAAACAGGCTACTGCCACCAAACAGGCTTCCTGCATCTGGCTTGTTTTGTCCACCAAACTGGCCTCCAACACCAGACGTGCTTCCGCCACCATACACGTACCCTGCACCAGAAAGGTTTGCCCCACCATACAGGTGTCCTGTACCAGAAAGGTTTGCTCCGGGCAGGCTTTCGGCCTCCAACAGTTTTACCTGTCGTACAAATTTGCTTTCATCCTGTTTCAACAGGGAAAATCCAAAGGGAATGGCAAGTCCGGCCGCACTGGACATGGCGGTTTTGTGGTCAACCCCGATGGCTTCCAGCACTGGCGCCACTTGTTGAATGCCAATGTTGTGCTTTTCTGTCTTACTGCTCTCCCCCTTACCATGGGAGAATGATACATTTTCTCGTCCCCGCCAACTTGGTACCGTATGAAGAGCAAAGGTTGCCTGGTGAAAATCAGCACCTTGCTTCAGTCCTTTGGGCATACGCAACCGGGCACAAATCGGAATCAGATTATCGCTGTCCTGGCTGCAGAAATTTGACACATACTTTCCCATGATGGTGCTGTTGAGTTCCACAGTGAATTCGGTGCCTTCCAAAGCCCTTTCACTACTGGCAAACAAATACACCTGAATCATCGGTGCCTTTGTCTCCCCTTTCGGCTCAACGCCCTTCCTCGCCAGTTTCAATCGTTCCTGTACCGCAGAAGGGAGCTTGTTCAAGGGTACCCATGAAGCGCTGACAACAGGCTGAATGTTCTGGTTGTTACCGACGATATTCACACTAATATCGGCCGTTGATACATTGCCGTTGCAGAATACGCTCACTGAGGGCATCCAAACCTGCCTGGCGAGAGAGGTTAACCGTTCTCCACTGGCCACTTTGGTCTCGGACGGTGCGCCCTGCCTGCTCATGCGCTGCAGGATCTCTGCCATATTCTCCATGGCAGTCCCGGTCCCGGATGGCCCCAGTGAGTAAGACTCAAGCTGGCTGGCAATAACATTGAGGCCTCTGGCCAATTGCTGTTCAGAGCGTTCACTTTCCCGGGACCGGGCAGGCATCTCTGGTTGCCCAGGCGCTGCCTGAAGCCCTGCAACGTCATCATAGGCGGGGGGCGCTGATGGAGCTGCATTCACTGGTGAATAATGCGGAACCTGTTGTGGGAACTGATGATCAGCACCATGATTCGCTGTCTGGTCGATGGTGCCACCTTCACAACGGGGGAAATCCTTACACAAGAATGATAAAGGCACACTAGGAAACATATCGAATGTTAATCGCGACTGAGCTTCCTGCAGCAACTGGTTCTCATTCATTACGTTGATCAGCCAGTCGCTGCCCCTGCCCAAACAGCTGTCTGGTGCCCGGATAAGCTGACAAAATTTTGTGGCTTCAGGCCCATCAACGCCCTCTCCAACAATTAAAGATTCCTCCTGAACGTGCTGGAGCAACCCTGTAATACACTGATGTTTTTCGCTGCCTTCACAACTCGGCTTTCTAATGTCGTCGAATCCTGACGCCTTGAGTTGTTTTTTCAGTGTTTCGGCGTTGAAGTCAGGATCCTGATTTGCTGCTGTGCAGAATTCCCCGGCGATGGCATGGCATTCCCTCACTGTCCTGTCATGCAAGAATTTAGTAAGGTCTCGGGGAGTTATATTACTGCGCTCAATTTGCCTGACTACCTGACTGGCAGAGGTTTGCTGTGGCAATGAACCCTGGACAACGGGATGAAAGGCAGATGACGGAGAAATGTTCACTTTCGGTCAGCTCCGGACAGTGGATTTACTTCCTCGTTGGATTTCCCGGCTGGATAAAAGTTCATTGCCTGGAAGCAAGGGTCAGGCCTTTGTATTTGAACACATTCAAGATTCAAGACCTGACACTGCTTCTCTTCTTCTTTTTTCTGCATTACTTTTCTATACCGCTCCCTGGCGCGCTGATTTCTCAGTTTTCTTTTTTCGGGATCTTGCATTCTTTCACTATACCGCTCCCTGCGGTGCTGATTTCTCAGTTTTCTATTTTCGGGGTCTTGCATTCTCTCCCTTTCACGTTGATTCTTGAGCTTTCTTTTTTCGGGGTCTTGCATTCGCTCTCTTACACGCTGATTCTGGAGCTTTCTTTTTTCGGGGTCTTGCATCCGCTCCCTTTGACGCTGATTTTTCAGCTTTCTTTTTTCGGGATCTTGCAGTCGCTCCCTTTCACGCTGAGAATTCAGTTTTCTTATTTCGGGAGCTTGTCTTCGCTCCCTTTCACGCTGAGTATTGAGCTTTCTTTTTTCGGGGTCTTGCATTACTTTTTCATACCGCTCCCTGTCACGCTGCTTTCTCAGCTTTCTTTTTTCGGGGTCTTGCATTATTTCACTATACCACTCCCTGGCGTGCTGGTTTCTCAGCTTTCTTTTTTCGGGGTCTTGCATTCTTTCTCTATACCGCTCCCTGGCACGCTGATTTCTCAGCTTTCTTTTTTCGGGATCTTGCATTATTTCACTATACCACTCCCTGGCACGCTGATTTATCATTTTTCTATTTTCTGGGTCCTGTCTTCGCTCCATTTGGCGCTCAGCAAACAAACTATCAGCAATTTCTTCTGCTAGTGTCATTTGCTCATCACTTGTCGCCTGGTTCAGGTTTACCGGGTTAACTAAAGTAACTGGTGTTAAATCCTGTCGGTTAAACAGTACAGCAGGAAGATGAGTTAACTGATCATCTGGATTCGAATGTCTGGCAGGTATTGGGCCAGGCTCGCTAACCGATAAGCATGCCTGCTGTGTAAAGGGAAAGTTTGGTATTGATGATATTTCATCATTAATGAGTTCATCATCAGAATCCTGAGGCACATATTCATCAAGAACTGATTTTGGTATCTCATGAATTACAGTCCCTAAGGAGATTTCTGGATCGAAGCCTGTTAGAGGTACAATATCGTATTCATGTAAAGATTTAAAAATACCAGCTTCATTTTTGTGTATATCTGATTGACTATTGTAAATAGGAAAAGGAGAGTCCAGCGTCTGGCCAACCATGCCTTGAAACGCTTGCTGCTGTTTTCTGGCATCAAGTTGGCAGGGTTGGTTTATTAAATCTAATGTCCCGGAATAAAGACCTGAAAAAGTAACTTCGAATGAAGGTAAGTTATAGGATTGATTCATTGAATTACAGAATTATTGAACTATGTCTTAAGACCACGCCTTCTTAATAGAAGTTCCTCACTACGGCAAACCCGTCAATATTGATGTCAACGAAGCATAAGGATTTTCTATAACCATTATGATTAGTGGGATAATATAAGTATTTAGGAAACTTATTTCAAAATTCAGGGTCTTTCTTTTTGAACACATTCAAGATTCAAGACCCTGTACTGTTTCTCTTTATCCCGAACTTCCCGGGTAAAGCCGTCCCAGTCGATCTTTGGTGTACGCCATTTATATTTTGTATCAGTGCCATGGTTCTCTAAAGCCCAGCTGTCATATTTCAGGGCACAATCATGCAAGTTAGTAATAGTGTCAGGAATCACGCTGCCCAAAAGGTTGTTAACCAGCCATGCTGGTATGGAACCCTTTGGATCAGAATGTGAGATAAATATCAGTTTAACCCCGCCGGAGTGGGTCGGTATCATGTAATACCCAGTGAGAATTGAGCGAGCTCTTACAAATCCTTCCCGCTCAGGACAGTCTGCATGGTCAACGCTGTGGTTCATAATGATATACTCACCGTTGGTAAACTCCATCCAGGAGCGCAGGTTGCAGAAATCGCGTTTCGAGATCGGCCAATAAGGCTGCACTGCGTAGTATCCAATGTCATTCCGTGAATCCAGCTGACAGATCTCGTACCCCTCAATCATCTTCCTGTCCCAGGTTTTGCGGTAGTCCGCATCATGCAGAGTGTTGAACAGCGTCTCGGGATTAATATCGTCCCACTGGACAGTTGCACGAACAATGTTGAATCCGGTGCCTTTCTCACCAGGCTTCAGATCCTCTGGCCTGGACTCCACGAGAAGAACTTTCTGCCTGTCCTCATATACTTTTGTCCACTTGCCATCCTGACTCCCGGCAAAGCCACGCAGTTTAACGAAGTCGGGCAGTTGCATCAGCTTGTACATTTGCCCCTTTGATTCAACAAAAACAGGGGTATCCTGACACGCTGTATCATTCCCATCCGGGGAATTGGCTACCTGAAAACTTTGTGATATTTGCCTGTCTTCCAATGGCTTTTTTGCTGATGTTATAGTTGGTCTCTGCTTGCCACCCTCAGGTAAAGCGTGAATAGAATGAACCACGTTTTCTTCTACAGAAACTGAATTAGTATGCCATGTACCGAAATCATTCTGACGCTGGGATCCCGGCTTGCCAATTGACCTGCTACTGCATTCATCAAATTGGGGATTACCTTGACATGCTCGCATTTTGTAACCAGATAGTCTTGATTAACTCACACAATGTCACTATAAAAGCCCAGGATGAATAAATGTCAAGTCGAGTAGAGAATACCTGTGCTCCCGGCAATTCCCGCCCTTTATTAAAAGCCCTTAATATTCCCAAGCATCACAGCAGGTTAAAAAAATTGCATCCAGACCTGGTTGATCAAAAGCTGGGAGGGTTCTTTGATGCAATTATCAACCGGGCTGTTGCGGGAGTAGTACCTTACGACAGCTCATAGAACATGAGTGGTAGTCTGACTTCAGGGTTCATTTTTTTTGATCATCAAATAGCCACCAGGAGTGGAGATTGTTTTTTGTGTACTGTGAAAATAAGGTGCTTGAGATTTATTATACGCTCAAAGGCGCATATTGAACGGGAGCGGGAATAGCTGCAATCAAGGATCACCCGGATAAAAATTCCGGAAACGTAGAGAGTAATCAGCTTTTTCAAAAAACTTCGGAAGCGCACAGGTATCTGACGATAAAATTCATTAAATAAAATTTCAAATGAGAAAGCTGTCTAAGAAACGAGTTGAACTTTTCTTTGACCAAAAAAATCAAACTTGTCAGAAAAACTTTTTGTCAGGAGCTTAATCATAGGAGTTTATCACATGAATACACTGCATCCTGACCAGAGTCTGGCAGTTCAGCCAAACTTTTCGCGGGCGTCAGACTTAAATGACGCATCAGGATTAAACAAGGGTGCTGGTGTATACACGACAACTGCAAAGTTTAATGCCAGGGATGTCCGTCATACTGATATCAGTAATTTTTTTGTCCGGCTGAAGCGGGGAGACGTCAGACAACTCGCAATGGATACCTGTGCTGAGGCTGAAAGATTGCATGGCGATAAAATCTGGAAAAAAGATAATCTTGATAAAGACCTCAAGGCGTATGAATTGCCGAGAGACTTTAGTTGCCGTGATGGTTTAAAGGATCGTAAGGCCAGTGCAATACTGAATGTTTTTCTCAAAGTAAAAGATGAAGGTGTAAAAGCAGCTGCCAGGGGAGGAGAAGCCCATACATTGCCTCTGGCACAAAATTTATGTGATCTGTTGAATCGTAAAGCGGCAAAAGAGGGCGAGAAAAAGAGAGAACCCCATTATGTCAGTATGGATTTCTTTGTCGGTGAGATGAATAAATATCACCAGAAAATAAATCAAACGGACTCTTTCCGTGGCAGCACCGGCCAGGAAAACCCTGGTGTAACAGGGCCGGGCCTGCCTCCTGCTGAAAACCCAGTGTTTGCGAAGGCGGGGAGACCACTATTATTACTGTTACCTCCAGCGTGGTATGGTCCAGCAATTGTGCCTTCACCACCACCTGATTACCGTGCGGTTCGAGCTGAAATGAGGTTGGCGAACCTGAAAGCTGCGCTTGCTAACTTGCAACAAGGGCTGAAGAACGATTTTCAAAGTCAGTCTTTTCAGCATGGAATGAGTGCTGCTGAACTGGAAATATCGCAACTTGCCATTAACCTGCCGGTAAATCTACAGGGGTCCTATGGTAAAGCTAAAGCTGATTTTAAGCGCCTTCAACAACAACTGCCAAAACAACTGCCAAAACAACTGCCAAGCATGAATGAGAGGGTTTTGGTCAAGGAATTTCATCAACAGATAGACCGGCTGCAACAGTCGCTGGCGGAGAAGGAGCCAAGAATAGAGAACTCCTGTGCAGTAAGGGCTGTGAAGCGAGAAGTTCACGCTTTGGCAAACCAGATTGACAAGCTCAGCTCTGTAGAGTCTGAGAAGGCAGTGCTCCAGGTGCGAAAGGGAGCATTAACAATCAGTATTGATAACTGGTTTGCCGTTCTTGATGCTTTCGATACCTTAACTCGACTGAAAAGTTATCTTGAGGGTTTACAGTTTCTGAAATTATCACAGGACGTTGATTATTTCTCTGCCAGGCTTGATCAATTTGATGACAATATCAGGAAGATACTCCCCGGTGAGACACGAAATGAATTAATGAGGGAGTCAGGTAAACTCAGAAGCGTTTTTTCTGATAAATTTAAAAGCCAGACAGATACCAGACAGACCACTGTTTCAAAAAGGCAACCATCTTTCAGCGAACAATCCACTCTTGAAAATGTGCATGAAAAGTTAAGGACAGAGCCTCCGAAGAGCAGACCTGTCCTTGTGCATGGAGATATCCTGGCGTCATTTGCCAGTGAGTTGGGATGCAAGAAATTGAGATTTTTTAGTGATGGGTTTATTTCTACCGCCAGTTTAGGAATAAAGCCCTCTTCTGAGAAAACAAAATGCCTTGTAACCTGGACTACTATTCCTCTTAAATCTCTGCCTTCCGATTTTCAGGCAAGAATGATAGAAGCTTATAATGACAGTTATAACTGGCCTGAAGATATAACACTGTTGCAGGTATATGCTTTTGCTACTGATAAGAGCGATTTTAACGGTGCCAGCTTTCAATTAGAACTTGAAAGCCTTATGCCTGATTTTCATCACAGAATATACAGAAACAGCCGCGATGGGAGAAATTATAGCCCTATGGGGGCGGATCTCCGGATGCCTGAGGGTTTAAAGCAGGGGAATAGGTTTTATGAGGCGCACCGGGCTTTACATGAAAATCTGGCTAGAGAGGATACCGTCAGTTTTGCTTATGGTTCAGGAGTGGATAACCATGGCAATCTGGAAGATATTGGTTTTACTCCGGGTGCGAGTGCTCAAGAAGCTGCATCAGCAGAAGCTGGTTTTGGTATTCCCTTCGGGATTGATTTGAAGAAGCAGCCGGAAAGTTTGCTGTATGAACTGGAGCAGCAGAGAACCGGGGATTATCGTGATTTTGAGGTGCCCGATGGTGATGAGCCTGATTCTGACGTTGTATCCGATAGTTTGGGTTCCAGTGGAATAAATTCGGTAGCCCTTCAGCCAAAGGGCAAATATCAAATTTCTGCACGTGCTCGGGCAAGCGAGATATTTGCAAAAGAGGTGGGTATTTTGTGGGTGAAAACGATCACAGCATTACCAGATGTAAATAGCCCATGTGGTCTGATGGATTGGGTACAGAATAATAAACCCGACCCGGGAAATCTGCGTATCCCTCCGCTTCTGTAGCACATACGTATGTCTTATGGGTTTTAATGACAATCGTCTTGTTAAAAATTTACTGAAAAAAACGAACCACCGAAACGTCCGGATCACGACTGGCACCCGCATCCCTTAATGCCTGCAGGTACTCGCCCCACATCGCTTCTTTGTGATGACACAACTCATGGAGATAACCCCAGTCATAAATCCCACTGTTATGCCCATCATCAAACATCAGCTTGATGGCATATTGGCCAACCATTTCTACGCCGGTGATGGCAACATTCAGCTTACCGGTCTGCAAAACAGGGTTGCCATGGCCACGAACCTCGGCAGAAGGGCTTAATACTCTGAGAAATTCCGCTTCCAGCTGGAACGTGTCATGACCAAACTGAATCTCTAAAGTTTTGGAGCGTTTATGCAGTTTGATGGCAGAAGGAATTGGGGCAGTCATTTCGGACGGGGTTTCCACTCATTATGCAAGAGTATGAGACAGAAAAGGAGTAACCAGCAAGGCACTGACCACTCCCTATCAAACATCAGAGGATATAACGACTCAGGTCTTCATCCTGAACCAGTTCACCCAGGTGTTTATCAACATAAGCCGCGTCAATCTTCAGTGGCGCGCCATCCTGGGCAGAGGCCAGATCTGCCGCTCCAAAGGAAACCTCTTCCAGCAGACGCTCCATCACCGTATGGAGACGGCGGGCACCGATATTCTCGGTACGCTCATTCACCTGCCAGGAAACCTCGGCCAGGCGGCGAATGGCATCCTCGGCAAACTCGATATTGAGTGACTCGGTGGCCATCAATGCCTGGTACTGTTCCGTCAGGGAAGCATCCGGCTCGGTCAGAATACGCATAAAGTCTTCAGAAGAGAGCGCTTTCAGTTCAACACGGATGGGCAGACGTCCCTGCAGTTCCGGAATCAGATCGGAAGGCTTGGCCAGGTGGAACGCACCGGAGGCAATAAACAGAATGTGATCGGTCTTCACCATGCCGTACTTGGTAGAGACGGTACATCCTTCAATTAATGGCAGCAGGTCACGCTGAACGCCTTCGCGGGAGACATCGGCATTGGAAGCGCCTGAACGTTTGGCAACTTTGTCAATTTCGTCAATAAAGACGATACCGTTCTGTTCAACAGCCTCAACCGCCCGGGTCTTGAGTTCGTCCTCATTGACCAGCTTGGCTGCTTCCTCTTCCTGAGCCAGACGCATGGCATCCTTGACTTTCAGCTTCCGCTTTTTCGATTTGCCGGTGTTCAGGTTAGAGAACATGTTCTGCAGCTGGCTGGTCATCTCTTCCATGCCAGGAGGCGCCATGATTTCAACACCCATGGCCGCTTCACGAACATCAATCTCAATTTCTTTATCGTCCAGGTCACCTTCACGGAGTTTTTTGCGGAATACCTGACGGGTTGAGTTGTCCTGGGGCTGGGACTCTTCTCCAAAAGAACGGGGAGGCGGCAAAAGGGCATCCAGAATGCGCTCTTCAGCGGCATCCAGCGCCCGGTGACGAACCCGCTCCATTTCCATCTCACGGAGCATTTTGATGGCGGCATCCATCAGGTCACGGACAATGGACTCGACATCGCGGCCTACATAACCCACTTCGGTAAACTTGGTAGCTTCCACCTTGATAAACGGTGCATTGGCAAGCTTGGCCAGACGGCGGGCAATCTCGGTTTTACCAACGCCGGTGGGACCGATCATCAAAATATTTTTCGGGCTGATCTCGTTACGCAGATCTTCATTCAACTGCATTCTGCGCCAGCGGTTACGAAGGGCGATGGCAACGGCGCGCTTGGCCTCGTCCTGGCCAATAATATGTTTGTCCAGCTCATGGACAATTTCACGGGGTGTCATATCTGACATATCAGAAACTCGTTAGATCGCTATTGTTTCAAGCTGCAGGAAGCTCTTCGATGACTTGGTTTGAGTTGGTGTAGACACAGATATCTGCGGCGATACCCAGACTCTTTTCAACGATATCCCGGGCACCCATTTCCGTGTTGTGAAACAGTGCCTTGGCAGCTGCCTGGGCATAAAAACCACCGGAACCGATGGCCAGGATGCCATCTTCCGTCTCCATCACATCGCCGTTACCGGTGATAATCAGGGAGGCAGTGGCATCAGCAACAATCAGCATGGCTTCCAGCCGTTGCAGGGCCCGCTCGGTTCGCCACTCTTTGGCCAGTTCAACCGCTGATTTGGTCAGTCGTCCCTGGTGTTTTTCCAGCTGGGCTTCAAAACGCTCAAACAGGGTAAAGGCATCAGCGGTACCACCGGCAAACCCGGCAATCACTTTACCCTGGTAGAGACGGCGTACTTTATGGGCGTTGCCCTTGATTACGGCATCACCCAGCGAAACCTGGCCATCACCACCGATCACGACACTGCCGCCACGACGTACCGACAGGATAGTTGTGCCACGATACTGTTCCAAGGCTCGCTCCTTAATATAGAAAACAGATAACAGGGCCTTATATTGGGGAGGGTGAATGAATTATCAAGAGGGGCGGGAGAGAATCCCGCCGGGAATTACGCTTTTTTCTATTTGAGCTGTAAGAGAAGGCTATCAATATTCTGGCTGGCCAACACTTTCTGGGCATTCTGGAGTGAGACACGGTCGGTGAATGGCCCAAGCTGAACCCGGTGCCAGGTTTCCCCTCCGCCAACAATGACCTTCTCGACTTTGGGCATCAAACCTTCCAGCAGCAATCGAACCCTGAGTCGCTCTGCATCCTTGGGGCTACGGAAGGAACCGGCCTGCAGAAGATATTTTCCGGGTTTGGCGGTCACTGTTGCTGCCGGTTTCTGATCCGGCTTACTACTCTGTGTGTTAGCAGGAACCGTTGCCGGTTCCCTTACCGGCTCCGGATCGACAATAGATACCGTCACTTCAGACTCGGGCAGCAGGGTATAAAAATCAAACACTGGCTGATTATCTTTATTACGGTCGTCTTTCCTGTTGTCACTGGACGATGAGTTGACCTGCTCAGCTACAGTTCGTACATCTTTGGCAGAAGGCGTCAACCCTGCCAGAAAGGCAACAAACACACCAATAAACAGACCTGCCAGTAGCCAGGCCCAGTTTGGCAGGGACAACCCGGCTGATTTACCGGCGGTTTTCGATTTACTGGCTCCCCGCCTGCTATTGCTTGGTCTGGACGTCATATCTCTCAACTTTTGTTTTTCAGCTCTGTGTTTTATCAGCTCTGTGTTTTATCAGCTCTGTGTTACGTCAGCTCTGTCATCAATCAGGCTCTTTATGAACACAACCCGATAAAGATACCACTATCTCCAGCCTTACGGATATAAGTTCAAGCACTGCTATTAGAATACGCGCTTCTCTTGAGACAAATGGCCTTTTTCGATAGCATTCCCGCCATTTAAATACCAGCGAGTTTCAACCAAGGACTCATGCATGAATATTCTCAAGCTGCTTGAAGACAAGGTCATCAAAGCGCTTATTGCTGCGGGTGCTCCAGAGGATACCCCGGCCATGGTTCGTCCCGGCACACGGGCGAACTTTGGTGATTACCAGTGCAACGCCGTAATGGCTGCTGCCAAGAAAATGGGCATGAACCCAAGGGAACTGGCGCAAAAAGTGATCGACAATCTTGACCTTGACGGCATTGCCAGCAAGGTTGAGATTGCCGGCCCCGGTTTTATTAATATTTACCTCGCCCCCCAATGGCTGGCCAGCAGTCTTCAGTCTGCCGTTAACGATCCCCGGGCTGGTGTTGCACAAACCGGCAACAAACAAACCGTTGTCGTTGATTACTCAGCACCGAACGTCGCCAAAGAGATGCACGTTGGCCACCTGCGCTCCACCATTATTGGCGACTCAACCGCAAGAACCCTTGAGTTTCTTGGACACAAGGTGATCCGCCAAAACCACCTGGGTGACTGGGGTACTCAATTCGGCATGTTGATCGCCCACCTGGAAGAGCTTGAGAAAGAGAGCCAGGAAGCCATGAGCATGGAGCTTTCTGACCTGGAAACGTTCTATCGCGAAGCCAAGAAGCATTTTGATGACAACCCTGACTTCGCAACCCGCGCCAGAAGCTATGTAGTCCGCCTCCAGGCCGGTGACGAGTACTGCCTGAAACTGTGGAAAAAGCTGGTGGATGTCACCCTGTCACACAACCAGGATACCTACGACCGTCTGAATGTCTCACTGACCGCTGATGACGTGATGGGGGAAAGCGCATACAACGACAGCCTCCCTGTCATCATCCAGCTGCTGGATGAAAAAGGACTGTTGAGCGAAGACGACGGTGCAAAGGTTGTCTTTCTGGATGAGTTCAAAAACAAGGATGGTGACCCCATGGGCGTCATTGTCGAGAAGTCCGGTGGTGGTTTTCTCTACACCACCACCGACCTGGCGGCTATTCGTCACCGCTGCCATACCCTGAACGCTGATCGCGTTCTCTATTACGTGGATGCCCGCCAGGGACAGCATTTCGACCAGGTATTCACCATTGCCCGCAAGGCAGGTTTTGCTTCTGAGCATGTGTCGCTTGAGCATCACGCCTTTGGCATGATGCTGGGCAAAGATGGCAAACCGTTCAAGACCCGCGCCGGCACCACCATAAAACTGGCAGACCTTCTGGATGAAGCGGAAGAACGGGCAGCCGCCCTGATTGCCAGCAAATCCGGTGACCTGTCTGAAGAGCAGAAGGTGAATGTGATCCGCTCAGTGGCCATTGGCTCGGTGAAATACGCTGACCTGTCCAAGAACCGCACCAGTGACTACGTCTTCGACTGGGACAACATGCTGGCGTTTGAGGGCAACACAGCACCGTATCTGCTCTATGCCTACACCCGGATCATGAGCATCTTCCGCAAGGCTGGCATCAGCGAGTCTGACCTCACCGGGGACATCCTGATCGAGAACGATGCTGAACGGGAGCTGGCCCTGCAGCTGTGCCGCTTCAGTGAAACTATAGAATCCGTTGCCAGAGAAGGACTGCCACATCAATTGTGCGCCTACCTGTACGACATCTCCGGCGCCTTTATGAAGTTCTATGAAGCCTGCCCGGTTAACAAGGAAGGTGTTTCTGAAGCCCGGCGCAACAGCCGCCTGCAGATCTGCGCGCTCACCGCCAGAACCCTGAAGCTGGGCCTCGGCCTGCTGGGCATTGAAACCGTCGAGCAGATGTAATAGCCTGATACCCGCCTGGCACCCTTCGAAGCGATCAAGTGTCAGGCTCCCTCCCACGTCACCCACAATTATTTTGCCCCACAAGTCAACATTGGCGGAACTTTTCCAGAATCTCGTAGTCTAGAACAGTAGTGCAGAGAGATATCTAAGGAGATTAACCATGAGTGGTTCTGCCATATTCAACGGATTAGCTCAAGCTGCAAGGTCGTTTACCAGCAAACTGGCTCCTTTGGCTCGACCTGCTGCAGTGATGGCCGCCGGATATTTTGGCGGAGGCGTCGGAGCTCAATTTGGCCCCTGGGCTGTGAAGACCGTAGTTAATCATACTACAACCGGCTTATTTGCCCGGTTCTTTTACCGACAGTCATTAAATGCCGCGTTTGGACAATATTTTTATCCTGCTGGCCAACTGGCAGGTTCCAGTATTGTCGCTGTATGCCCGGGACCTGGCAAAATTGCAGGTGCAGTTCACAAGCACTTTCACAATCGGAACTATCAAGCTGAACTTCGCAGAATTCAATTCGACGAAAAACTGTTGAAGGTGAATGAAACGGAAGATGGCTTCATGAAGTGTTCTTACAAAGTCCCCGTTGACCTGTCAACCTACAGCATCGTTGATAAACAGGAAGCTGACAGCTTGCCAAGACTGCCAATACCTTCTTCTGGCAAGTGTGACCAGTTTGAAATGACTACTTACAAAACAGCTAAAACCGATGGTTCCGGAGTGATGGAAACGGCCCTGTAACATTAATAATTAGCTTGTGGACTGAATCTTCATGCCTCTGTTAAACAGGCATGAAGATTCGTTTTGTTTCCCTGAATTCTGAAATTTGACCTAAGACTCCAGAAGAAACGTAACAGGACCATCATTGAGCAGTGAAACCTTCATATCGGCACCAAAACGGCCTGTAGCAACATTCGGGTGCATATTGTTAGCACGTTCAACAAAGTAGTTGTAAAGCTGCTCCCCCTGCTCAGGAGATGCTCCGGAACTGAAGCTGGGTCGTAACCCTTTACAGGTATCCGCAACCAGGGTGAACTGGGAAACAATAAGCAAACCGCCACCCACATCTTTCAAACCAAGGTTCATCTTGCCCTGGTCATCACTGAAAATCCGATATTTCAGCACTTTTTCCAGCAGTTTGTCCGCCAGAACCGGGTCATCCCCTTTTTCAATACCCAGCAATAGCAGAATTCCGGAACCAATTTCTCCAACCGTTTCCCCATCCACCACCACGCTGGCATGCCTGACCCGCTGAATCAAACCTTTCATCGATACATCTCGAGTTTTTCCAATAAACGAAGCCAGTCTTCTATGGAGCCAGTCTTCGGGCAAAATCATCCGTTGCCCTGACCAGCGCATCCACAATGCCCGGCTCACAGGAGGCATGACCAGCATCCCGGATAATCTGTAAATCTGCTTGCGGCCAGTGATCCGCAAGGGCCTGTGCATTATCAAGCGGACAGATCATGTCATAGCGCCCATGGACGATCACGCCGGGAATGGCGGATATCAGATTCATCTTCTCGATAATCTGATTCGGGTTAATAAAGGAATTATGTTTAAAGAAATGACACTCTATCCGCGAAAGGGATAAGGCCAGGTGCGGGTCGGCAAAGTGATCCACCAGTTCATGGTTGGGTCGCAGGGTTGCCGCATTCCCCTCCCACAAAGACCAGTGCTTGGCAGCATTCATTCTGGCCAGCTCATCCTCGCCAAACAGCCGCTGATAATACGCTTCCAGAAGATCGCCTCTCTCACCCTCGGGTATCAGCTCAAGGAAGTGCGCCCAGTGATCCGGAAATACTCGGCTGGCTCCCTCTTTGTAAAGCCAGTCAAGGTCCTGCTGCCGGGAAAGAAAAACCCCCCGGACCACCAGTCCTGACACGCGCATCGGATGGGCCTGGGCATAAAGCAACGAGAGGGTTGAGCCCCAGGAGCCACCAAACACCAGCCACTGCTCAACCTCAAGGCTTTTGCGAATCAGTTCCATATCTTCAATCAGAGCGGTGGTGTTGTTCTGCTTCAGCTCAGCATGGGGCCTGGAGCGTCCACATCCCCTCTGATCAAAAAGGATAATCCGGTACTTTTCCGGATCAAAAAAACGGCGATCCCGCTCTGTACAGCCGGCCCCTGGCCCTCCATGGACAAATAGAACCGGTATCCCATCCTGAGAGCCACACTCTTCAATGTATACCTCATGAATATCATCAACTTGCAGGTGCCGGGTAGCGTAGGGCTTGATGGCAGGATACAGGGTGCGCATGGAAAATCCTTTCAGGAAAACACCAGAATAATGCTTTACCTTAACCTTAAACGGTTATTGCAGCAAAGGGCGCTTCGTCACTCTCATAAACATAACTTGAACTAATTTGCCGACAGCCTGTCTGAGACCTGTAAGGCTGACCTTTATGAAGATGGTAATAAAAACAGCGATAGTCCGAAGCATATGAAATACCTGTCAGGCAGAGAAATTAAAACAGTACTGGTCTTTTTGATTGGCCTTATGACAATACCGGCGGGAGCTTACCAATACTTCTCTGATGACGATCAAATAATGGTTCAGCAGTGGGTGGATAAGGCAGGCTTAAAAATTTACATAACCAATCCTGATAAAACCCAACAGAATGATCGCGGGCAATACACCCGAGAGACTTTACAGGCCCTGCATACAACCCGACCTGAACAGTTTTATCGCTACCTTTCACAACTTTTTATTTCGGCGGGCACAATGGAGGTGAATGAGCTGAATCAACTGCTCAAGCCGGTACTGAATTTAAATAAAAAAGAGGAAACCGTCTTTGACACCTTCATCCTTGAGCAGGATAAACAGGGTCTGGCTGGCTGGTTGAACCATTACACAGAGTTGGAAAAACGTCTTGCCAATGATGATCAGCTTTACTCGGCGTTGTTTGAAGCGTTAACCAGAACCGTCATAAACAATACTCAACATTGCCCTGAAATCTTAACCCTGGACCATTTCAAGGGCGTCAGGGAAAAACGGCGAGCTGTTTTGCAGTGCATAGCCCTATCGTTGAATCTGTATATTGTTGATATTGATATCAGCCACAACCGGATACTCACTTCCAGAATACTGGGTCCCGGGCCTGTCAGCACCGATCTGACCTCCTCGCCAGCGGTGATTCTGGACAATAGTGAATACTCGTTCTCAACCCTTCTTAAACTCTACGACAACCCACAAATCATCCCGGTCATATTACTCACCTCACCATTGGAAAACGGTTTTCTGGTCTCTCACCGAATGAGCCAGAAAACCAACAGGCCCCCGGTATCACCTCTGACAAATTCCGACATTGCAAAAATGCGGCAGCGCTATCAGGCTGACAAAGGCGACCGGGTCAGACATGAAAAGAACCGACACTTTTTATCGGTGGGGAAACGTGACCCGCACTGGCTGGAAGGCTGGATTGCATCGCCGGGTTATACGATTGCAGCATGCCTTGTAATTTCGGTGATTATTACCCTGGTAGCGACCATGGCCCCATACCCCGGCAATCCCTGGCTAGGGGCATAAAAAACCCCGCTCAGCAATCAGGCGGGGTCCTGCAACGACAATATTTCAATTATTCGCCAGTATTACTTCGAGCGACTTGCACGCTTGCGCTCATGCTCCTTCAGGAACTTTTTGCGAATACGGATATGGTTAGGCGTCACCTCAACCAGCTCATCATCATCAATAAACTCCAGGGCCTGCTCCAGAGAGTGACGAACCGGGGGCGTCAGGATGATATTCTCATCGGTGCCTGCGGCTCGAACGTTAGTCAGCTGCTTGGCTTTGGTCGGGTTTACCGTCAAATCATTATCGCGACTGTGCAGGCCGATAATCTGGCCTTCATAGACGTCAACGTTAGGGTTAATGAACAGGCGGCCACGCTCCTGCAAACTGAACAGGGCATAAGCCAGAACCTTACCATTCACCATGGAGATGAGAACACCGTTATTGCGCTGGCCAACTTCCCCACCCTTGACTTCGCCATAGTGATCGAAGATGGAGGTCAGGATACCGCTGCCTGACGTCAGGGTCAGGAACTGGGAACGGAAACCGATCAGACCACGGGCAGGCATAATGAAATCAAGACGCACACGGCCTTTGCCATCCGGCACCATATCCTTCAGTTCAGCACGGCGCTGGCCAAGCTCTTCCATAACCGGTCCCTGGTGCTGTTCTTCAATGTCCACCACCACGTGCTCAAAGGGCTCCTGTTTAACGCCGTCGATTTCCTTGACCACCACCTGTGGACGAGAAACCGCCAGCTCAAACCCTTCACGACGCATGGTTTCAATCAGAACGGACAGGTGCAGTTCACCACGACCGGACACCTTGAACTTATCCGCATCATCGCCCTGCTCAACACGCAGCGCTACGTTGGAGATCAGTTCGCGATCAAGACGCTCACGGATATTACGGGAGGTAACAAATTTGCCATCCTGACCCGCAAACGGCGAGTCATTCACCTGGAAGGTCATGCTCACTGTTGGCTCATCGACGGTCAACGGAGGCAGCATTTCAGGACATTCCGGATCGCAGATCGTGTCAGAAATGTTCAGTTTATCAATACCGGTAATGCAGACGATATCACCGGCACGGGCTTCGGCCACTTCAACACGCTCAAGGCCCAGATGCCCCATCACCTGCTGCACTTTCGCCTTACGCTGTTTGTTGTCGCGATCCACCAGCACAATCTGCTGGCCAGGCTTAAGCACACCACGGGTGATACGGCCGATACCAATAACACCGACATAGCTGTTGTAATCCAGAGCACTGATCTGCATCTGGAAAGGACCGTCAACATTGACCGGCGGTGAAGGCACACGCTCGGTAATCATCTCAAACAACGGCGTCATGTCATCGGCCAGATGTTCCGGATCATGGCCGGCAACACCGTTCAGCGCGGAGGCGTAAATAACCGGGAAGTCCAGCTGCTCATCCGTTGCACCGAGACGATCAAACAGATCAAACACCTGATCCATAACCCAGTCAGGACGAGCACCCGGACGATCAACCTTGTTGATCACCACAATCGGGCTCAAGCCCTGTTCGAAGGCCTTCTGGGTAACAAAGCGAGTCTGGGGCATCGGACCATCAACGGCATCCACCAGCAGCAGAACCGAGTCAACCATGGAGAGTACACGTTCAACTTCACCACCGAAGTCAGCATGCCCTGGGGTATCCACGATATTGATATGGAAATCCTGCCACTCAATCGCCGTATTCTTGGCCAGGATGGTAATGCCGCGCTCTTTTTCCTGGTCATTGGAGTCCATGATCCGCTCAGCGCCCTGATCCTTGCGGCCAAGGGTACCTGACTGCTGCAGCAGTTTATCCACCAGCGTGGTCTTGCCGTGGTCTACGTGGGCAATAATGGCAACATTTCTTAACTTATGAATTTCCAAGGATCACTAAACCTCTCAATCTGAATTTTTAAGAAGTATGTGCACATTTTTGTACACAATTTCTAAATCTGTTATGCCTGAAATGCGACAATTAAAATGGCAGCCATGCTATCTATCTGGCCTTTGTGACGCAAGCTTTAAAGACCCCTATATTCACCAGACTTCACTGGGTATAAACACTCAGGTCACATCGATTAAATTAACAATAGGAATCTGTGGATAACCGACCCTCTAACGGGAGCAGGGATTGCCGATGCAAAGCATTGATGGTTTCGCTCGCAAAGGGATGAACTGGGGAAGGCTGTTTACCATGGCCAGAAAAATTAGCACAGATACATCAACTCAATATCCAGCTCAAGAGAACAAACGCAGCCCGGTCAAGGGTAACAGCCAGGGTGTTTTTGCCAATACCCGGCAGGTATCTCCGATCACCGGGACCAGTGATACTTATATTGGCAAGGGTGACAGGCCAGCGAGTCGGATAAATTCACCAAAAAGCCTCAGTGATTCACTGATCACTCTGGCTGACCCTGTGCAGCAACCTACCTCCCGGGACAAAGTGATTACCGGCCTGCAACGGGTTGCAGCACACTCCCTCCAGGGGATTCCCCATGATCTTCTGAGCAGGCTGAAAGAGGCTGCCAATAACCGCGGCGCCGCACTGTTTACCCGACCTGTGGAACCGGTCTGTCGCACCCTGATTGATGAAGGGTGGCCCACCAAGCATTTCAGGATCAAGGGAAAAAGCAGTAACTGGGGTGCCCAGGCGGGCACCATTCCAGTACTTCAGCAGTACAGCAAACTGGCCCTGGACAATAACAGTAAAATAGAGAAATACAGCAAGCTGGCAGAAAAGTGCCTGAAAGAGGTGGATCGCAACGGCAACCAATACGCCCAGTCTGTGCCATTAAGAATCAGCCAGGCCCGCGTTGAGGAGCTTGAGCGCAATGGCTATCTGTATCAACGCAATGAACAGGTCAATGAACACGGTGCCCGGTGTCTCTATTTCAAGACACGGGCCTGCCATCGCAGTGACGGGCCTGAACATACCCAGTTGTTGATAAGGGAACCCGATGGCCAATGGGCTGTCTACGACGCTGATCAAGTATCTCCGGCTCCTGTCATGGTGATTGCGCAGCCAGCAACCGGGCCGGGCAAGGCAGCGCAGCCAATGACCGCAGATATTGATCCGCTGATGGAGGTTTTTCCCCAGGAGAGCCTGGATCTGGGGCGTTTGGACCGATTACCCATACCGTTGGTATCAGACCAGGTTGTTATCCGGCAGGTAGACAAGTACCGGTCGAGAACGCAGAAATCCTTTGCTGCCGGGGCAATATCCAAAGCGGTGTTGCAGGAGAGACTGGCAGGCTATGACCTGTTGGAAAAAAAACTGCTGAACGATTTTTATTCGGTAAAAGATGAATCCGGGCAGACCCTCTTCAGGGAGGATCCGGATATGGGGAATGTGTCAAACCGAACCCGGGATATGGTTAGCTATTACGAACGGGCATTAGGCAGGAAACACCGGGTTATTCATCACAATGTTGATGTTCATAGCCTGGCCACTGATGAGCAGGCAAATTACCCCATTACCGCTTTTCTGCCAGCCTCATTAAATATGGCAGAAGGGATCTGCATGATTTTCAATGAAGAGCAGTTTCACGCTGTTCTTGGTGAGCTGATGAATCGAGGTTATGCAGTCCAGCAAAATCCACTCTGGAAAGCCCGTCCAAAAAACAACAATTTTCTCAATGCCAGGGCCAGCGTGGCAGCCAGTATGAACGCTTCATTAATCGATCCTGAGAAATCAGAGGGAGACTCAATAACGGATCTTTCCGATTTCAGCGACAGTGATTCTGATGATTCTGGCTTTGATCCCCGCGAGCCTGGCCGGGAATAGACTTGTGTCAGCATGAGCTCCTGTTATAGCGAGACGTTTCCGGACACCTTTTTACGTTACCCTGGCAAGTTTTTCTTGCTCAGGTGTTGGATAGAATTGTTCTTTGCAGGCACGTTTTAGTTTCACATTTACGCCTTGTCACACATTCTGAAAATATACATCAAAAATAATCACTGCTTCGGAACACTGTCAAACTCGTATATCAAGCACTTATCCGACGGGTATGAAAAACACGAATTGGCACAAAGGGTTTTATGCTTACGCAAGAACTCAGCTGGACTCATTCCCACGCATAGCATGGGAACGAGGGGATGTGGGTATTGGCACTTTTCTGTAGTAGTGCCTTTTAAGGTTTATGGTTGCTACATTACGCAGCAATCAGCTCCGCTCATTCCGACCGCTGACTCAAAACGGATAATTCACGGCCAACCCGATTTCATCTACGCTAACCACCACACCATAACGCGGCCCGGTATCTGCCGGCCCCTGTATCAGATCGGAGAGTATAGCTCCGGCAAAGCTGCCCAGCGCATCGGCCAGCAGGTCGTTTTTATCGAATTTATTGTTGTCTTTCCGGTCATCAGCGAGTTCCTTGAGAACACCCGGCACCACTCCGATCCCGGTGGCCAGGGCAATCCGTCCCCAGCGATGCCCGGTGGCGATATCCAGCTGTCGCAGGCCAAACTCACTGACAGCCCCCAAAGCCATGGAGATGCCGAAGTGCTGTTTCTTGTCGTCATCAATACTGCTGCTGGCCAGCCCGGCAGCACTGGCAGCGCCAATACCGGCGATCCACCACACGCTGTGGTTATAGCGCTCTTGCGGGTAATCTTCATACCGGTAGTATTCATCTCCAGCCGGTTCATCGTCGGCATAACCGGACACAGGTGATGCATAATTCTCGGGAGGAGCGCTGTAAGACTCGGCATAAAGTGCGGGAGAGCAGATCAGGGTTGAGAGCAGCAGGGCCTTCTTCAGGTTATGTCCAATGCTTTCTCTGCGGGCAGAACCATTCCTTTGATGTTTGTGCTTCATATGACATCCTTGTTTACAACCAGTCGACATGAATCCGGCAAACCCGGGACAGAGGCGTTCATGGCCAACAGGCTCGGGCATTAACTCACTGGATTCACCGCAGGCGGGACAACAAAAACCGCAATAAGTAATAAGATGAAGGACAACACAATCTTCATTGCTTACGTTCTCAGCTTAGGAAGGAAGATGAACGCAATGGCCGAGAACTGAATGGCTGACAGTTGTAACCGGATAAGCTGACTTTTTTCAGTGGTGAGTGGTGCTGGCGTGATGACTTTTTATGGCAGGCCGGTTCAAAGCGTCATACCTGGCTATGGCAGGTAATTTTTTGACAGTCCTGATTATTGTCACAATAGTTACTTAAAGAGTTACTAAAAGGCTTTCTAAATGGCTGATTTCGCTGTTATCCTCGCGGGTTGATCTTGATTTTTATACTTATGCCGCCAGAACGATCTTCCCCGCCAGACTTTTCATTCAGGGGAAGCGGCAGTTACGCTCATGGCAATGTCTGTCCAGAGCCGGAAAATGATCCTATACCATGTCAGAACAAAACCTTAATGCTGGCAGTCTGCAGGTTTACCTTCGACTGCTGACTTACGTAAAACGCTACGCGGGGTATTTTGCCCTGAGCCTCCTTGGCCTGGCCATTTTTGCCCTGACCCAGCCCGCCTTTGCCAAGCTTCTTGAATACTTTGTCCAGGCACTGGAAGGTGAAGAGGTTACCCTGCTGCAGAACTGGGAATGGCTTGCCAGCTCAGGTATCTCATCAATCTGGCTGATCCCGGCCCTGATGGTTATCATCGCCATCGTCCGGGGTATCGGCTCTTATCTGGGTAATTACTACATCTCCAAGGTCGCGAACTTTGTTATCCATGACCTGAGAACCGAGATGTTCGAGCGCATGATCAATCTGCCCAATGCATTCTTTGATAACCACAATTCCGGTCACCTGATTGCCCGCATTACCTATAACGTCAGCCTGGTGACTTCGGCGGCTACCGATGCCATCCGTGTTGCCGTCCGGGAAGGGTTGACCGTTGTCTTCCTGCTCAGTTTCCTGTTTTACACCAGCTGGCAGATGACCCTGATATTTATTGCCGCACTGCCAATCATTGCCATGGTGGTTGCCTATGCCAGCAAACGTTTCCGCAGGATCAGCAGAAATATTCAAAATTCCATGGGTGATCTCACCCACGTGACCTCGGAAACCATTAATGGCTATCGGGAGGTCAGGGGGTTTGGTGGTGAAGATTATGAATGTGACCGCTTCCGGGCTTCCAGTGCAGCCAATACCCGCCAGAACCTTAAGCTGGCTAAAGCGGGTTCGGTCCATACGCCGATTCTGCAATTCATTGTCTCCATAGCCCTTGCCCTTTTGCTGTTTATGGTGCTGTTTGTCAAAGGTGACTCAACCACAGCAACCCTGGTGGGTTATGTGACGGCAGCAGCCCTGTTACCGAAACCGATCCGCCAGCTCAGTGAAGTGAATGCCAATATCCAGAAAGGCATAGCGGCAGCAGAAAGTATTTTCGACATGGTGGATGAAACACCAGAAGCCAATAATGGCCAGTACAACTGTGACCGGGTAACCGGATGTGTTGAATTCAGGCAGGTTGGTTTTACCTATCCCGGTGCTCATTCACCCGCACTGAAAGACATCAACTTCACCATTAAGCCCGGACAAACCTACGCCCTGGTCGGCCGGTCCGGTTCCGGAAAAAGCACCCTCGCCAATCTCGTTCCCAGGTTTTATAACCATACCGAAGGCGATATCCTGATTGACGGTGTCTCCCTGAATGACTTTGAATTGAGAAACCTGCGCAGCCATATTGCCCTGGTCAGCCAGAACATCACCCTGTTCAACGATACCGTCGCCAGAAATATTGCCTATGGTGCCCTTGGGGATACTGCTGATGAGGAAGATATCCGCCTGGCCGCTGAAGCGGCCCATGCCACAGGGTTCATCAAAGACATGTCTGATGGTATTCACACGCTTGTTGGCGAAGATGGCGTACTTCTCTCCGGCGGCCAGCGTCAGCGTCTGGCCATCGCCCGTGCGGTGCTTAAAGATGCGCCAATCCTGATTCTGGATGAAGCAACCTCAGCCCTGGATACGGAATCCGAACGCCATATACAGGCAGCCCTGGATGACATCATGAAAGGCCGTACCACCCTGGTGATTGCCCACCGCCTCTCAACCATTGAGAATGCCGACTGCATCCTGGTGATGGAGCATGGCCGAATTATTGAGCGGGGTACTCATACAGAACTGCTGGCGAAAGGCGAGCATTACGCCAAACTGCACAAGATGCAGTTTCAGGATGAACCGCCTGTTGCCGTACAGCAGATCCCCACTTAAACGTCAGGTTGCTGATGGATTGATTGATGATATTGATAAGGTTGGACGTCACACGATTAATGTTCTCCCTCTCTTACGCAGCAAAAATCATCTATGGTAAAGTAGCGAATTTACCGTGAAACAGCCGTACAGCTCCCAAATTCAGAAACGTTAAACGAGAGGCATAATGTGTACCTGTGTGTGCTACCCAGCCTGTAAAAATACCCGTCATATGACGTTAAGGTAAGGATCGCACGGCTGTGATAAGGTAAGAAACTGTCATTAATCTGACTGGACATCATTGATGAAATTGACTATTCCCCGTTTTGATCTGGCCAAAGTCCTGGTAATTGGCGATATCATGCTGGATCGATACTGGCATGGTGCCACCTCCCGGATTTCACCGGAAGCGCCGGTGCCTGTAGTCAAAGTTGGGCAGATAGAAGACCGCCCCGGTGGAGCAGGCAATGTTGCACTCAACATTGCCACACTGGGCGCACCGGCATGGGTTATCGGTGCAACCGGTGATGACGAAGCCGCAGATACTCTTCAGACCCGACTCGAGGCCGCAGGCATTTACTGCAGCTTTGCCCGAATCCCGGGCGTGCCGACCATTACCAAGTTACGGGTCATTTCCCAGCATCAACAATTGATTCGCCTGGACCATGAGGAGACCTTTGATGGCCTGAGCCCCGATGTCATTGAAGAAAAAGCCGCCCGCCTTATCCACAACCTGGGCGCTATTGTCCTTTCTGATTACAGCAAAGGCACCCTGCAAGGCAGCCAGCAGCTGATTCGTCTGGCCCGATCCCATAATATCCCGGTACTCGTTGACCCCAAAGGCAGCAGCTTTGAACGCTATCGTGGCGCAACGGTGATAACGCCCAACCTGAAAGAGTTCGAGACCATTGTTGGCCCATGCCGCAGCGAAGAAGAGCTGGTCAAGAAAGGCCAACAACTGTTAAAAGAGCTTGAGCTGGGAGCGCTGCTGATTACCCGCAGTGAACACGGCATGACCCTGATCCGGGAAAATGAGCCTGAAGTTCACTTCCCGGCAAGGGCAAGAGAAGTCTTCGATGTAACAGGTGCCGGAGATACGGTCATATCAGTACTTGCCGCCTCCCTGGCCGCGGGCTGTGATATGCCCCAGGCAGCAGGTCTTGCCAATATTGCCGCAGGCATTGTTGTTGGCAAGTTGGGCACCGCCAGTGTTTCCATGCCAGAGCTGAGGCGTGAAGTAAACCGGGAGTTGGGTGCGGAAAGAGGGGCCGTTTCAGCAGAACAGTTGATGGTTGCCATTGAAGATGCCCGGGCCCATGGCGAAAAGATCGTATTTACCAATGGCTGTTTTGATATCCTCCACGCTGGCCATGTTGGCTACCTGGAGCAGGCGCGCAAGCAGGGGGACAGACTGGTTCTTGCCATTAATGGCGATGCGTCTGTCACCCGCCTGAAAGGTGAAGGGCGCCCGATTAATCCTGTGGACCGACGGATGGCAGTACTTGCTGGTCTGGAAGCGGTGGACTGGGTGGTCAGTTTTGATGAAGATACACCGGAAAACCTGATTCGGGCAATCAAGCCGGATGTACTGGTAAAAGGTGGCGACTATTCACTGGATGAAGTGGTCGGCGCCCCCATTGTTCATGAATACGGTGGTGAAGTAAAAGTGCTGGCTTTCCTGGAGAACTGCTCAACTACGGCCATTGTGGATAAAATCCGCGATGAAAAAGAAGCCCAACCTGCCTGATGATTGCCCGGGGGAGTCCGTAACCAGCATGCCCCCCCTGAACTCCCAAGCCTCCGATCTTCTGAATAGTCTGCCGGGTATTGCCTGACAGACTACCCCCTCCTCTACTATGCTGACCGTCTGACGTGACGGTATCCACAGGATCCCACTGTTCAAACAACAAGTACTTATTAACCGGACTTATCAAGGGTCGATATATCGATCAGGCCCATGCTTGAGAAATTACCCGTGGTTACACGATGGATCGTTTCCCTGATCTTAATGGGAACAACATTATCATCCTCTGGATTTCAGGAAGATAAATTCTGTCTGGACAATCAACTCACTCAAGTTTACTCGGCACTGGCGAGCAACGTTGCCATCGGCATCACCATTGAAAGCAGTGGAAATACGATTTTTCCCGCTAATGGGAAGCCAATGACATTGAAACGTGGCCAGCGGTGGTGCCGTGATATCCAGCCGGAAGAGCGCCTGGTCATTCATGAGTCCCGATTTTTCAACCGGCTCGTCAAAAAATGGCACTTCAGAAAAGCCTTCCCCACCTCATTATTAAAAGGGATCCGTATCGAATTCGGCAAATCGGGACGTGTCAGTGAACTCTATGGTATCAACCTGGTGCAGGATTTTGATGCTACCGACCCGTTACCACAACCCAACCAATGGATGGCCGAACTCTATCAAAGTTATGACGCGCCACTGAATCAAATATGTATTCCGGGTACCCACGACAGTGGCAGCTATGACATTACCCCTTTCTCCGATGAAGATCCTTACATGTGGGAAAGCTTGAAGCAGTTGTTTGATTATTATTCTGGAAGCTATTTATTGACGCCCTTTAAAGAACTGGTTCGATGGTGGGCTGTAACCCAGGGGCTAAACACCTATCAACAGTTTGCGGCAGGTGTTCGCTACCTTGACATTCGCCCCAGAAAGATCAATGGCCAGCTGGTCACTGTCCACGGGCTTGCGGGTGCATCCATTGATAATATCATCCTTGATATCAAGCAGTTTCTGAACGAAAACCCCGAGGAAATCATTATTTTTCATATTCATGAGGCCTTTGGCATGATGCAGGCTGATATCGATGAATTATTTCAGGCTTTACATGCCAGTTTTGGCAGCAGCATTGCTCCCCCAAAGATGAGTCCCTCAAACACTATTCAACAATTCCAGAACAGCGGCTACCAGATTATTGTGATATCCACGCTTCATTCAGCCGTATTCTCTGGCTGGCCAACTGACGCGACACTGTCCAACCGCTGGCATAACAAAAACCGCCCCTACCCACTACTGGACAGTATTGCCAACAATCTGGAGCATCGTAACAACAACCAACTTCATATTACCCAGATGACCATGACAGAAAGCCCGGATGATCTGAAGCAGGGTGCAGTCCCCGGGCAACCATCCAACCTGCGATCATTTGTCAGAACCTTACGCTACCCATCCGGATTTTTGCGCTATGCGGCTAACGCGGCCCGCAGCCACAATAACCGGGTGAATATAGTGACCGTTGACTTTCCAGAGGACGATTATATTTATTCAGCCTGCATGCGTGAGAACAGGATGGACCAACAGTTAACCCAGTGAAATCTGATACCCTGATTCAGTATTTTACGAAGCTCGCGAAATTCTCCACCCATAGCGCAGAGCGCCTGAAGCATGGGAGCCTCCGTAATAAATAGAAGCTTTACCACCGACAGGCTTTCAGACACGCCTCTACATTCTGTTGCATATGAACAGGATTGATGGTGCCCACGATAGCTGAAGAAACCGCCGGGTGTGAAAAAACCAGCTTCATACTTTCCAGAACGGGATTCTCTTTAGCAAGATGGCCAGACAGACAGGCATGACCACTGGCAAAGGCTTTCTTGATAAAGATTCCTTTTCCATGTTCCAACGCATAGTCCAGGACCGGCTTCTCACCCTGTTCATTCAGGTTATAGGTCACCATGGCAACGTCGGAATGCTTCAGCGCCAGAACACCACCGGCAACGGTTTTGGTGGACATACCCGAAGCGAGGATTTTCCCCTCTTTTTTCAGGTCAGCCAGCACTTCCAGGCAGCCGGTCTGCTCTATGATATTGACATCATCACCATTGGAGTGGACCAGCATCAGCTCAATCACATCAGTATTCAGGCGTTTCAGGCTTCGCTCAACACTGAACCGGATATGCTGCTCCGAGAAATCAAAATAAGACTCACCCTGGCCATTTTCAACCGCGACAAACTCTTCGCCAACCTTGCTGCAGATGACCCACTGTTCACGAAGCCCTTTATGTCTTGTAAATAACTGGCCAAGACGTTCTTCACTGGCACCATAGGCTGGAGCCGTATCCAGCAGGTTCATGCCAAGATCATGAGCCAGACCAAGCAGATCAAACATTTCACGGTCATCAGGAATCGTAAAACGTTCCGGGTACTTTACGCCCTGATCCCGGCCAAACTTGACGGTGCCGAAACCCAATGGCGATACTTCAAGATCAGTACCGGCTATCTGCTTTTTATCAAGACGCTGGCTCATGATGTCTTCCTCTGTTCAAAATGCCCTTGCCAGAAGTTTGGGCAGATCTCAGGCCGGGAAAATCCTTCAGGCACAGAGAAGCTTCCTTCATCGGCCGGACGAATATCATCCTCCTGCAGCAACCGAATCACCTCATCGGAGAGATTGGGAGCCAGTGCCAATTTCGTCGGCCAGGTCACAATAGCATTGGCAACCGGCTGACAGAATGCCGCATCCGGGCGAAGCAGGCGGCTTTGTTTAGGCTCAGCACGATTGACCCGCAGGGTATCCCACTGCGCCCGACTCAGGTCTACCCAGGGCAACAACGCTTTCAGCTCTTTTTTCGCTGTGGCAATCAATACCTCAGCAGACTGTTTGACACCATCTTCCGCAATGCCTCCGCCGAGATACCAGACCCACTTCCCATCCTTATCCGGATGGCTGGTAATGGTTATTCTCGGCAGTGGTGTTGTGCCAAGGCAGTGGGCAAAGATGGGTTCAGGATGCTCATGGCGGACCATCACCATCTGCAGGGGACGCACCTGCATTTTCGGATCAATAATACCCCAGGTATTCAGAAGCGCCTCAGTGCCTTCACCGGCAGCCAGCACAAAGCGTTTGGCTTTTAGGAGGGTTTTGTGGCCGTTGTTATTGGGAGAGGTATTAAGAGAGGTATCAACTAACTCAACAGCATCAATTTCACCCTGAGCATCCGTTAACAACCGGGCATTTCCCTGTTCGCTCCAGTCTACTTTAATCGTTTTGTCTTCCAGACCGTTGACCAGGGCCTCAGTGACAGTAGCGATATCCAGAACAATTTCATTGAGCTGATATACCTTTCCGCGGAAACCATCATGCTTGAAAATGGCTGGGAACTGTTCCCTGGTTAATGCATCAACCCGTCCACGAAGCGCTTTGCTGGCAAAGAAAGAGGTCATCCGAGAGCCTATATCACCCGGCGACCAGAGGTAGTGGTATTCAGACAGGATACGGGCCGAACGAAGATCCGGATCGGCCTCCCCGCCCTTGCCAGCCAGGGCATTACGCCAGCGCTCCGGCATACCGGCAATGGCCTGGGAAGCATTGGTTAACTGTCCGGTTAATGTGTATTTTGTGCCGCCATGGACAATGCCCTGGGATTTTATGGTCTGGCCACCACCCAGGGCGTTCTGCTCCAGCAACAGGGCCCGATAGCCCAGGGTATTCAACGTGCGAAACAACCAGAGACCGGCAATACCACCACCAATCACCACCACATCGGCTTCAACAGTATGAGACATAATTGAATTCAACTATCTGGGACAACCTGAAATGGGCGGGATTATAACATAGCTGACCCTATTAGTAGTCAGGCAGGAAAAACGGTGATCAACAGTTGTACTCATGACCAGTGACTGATGAGCGCAATAGTACTCAAGAACTTTTTATCAATTCCCGGGTCAATGAATTCAGTTGCCGAATGAATCAGGATGTATCCATGCCTCATATCAATTCAATACCCTTCATCGCTACCCCTCCACCACTTCCATTCGCTGCAGGGGCGCAAGGGGCAGCATCCTCTCCCGATACGGATCAATCATTGGCCGCAGCCATGGATAGGCCACAGGAACCCCGGGAATCCATCGCTGATATTGATTATGGAACTATTGTTCAGCAAATTATCAGTACATCAAACCTGTCAGGAACCTGGTCACCGCAAAGCATTGAACATCTCACGCAATGCCTTGACTTAAAAACCCGGGCCAAAGTCATCACCCTTCTTGAAGACCCATCAACATTCAGGCAGCTGCAACCATTGCGACAACAAACTGCCGGGCATATGGAGTACCTCCTGAATTTTTTTCATGAGCATGGAGGGGATGTCAATTCGCTAGAAACAGCCCTTGCCAACCAGGTTGACCAACAGGCAGAGAAAATCGCCACCATTGAGAAACGAAAGCTGATCAGCCATTGGCTGCACTGGGACCAGCATGAAGTCGATCAGTTGGCCGACAGCACTCTGGCTGCCACCTATCGGGAGTGCAAAAGTGATAAGCACCTGGCAGATAGCACCAGGATCAGGCTCTCCCATCTGATCGAACTTGCTGACATACCGCCGGAGTTCAGGGAACAGTATACGGTAGACATTGGCTACCAACAGGCTCCCCATGAGACTGAAGGGCATTTCCTGATTAGAGTACCCGATGGCAATTATGCCCTTGGCTATGGTTTTTTTGATCTGCTATTCAGCCAGAACCTCCTGCAGGATGGAGATGCTGATTATGATGGAAAAACCGGATTCTCATTAACCAAAGATCAGACTGTCAAGCTTAGTCAGCATTTAGAAGAATTAAACAAATGGTATGACGATTTTTTAGGCATAGTCGGTGATTTGCTGGGGGTGGATGACCCCATTTCAGGGGATAGCGCTGATCCTTTCGTCAGCATCGGAAAAAAATCAACGGCTGAAATCCTTATAAACCCGATACGTATGAACACAGCATGTCTGCGTTTGATCAGCCCTTCACCTCCGACGCTGCCTTTTTTGCTGTTCAATACGCTTTCCATCAACCTTGAGAATCATGATGACAAAGACTTTTTAAAGGGTAAGTTTGAAGCAATTTACACAGAACTTGAGATGTATGGTGCTAACGGAGAGCCCAAGCAGTTTCTCCGTGGGACCTATAGCACCAATCTGAATGTTGGACAGTTAAGGCTCATTTGTCCGCACCTCAATAAGTTATTAAAGCTTCAGCAATTACTGACAGAGGTTACGGGCACCAGAAGCCTGCGCACCGCCATCGACTTATTCAGGGAACTGGGTGTAAGCGAACTGGATTCCATTAAAAGCTATAAGACAGCGTTACTCTATGAGATTTACCAACAAATAAAAGGTACCAACAGTCATCAGGTATTACTTTCTATTCAAAACGCCTTGACGAATCTCCAACACATTTCAGGGATTGAAGCGAAATCGATTGAACTCTGTCATGACCTGTTACGGCATCACTCAGTATGCTATTTCAGGAAACCGGCGAATCAACCGGTCATTGACGAGGAACAACTCTACGCTGTCTATGGTGATAGTGACAGGGATGTCAGGTACGCAGGCAGACAGATTCACAGGAATATCAGGGCGCTGTGCCAGACACTCCGGAATTGCCATGCGTACCAGCAATACAAAGCCAGCAACCCCGGTATTGATGGGGCATTAGCCGCACTGGAAAGAAACTTTATCCTGCGGCTTAATCGCTATTCAGGCATGCGTGACCAGGGCCACAGTGGCCGCAGGATGGTTGACGAGGCTGTCGAGTATTTTGAACTGTTTGTCAGCCAGTTATTTTATGCAGAAGTCTATAACCTGACCGACAACTCCATCAGCAATGCCCTGAATAACCTTGCTGCCATTGTCGGCAACGATTTGGAAGGGTGCAATGAAGGTTTCTCCGGCAGGATACAGTCATTGTTACTGCCGTTGGTTTGTGGCAGTAACAGCAAGATAAAGGATTCTATTCAGCAATTTTTGCAAGACAGCGTTACAGCATCCCTTGCCAGTGCCATCGGAAACAGTTACGAATCCTCCATGGCCGCCCGCTGTCAGGAGCAAGTTAACCGCTTTGTCGGGTTGTCCATCGCCGCTGGCCCGGCCCGGGCTGATGCGTATGAGAACCTTACTTATGGCAGTAAGCAAACCATCAGCCATCTTTTGCATTCCCACTACACCCCGGTTTCACTGTATCAACACGCTTACCGTTTTGTATCCGATGAGTTCTGGCGTCTTAATCACGAGAGAAGTGATGATGGCATTTATCAACTGATGCACTTGCTCGGTTTTGGGCACTCATTGGGTGCTGATCATGAGGCATACCGGGAAGACCTTGACCGGCGATACCGGGTAAGGGGCAGTGCCCTCAATCGCTGGCAATATGCACTCTTTCAGCAGGACCTGCCCAGGCACCTGGTTGGCTATCTGGTCAAGGAGCGATACCTGGAAGCGAAACGTACCCATGAGAACGATGGACTGTATATCCACCGGGAAGCTTTACAGGTCAGTGATAGCGATCAAATCGCCCCACCACGACGTACATTTGCCGCTGGCGCCGCAATCGAATCCCGAGCTTCAGAAGCTAACCGTCAATTTGGTTTTCAGCCAGAGAGCAGGATGACCCAGGCTGGATACAGGGTAGAGACTTCATAGGATAGAGTGATGATAGCGGCCGCAACTGGTAACCCACGCGTATACCCTGCACCGACAGAGGCGGAAAAGCGTTCACTCCCTGTCGACAATCAATCATCTGAACGGGAAAGTTTATCGCTTATTGATCAGTTATTTCAGACTGACATCCAGTCCTGCCGGGAACAAATGAACAGCAGCCCCCTCTGGAATACTTTCAAGGCACTGCCAGATACCTTCCTGGCGTATATATACGCTGAAAAAAACCGACTGGCGATGGCCGAAGAGAGTCGGTACGTTGTTGATGACAATCAACAAATCGTTGCCGGTTTTCATCATGGGTATGAAGCCAGCGATGATCAGTATCATCCCGGCACTTTCCGTCCTTTTATGATAAAAGGCTACTGGATTCCCTGCTCTGAAGGAAAACGGTTTCAGCTTCGGCAAGGCCTTTGCTCAATCACGCGCACCGTCGAGAGCCAGAATCAAATCCTGTATCTGGTACACCCGAAATCCACCACGCTGTTTGCTCCCCTGACACGAAAATATCAGCATACACAGGTTGATGTTCCCGCTTTGGCATTGAGTTCATTCAGAACCTTGTTGATAGCCCTGCCCGTCGGCAGCACAACAGAATTTGCCATGGTCAAAGTCAGCCTGAATGAAAAAATAGGGGGGGTCCGCAGGTTGCTTGTGCAAAAAGAGTGTGCCGCCAGCGTGGCGGCTTCGGCGGTATTAAACAATAAACAAACAGGGAAGTTTACCTGCCTGGAAGAAAATTTGTCTTTCGTCCCTGATGCCCGCCTGCTTGACCTGGAAGAAGAAGCCGTACATCTATCCGGTGCTGGTATGATCCATAGGCCTGTTCCGGAATTATTCACGACTGAGGACCACTATATTATTCCACTGTATGCCCTGTTTGGTATAAACAACTGGCCTTTGCTCAATACCCTGATTGAACAAAGTCAAAAAACGCCGACCCTGTTTATTACCGACACATTGCTCAGGCCCATTGCGGAGGAAATGGTCGATCATATTTACAGCCAGCGCTTTTATCTTGAGTTCCATGGCCAGAACGTATTGCTGAAGCTCGATAAAAACGACTTATCTGTCATTGATTTTATCTACCGTGACATGGGCGGCGTGAACTGCCGTCTGAGTGACGTCCAGCTAAAACAACTTCCGGAGCATCTTCGTGACCATGCCCAGTACTGGGAACCGAACTTTATTTCCGATGCCGCGGTAATCATGGAGGGTATCGCCAAAAAAGTACTGTTTAACCTGACGAAAGTTTTTTTCAAATCAGAACCCTACAATAGGGATCCGGAATTTTGCCACTGGCGTGCAAAAATGACAGTCCATGGCTACCAGGATAACTGGACCCTGCCAGGAGCCGATGGGTGCACAGATAAACATCGAACACGCCATACCCCGGATACTTTTTACCGCTATGGGTATTATGAAAAAATATTTGCCCGGGAACTGCTTGAGGTGATGTCCCGCCATGGTATTTTCCTGAACATCAAAAGGACATGCCCTGGCTATGACTACGCATTTTTCATGGACAAAATAGGCCGCATCGATTCCTGTGACACACCTTGCGTAGAGTTTGAGTGGTTTTCTGAACTTGTGAAAATGACCCTTCCGCACTACTACCAGCATCAGGACGCATACTCCCGAAGAAAGAATAGATGAATGAGGCTACAGCCAGTTAACAATATCTGTCGCCTGATTCGAAATCAGCGCAGTAAAGCCTGGTACAACTTTTTCGCAGTGACAATACGGGTCTGTTCTACCGTCTCTCCCAAAAGCAGGATAATGGATGCCCTGGCCTTATGAAGCGCTGCCATTGCTTCATGCAGTGAGGTTTCCGGTGCCAGATTAATGGTTTTTCTCATCAGTTCGCCCACTGGAATATCGGCTTCTTCATTGACCAGACAACGGGCAATATGCCGATACAGAACAATGCCGGAAGGTCTGCCATCGGTGAGAACCACATAACGCTTACAGGGAGATGAACGAATCATCGCCTCTGCTGAAGCGACCGTTGCATCGGATGTAAGACAGACGGCGGGTATTGAGTGCTCAACCAGCTCGGTCAGCTGCCGCTGGTGGGAGGTAAGCACAGCATCAGCCAGTTTTCGCTGACGCTTGCCAATCACCCCACGCTTATTGTAATGCTTGATAATGTTCCGTAGCTCATCACTGCTCCTGGCCTCCTCAACAGGCTTGGGTAAAAGCCGGGTCCAGACCAGGGCCAACAACAGTACGGGCCTGGTCACTGTATAGATGAGATGGATAAATGGTGAACACCTGGCGACGACCCTGTCGGCAATCTGCACTGCCAGCAGTTTTGGCAGTACCTTGGCAAATACCAGCATAAAATAGGCGAGCATTGCCGTAAAAACGGCCATCCAGAGATCGTTAAACTCCCTGGCAGCCAACGCTCCAAGAAAAGTGCTGCCAGCAATACTGATCAAAGTACTCAACAAAACGATCGCTGACAGGTGCTCCCGCTTTTTCTGAAAGACTTTCTGGATAGCCGCTTTATTGTCAGGCCTTTTGCACAGGATCGTTACCAGCCTCAACTCATCAACGGCTACCAGAGATGATTCAAGAAGTGATAAAAAAGCAGTAGCAGCGACAATCAGGCACGCAAAAAAAACGACCAGGAGCATCCATACCTCCAGAAGAACAGCACAGCAAACAGTCTGGGCGGGGGAGCTGGCAGGACCTGCCAGCATCAAAACAACACCGGTAATACATTGTTTTCGACCACTTTTCTTCTTAATTTATAACCTTTTTTGCCTGTGCGACAACCTCTTGATCAAGCCTGACTAAAGCAGGTACCGTTTTCTGCCCCATCCTTCGGCGAATCAGGAAAAATTGAAGTGCCTGGCAAAAAGAACCTGATTTTCCTGAAGCGCGTATATCTGAACAATCATTTTATTTAAAATAAAATTCGAATATAATTCGATTTTTATTCAGGAAATTATATCT
>NZ_JAHHPP010000079.1 GCF_024606265.1 Endozoicomonas sp. SESOKO1
ATTTTTCTGGGTGCCGGATATGCTCGATTACCCGCTCTTGTCAGGACGATCCTTCAGGAAATTTCGCGTAAAGATAGTATCAATTCCCCCGTAAGTTTATGGCGCAGCCTGGGCCTGAAAAAAGCCAGCCATTACTTTGGTAAAATTAGCCAGAAAACTATGGGTTTTACGCTTAAAACCTATGGTGGTAAGCCATTTCTTACAGTCCGGTCAATGCTGTCAAAGATGGTTGCAGCGTTCAATGCGAAGGCAACCCAGTTACCGGCAGGGGACGATGTTAGTGTTCAGTTTAGCATTTCCCCCGTTATCATCCCCCCACATGTCATATATGCTGAAATACAAAGGGTGAATAATCAACTGTCCCTGAGCACTTCTGATACCGCAGGCTATTTGCACGTGGCCAGTGCCGATTCAATGGATCAGTTGGTCGCAAGGGCCATGAACATACTGATACCGCTGGCTCAGCAATACGACCTTGGATTGACTCAGCCAGTGCAGATTGCCAACGGAAGAGGTATCGGGCATCTTTATCAACCCACCGACGCAGAAATAACTGAGTTGGCTGACCTGGCTCCCATTCCTACCTCGGCCTTAACGTTAAAACAGATCCTGACCAAGCCGGTGACGGAACTTGAAGCCCTCGACAAAGTGGCCACGAAGGCCCTGGCCAAACAATACGTTGAGAAGGTGACCAGTGCAAATGGGCTTAAGAAACTGAAATTAAGCCAGAAACTGACTGAACAGGACCTGCTCCCTTCACCCTCAAGCACTGAGGTAACCACAGCCGATCCACTGATTATGCAAATGCGGGAAGTGATCAGTGTGCTTGACGATGCTCTGGCCAATAATACCCCGGTACCGGATGCCATCAAAAAACTGAATGCTCACATTATGGCCAAAACCAGTCAAAGCCTGCTTGCCCGAGCCAGAGGGGAAGCCCCTGCAGATCCGGCGCAACCGGCAGGCGTTCCCTCCGTGAGCCAACCGTCACAGGCGGCCAGCGCAGAAGCAGACATACAGTATTCGCTGCAATTGATGGTGCTGAAGGATGCCATCAATGCGATTGCCCCAGAGGTTCCCGGAGCGGCGCTGTTGGCTCACCCATCCGGTGCTGCGGTTCCCGGCTCGTCGGGTGGTCAGGCCTCCGGCAGCACCGATCCGGGTTTAAGTGCGGGAGCCAAGGCCGGAATCGTGGCTGGTAGCGTCGGCGGAGCGTTAGGTTCAGTGGCTAGCGGCGCATTTTTAAGAAGACTGGCCTCGAACGGGGGCAATGCGGCGGCGGAAGATGTCGGGGTCAGCATTGGGGAAAGTGCCGCAGAGGAGTTTGTGCCAGAGACCGAGGTTCTGAAATCCCTGGGTGAAGGACTCAGCACTAATATTGAGGATTTGATGGCCAAGGCACCCGCCCCGCCAAACCATGAGCCCGGTGGCGACTGGACCCATATCCGCAGTCGTGGCAAAGGCAGCAGGGGCAAAATAAAAGAACCCGCGTGTCGACGTAAAAGAGCTCTGGCCGGGGCTGGCATGGGCCGTTGTGCAGCCGATGAGTTGTATGACAAGGCAGTAAAAAGGGTCATTGCAGAAGGCGTTATTGGATTCTCTGCACCCGCCCTGATGGCCGGTTTTGCTGAAACACTGGCTGTCGGAGTCCTGACCCCGGAATTACTTATGATCATTGCTGCAGTCGTGGCAGGCGGCGTTGCCGGCTGGGTAGGTTATGAAATCTACGAACTTGTAGAAGATGGGAAGAAGAAGGGAGGCGGGGGTGATAGTGATGATTCATCTGACAATGACAACTCCGGTCATCACCACTCATCCGGTGGCAGTGGTAACAGGGGAACCACGCCCACCAGTGGATTGTTAACGACCGGCCAGCCGCCCGTCACAGGCCTGCAGCCTGCTACGGGCAGGCCGGGCAGCGATCCCGGAGTGGTTGCTAACAGCAGTAACACGGTCGCACTCCAAATCGCACCGGGCAGTTCCAGTCTTGTACTGCCGGACATTACTGCCTCGGAAGTATCGTTAACGACGGTATTATGGTCGGAGACTGCTGCACCTGCCCTGGTAGCAGGGTTGAGTTCGTCAGCCAGCACTATTGAGGCTGCACCAGGCCAGTCAGAGAGCACCCGTGCTCAAGCACTATCTGCCAATACCACAGTTCCAATGGAGGCAGAGTCAAGTTCGTCGGCTAATACCATCAAGACGTCGTTGAGTCCGTCGGAGATGGCAAGTAGCCAGTCAGTGTCGTCCAGTATCACGGCTTTAGCCTCATCAGAGTCTTGTTCGTTCGCTGATGCTACCAGCACGACGGCTGCGTTCTCTCCAGAGCTGAGTTCGTCGATGAATACCACGGATGTGTCAATGATGCCATCCGGGATGGCAAGTACTCAGGCACTGTCATCCAACACCACGGCTCCGTTCTCACCAGAGCTGAGTTTGTCGATGAATACCACCGATGTGTCAATGACGCCATCAGCGATGGCAAGTACTCAGGCACTGTCATCCAACACCATGGCTCCGTTCTCTCCAGAGCTGAGTTCGTCGATGGATGTGTCAATGACGCCATCCGGGATGGCAAGCACTCGATCAAATACCGTAGCTTCCCTATCACCAGGACAGAGTCCTCTGGTTAATAGCCCGCAAGTGTCTACAGTACCATTCGCATCCACGATGGATACCGATGGGTCGGTAACCAGCAGTTTGCCACTGTCTGGTACCGAGGCATCAGCAGGCTTATCAGAGATTGCGAAAAAACCGTCAACATCGCTAAAAACAGCGTCGTCTGCCGCACAAACCACTTCCGCCGCAACACTCCCATCGTCCTCTGCCACCGACGATGCTGAAACCCACACCTCCCGGCCTGTGGAGGTATCCAGTACGCCCGCCGAGCCGGTTGCGACCCCCACCACCTCCCCAGTCACTGAAAGCCACCAGGAGCCGATGGGTCCACAGGACAGAAAGCTGTTGAAACTGTATGCGGACCGGGGACAGCTAATCCATGATGCCTATGCACGGCAAATAAACGGCATCGAAAATAACAATGCCCGGGCAATGCAGATGATCGAGCCCAGTTATGAAGAGATAGAAATCAACGACAGGATATATCTGAAATGGCCGTTGCAGCGGCTGCTGTGTTGTGCACACGGCCTGCGGGCCATGGACAGGCAGCTCAGGGACAACTTCCTGACCATCAGCAGCCTTGCCCAGCAATGCATCCGCTATGATGCCAGCCATGATCAAACCATCAACCCCGGTATGACCGACGGGCATCCTGCCCGGGAGGTCATTATTGCTGACCTGGTCAACCAGTTCCTGAATATGTATGCGCAGTACGGTGAAGCCCGTTTCAATATGATCAAGGCTACCGGGTTTCCTATGGAAGAGACGGCGGAGTCAGAGATATTCCAGGGTTTCAACGCCCGGAGCATGGATAGCACGGTCAATGCCCTGTTGCACCAGCCTTCCGGCTTGTCGGCCCCGTTTCGGGACGTTCTCCAGGGGCTGGCAGACAGCCTGGGTCATGAGCCACAGGCCAACGATCTCAGGGCACCCCGGCCGGATCGGCATCTGTTGCAGGTCATACACAATACCACCGTCGCTGATGATGAGTTTACCTTGCCACAAGCCAGGCTGGACCCCGGGGATATGGCCGCGACCAACCGGATCATCCGGGCTGAACAGGCTCACTTTATCGCCAATATGAGGGAGCTGGAAGACAGAAGACATTTTCCGGTCGATTACCCGAAGATATTCCAGAACCCCGCAGACTATGAGGCGGTGTTTCAGGATGAAGACACCATTCCCTGCCACAGGGCTGAACCGGGACTGGCTGACACCTCGGCCCTGGCCCGGCTTTTATCGCCTCCTCAACTATCCACTTCGCCAACACACCCTTCCCAAACACCGACAGCCCCCCTTGAGGTTACCCTG
>NZ_JAHHPP010000080.1 GCF_024606265.1 Endozoicomonas sp. SESOKO1
CAACACATACAACCGTTCACGACAGTGCAGCAACGGCTACAACCCAATCGGTAAACACAACCCAGGCGACCAATGGAACAAGTACCATTCTCCCGACTACTGCCCTCCCACCACTGGGAGAGTTGGTTTCCGATAGTGTGGAAATCACGTTACTGGCGTCACTGAGAGACAAGCTGGCAGACTATCAACAACTGAAAAAAAACAGGCCCATGGCAACTGCCAAAAATTACGGGGGGAATATCACCGGGATAGCCCGGAAGCCGGAGACCAGTATCCGGATAGGTCAGCAGCCCGATACCATCATCGGTGTACGTCCGGATGATCCAACTCTCCAGCTAATCGATCAGTTCCTTCAGCAGTATTCAGACCCAACCTCACACCCAACCTCACCATCAACCGTTGACTTGTCCCCGTTAATATCAAGTATTGAAAACAAGGTGGCAATGTATGAATTATTCAATCTGGCATTAGTGGTTTCTTCCTTCACTGAGGCTATTAAAAAATCCTTCCCGGCCGTAGCCACGATTTATGACAATGAACTGAAACAGCTCAGCAATGAAATAAATAATTACGCCCTGACGCACGATCAGGGTGACACGAAAATCAAAAGAAACAGAAGAACCATTACCAAAGAATTAACTGACATTCTACTCAGGGCGCTGAGAAATTTTGAACTAAAGCCAATGAGTCACGAAATGAAAGTTTTCTTCAAAGGCTTCGAAGAAAGGCGCGATGCCTTCAACAAAGCTCTGTATAAAGATGACAGCCTCATTGATGACCATGAATTTAAAGAAATGTTTGAATGCATGAAAAGTAAAACAACACTTATTCTGGGACTGAAGAATTACAACCATGAAATTGAACAGGCCATTGCTGACGGCAATTATTACCGGGTTGGCCAAATTACCTTCAGTGTTAATGTACTTCACAATAAAGTACGGAACACCCCGGATAACTTCGTATCAACAAATCCTTATCTTGATCTGTTAATCAAGATCAGCAATATAGAAGCCAAACAGATTAACCCCTTACTATCACTGGCCAATGAGGCAGCTGCCTCGGTCCCTATTAATGCACTCGTTTTACAAGCATGTGCGCAGGATGCCCTGGACCTGGCATTCTATGAAGGTTACTCAGCCGGATTTTGTGCCGGGGATTTAATAGCCACAGCCATTGCCGGTCGTTATGGATTGTACGCCAATTCACTGGTGAGTCTGGCAAATTCAATGTTATATGGTTTCGATTACAGCCGACTCCCACTCCAGGTCAGAGTGACCTTGCAGGATGCATTATTTTACAAGTCCCACTCTCATCCCTGGAACCATGCCGAATCAACGGGCCTGGGTGATCAAAGCATATATGTCCTGAAGATACTGAAAAAATCTATTCCTGTGGGGGCAGGTATATTGTCTCAGATTCGCGCGCACACTTTCAATTCAATGAATAGTCTGATCAATATAATGTTAAACAGTCTTCCTGTTCGCAACCTTGGCACTGAGTGGGTCCAATTTGCGGTTGGTCCTAATGAGAAACACATCTGCTACTTTGCTTTCAGCAAAAGCAACAATCTCTTCAGGCTCACTGTTCAAGATCATATTACCGGTGTGACCACGGTTACCGGTACTACTCTGGAGCAGCTGAAAACTGCCATACCAAATGCACTAGGACAATTTGCCCGTGAATACAAAATACCGCTGTACCCCGGTCCCCAGGCTGTCCCCGTTCCCGGTAGAGGTCTCTTTCTCCTTGGCAACTCGATGCTGGATCCGCTGGAAGACCTGGAACTGATCAAGGATTCAGCACTCACCGTTAAAGATATCCTGACCCACGACCCCTCCCAACTCCGGGAACTGGACAAAGAAAGAATCAATGCCCTGACGACAAAATATCTTCAAACCGTCAAAAATGATGCCACCCGAAAAATGCTGAACATCAACCTGAAGTCCCTGTCACAATCAGAGTCAGAAGCACTGGCAGAAATTGCGCAAATGCCCATGGTTTATCTGATGCGGGAAGTCCTGACAATGCTCGAACTGCATCCGAATCTTGCTGCATACCTCCCTAACAAACTTACCGACGTAAAGTTGATGAATGCCTACGTTGTCACCACGCTGGATAAGATTGCCAAACACCAGGCCGCCTCCGGGAAAAAAACCGCTGATGCCGATGCCCAATCAAAACCACAGGGTGCAGCATCGGCAGCAGCAGCCACTGACCTGGCCACCAGCACTGCCGGAGAGCTGGTCAAGCTGGCTATTGAAAGGGACTTAAGCCTGCTTGACCCAGAACCGGACGCTGGTACCGTTGCAGCGCGAGCCAGTGCAGCGCAACCCGGTGGTGCCCATGCCGCACCCGACAGCCAGGGCAGCAGCGGTGTATCCGGTAGTACTATTGGTGGGATAATCGGTGGCTCACTTGGCGGTTTTGCCGGAGAGGTTGGCATGGCATTGTTAGCATTTAAGGCTCGCTGCCCCGAGTGCCTGTCAGAAATGGCCAATGAATTCACCGAGGATGCCAGCG
>NZ_JAHHPP010000081.1 GCF_024606265.1 Endozoicomonas sp. SESOKO1
CAGGGAATGAACAAACACTCAAGCGGAGCGCTCTACGCCTGCGCGGCCCGGCCCGGCCCGATTAGGCGATGCTTTACGACGCGTTTGGTAAGAATGAAGTCACTTTCAGAACTGAAAGGACTGCTCCAGAAGGCTTTACTTCTGAAGGAAAAAACGAGAGTTTCTGAATCTCGTGCAGCAACCAGATCCTGCCAAAGTTCTTGGCCCGAGTCTTCGGCAGAAAGCGAATATTGAAAGGAGGGGTACTGCGAAAGCTGCGACGCTTCAGTAGCATGCACTACCAGTTCCCCGGAACTCCACAAAATGCCATTGACCCACTCTTTGGAACCGGGATTTCCGACCAATATCCCGGTTAGCCAGCTATTCTCACTATCCGCAACAACAGCATCATTTGATCGGCTGCCCGGGGCTTCTCTCCCTGAAACCGGGACAAACTTACCCGGGCCATGGGCTTCTGAACTTCCTGGCGAAACAAGAAACAACGCCATATAAACCATGATGGGCATCCATTTCATCATCAGCTTCCCTGTATGAGTTTTGACATCCACTGTCGCAAGAACCGACCCTGTCCGGGGATCAGGAGGTGATCCGAAAATCCACTGTCCCACACGGCAACCACACGAAAACAATGCCAGCGCAAGACACCCCCTGTCCCGAATAGCCCAGACTTGATACTGGCCTTGGGCACCGATTTCCTGAACCCTGTCTTTAAGATAACCTTTAAGATAACGAAGGTTAGTGATTAAAAACAGGGGGCATTCACAGACTTCATCTGACAAACCTGCCCATACATTGCAGCTGCCTGATCCCCTTTTCTTTTATAATGGTTAATTCACATAAATTACAAATCACTCAAAGAACAATTGCACCATTACACGCTGATTAGCAGAAAAACTGTTTTATTGACTGTAGATTTGAATACCGTAGTACTAAGTCCAATAACCACACCTGGAAATATAACAACAACTGCCTTATATGCATTAATTATGAAAATGCTCTCATATGAAAA
>NZ_JAHHPP010000082.1 GCF_024606265.1 Endozoicomonas sp. SESOKO1
CAGGGAATGAACAAACACTCAAGCGGAGCGCTCTACGCCTGCGCGGCCCGGCCCGATTAGGCGATGCTTTACGACGGGTTTGGTAACTGAGCTGCACAAACGTTTGTAACTATTTACCCAGGTTAAGCACTTGAAGAAATCTGCCATGCTGTAGTGCATGAAAAATTCGCTATTTGAACTGTATAGCGATTACCTGCTGTCCTCATTTGGCAAAACGACAGCTTCATTGAACCACTTTGATTTGTCCGCTCCGTGAGTTCATTCGATCAGAACCCGTTGCATTCTGCTACCTTGTATGCACGACTTCAGAGAGCAAGGCTGATCATGAACTACACTCAGCTATTTATCTTCCTACTGGCAGCCGGTATGGTTAATAATTGCAAAGCATCCAATTCTGTGTCCTACCATGATAACGGGATATCAATAGCAATGGACGATATTAACTGGCAGTCTCATTGGGAGAGCAATAACATTGGTTTCCATCTGGATCAGACCAACCCCATGCTGGTAAAACACTGGCCTAAGATACGTGCAGTGCCAAAGGATATGGTGTTCGTTCCCCTGTGTGGCAAAAGCCTTGATATGATAGAGCTTCATAAGCAGGGCCACTTTGTTATCGGCTCCGAGTTAAGCGAGATTGCAGTGGGCGCTTTTTTTGCCGAGCAAAACCTCGATTTCACAAGGCAGACAGCAGGTGAACACGAGTACTGGTCCAGCGAACGAATAGCCCTGATCCGGGGGGATTTTTTTACCCTGTCAGAAGAGAGTATTCCGGCCAGATTTGTTTATGACCGGGCAGCCCTGATTGCCCTCCCCCCCGCCAGACAGGAAGCCTACATAGAACAACTCCTGCGCATCGCACCGGATATTGAGCAAATTCTGCTGATCACGGTTGAGTACGATGATATTGCTGCTGCAGCACCACCCTTCAGTATCCCACCAGATCGGGTAAAAGAGCTCTACGGTGAACACTTCGAGATCGACCTGATCGAAACACGGGACACCAAACCCACGCCACGAAAACAGGCCCAGGGGTTAAAAGTGATGACAGAGCATGTTTTCAAACTTGACCGGAAGTAGATTGCAAAAAAAACCGGCTACTGAGTTACCACCAAGCGCAGGCTGATTATGCCGTACACGTCTGAAAAAGAGAAAATGCTGGCAGGTATGCCTTACGATTCCTGGGAATCAGGGTTACTGGCTGACCGCATGCGGGCCAAAAGTCTGTGTGCCAAGTTCAACAGGGCTGATCCAACCGATCTGGATGGCAGAATGGCCATTCTCAGAGACCTGTTATCTTTTAAAGATACGGCCCATATGGAGCCAAATTTCTTTTGTGATTACGGTTACAATATTGAAATAGGCAGTAACTTCTACGCCAACCACAACCTGACCATTATTGACGTCTGTAAAGTCAGCATTGGGGACAATGTCCTTATTGCGCCTCACGTTATGATCTCATCCGCAACCCACCCTGTTGATCCGGTTGAACGCCAGAAAACCGAGTATGGATCACCCATCACCATTGGCAGTAATGTCTGGATAGGCGGCAATGTGTCTGTTCTTCCGGGCGTTACGATTGGCGACAACTCTGTAATCGGTGCAGGTAGCGTGGTGAACCGGGATATTCCAGCCAATAGTGTTGCCGTTGGAAATCCCTGCAGAGTTATTCGGACCATTTAACGGTGTTTTCTTGCCAGCAACCTGAACCGCAGACCTAACGATTGAACCGATCTTATCCAGATCACAAAAAAGCCCAGAGCGATAACCGCCACATAAGGGGTGATGGCGGAAAGCGAGCCAAAGATAACCAGCAGAACCTGCTGAACCACCGAGCCGGTGGACTTGCCCAGGGGATTGCCAATAACGTCTACGGCGGCCTTGCCTTTTACTTTCTGCTCAGGATCCAGAGGGATATAACTCATCTCTTTGGTGGGATCGAATAACGAATACTTGGTGGATTTACTGAGTATATTTTGCAGTGCTCCCAGAATAACGGTCATCATTAAGGGAGAAATTCCCGGGATAAACCAGCTATTTGGTAAACTATCCCGCAGCAGGACAAAACTGAAAAAAAGACAGCCCGTGCTCAACAGTACAACCGGTGTACACAGCGCTGCCACGGTCCAGCCAAATCGTCGAATGACATTATTCGTCACGAAAAGCATCATGAAGATGGTAAAAATACCGGTACAGGTAGAGAACAGCCCCATAAACTGATTGTATTCATTGGGTGCCGGGTATTGCATTCGCAGCTGATTCTTCCAGGTCACCTCCACCATATTGATACAAATCCCATAACAGATGACCAGCATGGCGATGCAGAGCAAATATCGTGAACCAAGGATCAGCTGCAGGCTCTCTTTCAGGGAAAGGCTCAACTTTTCCAGCCTTGATTCTGCAGTATTATCTGCCTGATAAAGCTGTGGGTCAGTGACTACAAAGCGGTTAATCCACCAGTACACCAGCATAATCAACAGACCGGCAATGGTGATGACGCCGGTCATGATATTGAGAGAGTATCCCCAGGCATCAGTGCCTTCAGGCAGGGTTTCCCGTACCTGAGAGGCGTAATAGACAAAAAAGCCAGCGGTTGGCAGGGCCAGGTTTCCCATCATGCCAAAGAGTGCATAAAACCGTTTTGACTCTGATATCCGGGTAATATGATTGGCAAAGCCCCAGAACAGAAGTGAGAGACAAACACTTCCCCATAGCTCAGACATCACATAGAAAAGGGAAAACGTCCAGTTACGCAGAACCGCGATAAACCCTTTAAAGCCCGGAGGCAGAGCGGTTTCCAGGTAGTCGGCCAGCTGATCCGCATGCAGGACATCCCGACAGGGGTACAAAACCAGGGAAAACAGACAGAAAAAAACAATAAACCCTGAAATGATAACGTAGAAAAGCACATTGCGGCGAAGCACATTGCTGAGCCTGGCATAGGACAGGGTAAAAAGAATGGCAAAAGGAACATTCACCCACAGTTTCAGGAACGGGATGATTTCGGCACCCGAACCATGGCCGGTAATCACCAGTGTATCTTTGGTATCCCTGAGAATGGTGTAAACAAACAACACCAGATAAAACATCAGGATCATGGGAATCACTTTTTTCAACTCATAGCCATGAACAGGCCATAGTCGGGCTCTCCATACACTGAACGGCTGATTATCTTGCATGGGTCCCCCATTGGGACGAATGGTTCATGATTCTGCATATAGATAGCCATTAAACCGGTAAAGTTCCATGCCGACAGTCCTTCAGGTAGCTTTACGTTTACGTAAAGGGAATTTATACTCAAGCCATAAAAAGAAAAGCAGTGACCACAGACACGCTGCCAATCACGAGCAAAGAACCATGTCCGAGAGCACGTTCACTATTTCAGAACTCGCCCGGGAGTTCGGCCTCACGCCCAGGGCGATACGCTTTTATGAAGACCGGGGGCTACTCAGCCCAAAGCGCAACGGTCAGCAGCGCGTATACAGCAAGAAGGACCGCGTTCATCTTAAGCTTATTGTCCGGGGCAAGCGTCTGGGCCTGAGCCTTGCCGAATCGAAAGACCTGATAGCACTTTATGACCCTGGCTCCCGCAACAAAAAGCAGTTGCAGGCGATGCTTGATGCCATTGACACATCCAGTGCCCGTCTCGAACAACAACTCAAAGATATCCAGATAATGAAGGATGAACTTGCAGAAGCCAGAAAGCGCTGTCTTAAAGCCCTGCTGGAAAACGGGAGTTAAACAATCTCTCCGTTCAATAAAACTCATACCGCAATAACAATAAAAAAGTGAGGAATCCCAATGAGCCAATACTCACAGCTGAATTTCAACCTTGGAGAAACCAATGACATGCTCAGGGAGCAAGTCAGGCAATTTGCGGCAAAAGAAATTGCCCCAAGGGCCATGGAGATCGACCAGACTAACCGGTTCCCCATGGATCTCTGGCAGAAAATGGGGGATATGGGTTTGCTGGGTATCACCGTATCTGAACCGTATGGTGGCTCAGCCATGGGATATCTTGCCCATGTCATCGCCATGGAAGAGATCAGCAGGGCTTCTGCGTCTGTCGGGCTTAGCTATGGAGCCCACTCCAACCTTTGTGTCAACCAGATTTTCCGGATGGGTACCGACGCTCAAAAAGAACAATATCTGCCTGATTTGCTCAGTGGCCAGGCCATCGGCGCACTGGCCATGAGTGAACCGGGAGCCGGTTCCGATGTGGTCAGTATGCAGCTTAAGGCCGAAAAGAAAGGCGACCGTTTTATCCTGAACGGCAACAAAATGTGGATCACCAATGGTCCTGATGCCTCCACCTATGTGATTTATGCCAAGACAGAACCGGAAAAAAAGTCCCGTGGCATAACCGCCTTTATTGTCGAAAGGGATTTCCCGGGCTTCTCCCGAGCCCAGAAGCTGGACAAACTGGGCATGCGGGGCTCAAACACCTGCGAACTGGTCTTTGAGGACTGTGAAGTGCCTGCACAGAACGTGCTGGGCAACCTGAATGGCGGTGTTGAAGTGCTGATGAGTGGGTTGGACTACGAGCGGGTGGTTCTTTCCGGAGGCCCTGCCGGCATCATGCAAGCCTGCATGGATGTGGTTCTCCCCTACATTCACGACCGTAAACAGTTTGGCCAGTCCATCGGTGAATTTCAGCTGATTCAGGGTAAGGTTGCCGACATGTACACCCGGATGAATGCCTGCAAAGCTTACCTCTACACTGTCGCTGCGGCCTGTGACCGTGGCGAGACAACCCGTAAGGATGCGGCAGGCGTTATTCTCTACTGCGCCGAAAGCGCTACCGCACTGGCACTGGATGCCATCCAGATACTCGGCGGCAATGGCTATATCAATGACTACCCGACCGGACGCCTGCTGAGGGATGCCAAACTGTATGAGATCGGTGCCGGCACATCGGAAATCCGTCGTATGCTGATTGGCCGTGAGCTGTTTCAGGAAACCGGCCATTAAGTGGAGGGGAGTTTGTCATGGTGACACTTACCACAACAATAGCCATAGACAGTCCAGAATTTAATGACAACCGTCGTCAAATGCAGGCACTGGTTGATGAGCTGCAACAGAAGTCTGATCACCTGAAACAGGGAGGCTCGGAAAAGGCCCGGGAAAAACACATCGGCAAAGGGAAGCTGCTGCCCAGGGACAGAATTGCCCTGTTGCTGGACCCCGGCTCCCCTTTTATGGAGGTCGGACTGTTTGCGGCCGACAAGGTCTACAACGAAGAGGTACCCTGTGCAGGCGTGGTTGCCGGCATTGGCCAGGTTTCAGGCCGCGAATGCATGATTGTCGCCAACGATGCCACTGTCAAAGGCGGCAGCTACTTTCCACTCACCGTTAAAAAACATTTACGGGCCCAGGCCATCGCAGAGCAGAATCAACTTCCCTGTATCTACCTGGTGGATTCCGGTGGTGCCAACCTGCCCAGACAGGATGAAGTATTTCCTGACCGTGAACACTTTGGCCGGATTTTCTTTAATCAGGCCAATATGTCGGCCAAGGGGATTCCACAGATTGCCGCGGTGATGGGTTCCTGTACTGCCGGCGGCGCTTATGTCCCTGCCATGGCGGATGAAAGCATTATTGTCCGCCGTCAGGGCACCATTTTCCTGGCCGGCCCTCCCCTGGTGAAAGCCGCCACCGGTGAAGAGATTACCGCAGAGGCTCTGGGTGGTGCAGACGTTCACTGTCGTCAATCCGGCGTCGCCGACCATTACGCCAATGATGATGCACACGCCATCAGCCTGATCCGACAATCAGTATCCCGGCTGAACTCCGTTAAGAAAGCGCCTTATGAACTCCAACCCGGCATTGAACCACTGTATGACATCAAAGAGCTCTACGGAGTTGTCCCGTCGGATTTGAGACAACCCTATGACGTCCGGGAGGTCATTGCCCGCATTGTTGATGGCTCCGATTTTGATGAATTCAAGGCACTGTTTGGTGAAACGCTGGTGTGTGGCTTTGCCCGTATTCATGGGCACCCGGTGGGGATTCTTGCCAACAACGGCATTCTCTTTTCCGAATCCGCCCAGAAAGGTGCGCACTTTATCGAGCTTTGCTGTCAGCGCAAAATTCCACTGGTATTTCTGCAAAACACCACCGGTTATATGGTGGGGTCCCAGGCAGAGTCCGGAGGCATTGCCCGCCATGGGGCGAAAATGGTCAATGCTGTTGCCTGCGCCAGAGTCCCCAAATTCACGGTAATTATCGGCGGCAGTTTTGGTGCCGGGAATTATGGCATGTGCGGAAGAGCCTACGATCCCCGCTTTCTCTGGAGCTGGCCCAACGCACGTATTTCCGTGATGGGCGCAGAACAGGCAGCCGATGTTCTGGTTCAGGTGAAACGTGACGCCATGGAAAAGCAGGGCCAGGCACTAAGTGATGAGGAAGCCCGGGCCATTCGCCAGCCCATTCTTGAGAACTACGATCACCAGGGCAACCCTTACTATGCCAGCGCACGACTCTGGGATGACGGTGTGATTGATCCGGCGGATACCCGCACAGTTCTCGGCCTCGGTCTTTCTGCGGCGATGAATGCCCCCATTGAAGACACCCGCTTTGGCATATTCAGGATGTAAGTCAAAAGAGTACTCATCATAATGAACAAAAACCTGATACTCGATATAGAAACACTCAGTGAACAATCCGGTAAGATCGTTTCCCTCTGCCTCAACCGGCCTGAAACCGGTAACGCCCTGAATGGAGCGCTGATTGCAGAAATGCACCAGGCGTTTGATCTGATTGAACAAACACCCACCCGCCTGCTGATACTCAAGGCCAATGGTAAACATTTCTGTACCGGTGCGGACCTTAACTGGATGAAGCAGTCCAGAGCACTGGGCAAAGAAGAAAATCATCAGGATGCACGGCAACTGGCCAGATTGATCCAACGGCTTGACCAGTTCCCTGCCCCAACCATGGCAGTGATCCAGGGTGCAGCATTTGGTGGTGCCCTGGGATTGATCAGCGCCTGTGATATTGCCATCGCCAGTCAATCCGCAACGTTCTGCCTGAGTGAAGTCAAGCTTGGGCTTATTCCTGCGGTTATCAGTCCCTACGTTATTCGAGCCATGGGGGTACGTCAGGCAAGACGCTATTTTCTCAGTGCAGAAACCATCTCAGCCAAACAGGCACTGCGCCTGAACCTGATTCATCAACGGTGTAAAGAGCAGGAGTTGTCGTCCACAGTCAAAGCGCTTTGTGACCAAATCCTTCAGAACGCCCCCGTTGCCATGACTGAGACCAAACGACTAATTAATGACATCAGTCATCAGCCGATCGATGAAAACCTGATGAACCTCACCTGCGAACGAATCGCCAGCATCCGTATTTCACCGGAAGGTCAGGAAGGGTTAAGCGCCTTTCTGGAAAAGCGGGCTCCGGGCTGGAGAGAGCCATCAGCAGATGAAAAGCCATCAGCAGAGGAGCAACACCATGATTAAACGCCTGCTGATTGCCAACCGTGGGGAGATCGCCTGCCGTATTATAAAAACAGCCCATGCCATGGGTGTGGAAACCATTGCCCTCTATTCCGACGCCGACCATCGGGCACTCCATACGACAATGGCCACTAAAGCAGTCTATGTTGGGCAAAGCCCTGCTCTTGAGAGCTACCTGGATATTGAGAAGATATTATCCATAGCAGAACAGGAAAAGGTGGATGCCATTCACCCGGGCTATGGCTTCCTGTCAGAGAATGCTGGCTTTGCCGCAGCCTGCCAGCAAAAAGGCATCATTTTTGTCGGCCCTCCCGCGTCGGCCATCGATGCCATGGGATCGAAAAGTGAAGCCAAGAAAATCATGGCAGAGGCCGGAGTCCCCCTTGTTCCCGGTTATCACGGTGAAAATCAGAGTAACCAGCAGCTGATGGTTGAAGCCGAACGCATTGGATATCCCCTGCTGATCAAGGCGGCTTTTGGTGGTGGCGGTAAAGGGATGCGTGTTGTTGATCGTTCAGAGCACCTGGAACAGCAGCTGGAATCGGCAAGACGTGAAGCAGAAAAAGCCTTTGGCAATGATCAACTGCTGCTTGAACGCTTTGTCACAAAAGCGCGGCATGTTGAAGTTCAGATCTTCTTTGATCAACAGGGAAACGGTGTTTTTCTGTTTGACCGGGACTGCTCCCTGCAACGCCGACATCAAAAAGTGATTGAAGAAGCGCCTGCCCCCGGCCTCGCTCCCGAACTGCACGAAGCCATGGGTAATGCCGCGGTCGCCGCCGGAAAAGCCATCGGTTATCAGGGGGCGGGCACCGTGGAATTTCTGCTTGATGGTGACCGGTTCTACTTTATGGAGATGAATACCCGCCTCCAGGTGGAGCATCCGGTAACGGAAATGGTCACCGATCTGGATCTGGTGGAGTGGCAGTTAACCGTGGCATCCGGCGAGCCTCTGCCACTAGATCAGGCGTCATTACACTGCCATGGTCATGCCATTGAAGCCCGGTTGTATGCAGAAAACCCAAGGCTGGATTTCCTGCCCACCTCCGGACGCATTCTGGCCCTGGAATGGCCAGAAACCCACGGCAACCTGCGTATTGATACCGGCATTCAGGCCGGTGACAGCATCACCGCCTGGTATGACCCCATGATGGCAAAAATAATTGCCAGAGGCTCCAGTCGGCACGCCGCAATAGCGCAACTTCAGACGGCGCTGGCCCAGTATTATCAGGCCGGGATCTGCGATAACCGGGACTTCCTGACCCACCTTTTGACAACCCGGGAATTTATTGATGCCGAACTCAGTACTGACTTTATTGATCATCACCCGTTTCCCGCTTTATCCCTGGAGCAAAGAGACCTGCTGTTAGCGGTTGCAGCTATCTATCAGTTTGAATGTGGCAGTGCCAGAGCGGATGAGTTACTGCCAACCTCATATAACTCCACCTTCAGAACAGAATCCCTGTTTCAGTTTTATCTGGATGAACAGCACTGGCTGGTCAGGGTCGATAAACAATCGAACCGTTATGAACTGCGTATCTCAGAGAAATCACTGACGATAACCGCCAATGTCAACCACCAAACATGCGGTGCATCAATGAGCATCAGTTTTGACACGACAGACGCAGACAAATTACAGCCAATTATTTGCCGCATAATTCCCCGGCCAGGGGAATTATTGCAAGTCATTCTTCCGGATATCAGCCATGAAGTTGCACTTCCCGGCCATCCCATGGAACAGGAAGAGGATCAGGACAATGTACCGCTTGCCCCCATGAGTGGCTCCATCACCTGCGTGATGGTAAGCGAGGGCCAGTCTGTGGCGCAGGGAACCCCTCTGCTGATGATGGAAGCCATGAAGATGGAGCACTGCATCACCGCCAAAGAGTCCGGAACCGTTGAGCGGATACTGTATACGACAGGAGACCAGGTTGCCGCTGGTTCGCCATTACTGACGTTCGTCGAATAAGCCAGAAAAACAATAAAATCATGGAGCAAAGGGATGTCCAGCGACACAGCCAATTCACAGCGACTGCCAGACAGGGTGACGCTGGTTGAGATGGGGGCCAGGGACGGGCTGCAGAATCAGCCGGAGATACTCCCTGCCAGGATTCGCTCAGAGCTGAT
>NZ_JAHHPP010000083.1 GCF_024606265.1 Endozoicomonas sp. SESOKO1
TCCAGAAAATGCAAGTGGTAATAATATAAGTTGTTTTGTATGTGGTAATAATCGCATTAGCACAAAAGCATTAAAGAATCGTACGTTTCATAGAGAACATTTTTGTATGCAATGTGGAAAAACTCTTTACTATTCTCGAGAATTTGATTGATTTAACAGTAAAGCCTAATCCCATATAAAAGAACACAGTCCAACGCCACCAAATTGAAATCAGATATCAAAAACGCATAACAAATAATTCCAAGGGATGCCTACGGCGCCCTTGAATTAGGCGTTATGTGGTAGCAGTTAAACAAAGCTACGCATTTTTCTGGTAGAAATCCCACATCTAATATTTATGCAATTTTGATAAAATATGATTTTTTGCGACTTGTGCTTCTATGAATAAAGTTTTCACAGTTATATTTGCAGTATTGATGTTTGCATTCGGCTTAATGGGAGTAATCCGTAAAGTTCCTGAAATCAAAGTCGAAGATCAAAACGCAAGCACCTCAGAAGTCATAAAAGGTGACTTCAAAAGAGAAGTCTTTCTATTTAAAAATGGCAAAGACTTTAAGAAGGAACTTTTAGTTTTTATCAAAAAGCTGGAAACTGAAAAGGAGTTAGTATTTATTCCCAGCAGTAATAATGAAATGTATATTCATAGAATCATTGTTAATGATATTGATAAAGAAAATTTTTCATTAATGGTTTTCATGTCATATGAAGATAGCAATGGCAAGCCAATGCTAATACCAAGTAAATTCATAGTTGACAAGAAGTCTGGGAGTCCAAAAGAAGAATTCTTTGAGCATCCAGAAACTGGGGAATGGATCAAGGTTGCAATGGCCGATAATACAAACGCATTATCCATTTATGACGCGGGCTTGTTCGGCGCAGTTAGAGATAGAGTTCAAAATTAAGAAGCCACATAACAAATGCTTCCAGTTCGTTCCTGGGCTTGGTGCTTACACTTGGCCCCTCCACCTGAAGCGCCTTCGGCGCGCGGCTGAAGCAGGCGTTATGTTTCTCAACTCAACCCGTCGAGCTATAATAGCCAAAAAATATTTAAATAAGGTAAAAACTATGAACTCAAAAGTTGAAGACTATGGTGTGCTGCCTGTTGAAAGACCGAAAATAAAAGCAACAAAGAAGCTTGATCTTTCAGGTGAGGCCGGACGGCAAATAATAAAATCAGAAACAAAGCTCGCTCTAAGAACTCATGCTAAAACGTTCAAAAAACTGGCTGATATGTGATGAATATCATTTGCTTTCCATTTGAGCGTGTGATTGAGATCAATGCATTTATTCTTTCTACTGAGCCTGGGATGAAAGGCACAGTTGATGTATCTAAGTTGCAAGGAGCATTAAGCCGCATTGATAATGCAATAGTTTACGAAGGTTTAGATGATATATTTGAAATAGCTGCTAAATATACTGCATCTATTGCAGTTTCTCATGCTTGCCCAGATGCGAATAAACGCACAGGGTTAGCTGTTGCTCTTGAATATCTTTCTCTGAATGACTATGAAATCACAGAAGATAATGAGCTTTTAGCAAATGCAGTTCGAGATTTGGTTATTCAAAAAATAAATGAAACTGATTTTGCTGACATATTATATGCGCAGTACATGAAAGGAACCGAAACATAACAAGAGCATCCAGCGGACGGCGCTAGACGCGCCGCCGCTTATGCAGGCG
>NZ_JAHHPP010000084.1 GCF_024606265.1 Endozoicomonas sp. SESOKO1
GTTGCCCATCTTGTGCCCTTTATTGAACGGGAAAAAGGCAGCAGCGCCCGGTCCAATGGCAAGATTCTGCTGGCCACGGTAAAAGGCGATGTACACGACATTGGTAAAAACATTGTCGGTGTCGTTCTGGCCTGTAACAATTTTGAGGTTATTGACCTTGGGGTGATGGTTCCCTGCGAAACCATTCTGAAAACCGCGGTGGAAGAAGACGTTGATATTATCGGGCTCAGTGGCCTGATCACCCCATCTCTGGATGAAATGGTTCATGTGGCCAGTGAGATGCAGCGTCAGGGCATCAAGCTGCCACTGATGATTGGTGGAGCGACCACATCACGGGCCCATACGGCGGTGAAAATTGAGCCGCAGTTCCAGGATGACCTTGCCATCTATGTCACCGATGCCTCGCGCAGCGTAGGGATTTCAACCCGGCTGATGAGTGATTCATTAAAGCCCGCCCTGGTAGAAGAGACCCGCTCCGAGTATGAAAAAATCCGTATCCGTCACGAAAAACGGGGCAACAAACGGGCACTGCTCACTTACCGGGAAGCCCTGGATAATGCCTTCAAACCGGACTGGTCCCGTTACCAGCCACCGGTTCCGACGTTTACCGGCGTTAAGGTGTTCGATGACTTCCCGATGGAGGAATTGGTCAATTACATCGACTGGACGCCGTTCTTTATTACCTGGGATCTGGCCGGTAAGTTTCCTGCCATTCTGAAAGATGAAGTAGTCGGTGAAGCAGCCACCAGCCTGTATCACGATGCACGGCAGATGCTGGATAAACTGGTCAGCGAAAAGTTGATCCGTGCCCGGGCAGCCATAGGCTTTTGGCCTGCCAACCAGATCAATCAGGATGATCTGGCCATCTATCAGGATGACACCAGAAGCGAGGTCAAAACAACCCTGCACCACCTCCGCCAGCAGGCACCAAAACCGGAGGATAAGCCCAATTACAGCCTGTCTGACTTTGTGGCCCCGGAATCATCCGGTTTGCCTGACTACGTTGGCGGTTTTGTGGTGACGGCTGGTATCGGTGCAGACCAACTGGCCAGGCAATATGAACAAGCGGGTGATGACTACAACAGCATCATGGTGAAAGCTCTGGCGGACCGTCTGGCGGAAGCGTTTGCGGAATGTATGCATGAAAAAGTGCGCAAGGAGTACTGGGGTTATGCCTCCAATGAACAGCTCAGTAATGAAGAGTTGATCAGGGAAAAATACGCCGGTATTCGTCCAGCGCCCGGCTACCCGGCTTGCCCGGACCATACGGAGAAAGCAGCACTATCCGCTCTACTGAACGGTGAAGAAAATGCCGGTGTGTCACTCACCGAACACTTTGCCATGATGCCTGCGGCCAGTGTCAGTGGCTGGTATTTCTCCCATCCACAAGCGAAATATTTCGGCCTGGGTAAAATCGATAAAGACCAGCTGGCCGTTTACGCTGAACGTAAAGGCTGGTCTTTAGAGGAAGCGGAACGCTGGCTTCGTCCAAACCTGGCCTAGTCTTGCGTTTCATCCTGAAAATAGCGTACTGCTATAAGAGGTTATATATTTTTCTGAGCGCTGGTTTGGTCAACTGGCAATGCAAAACGGTTAACCGTAATGGAGTCAGTTTGAAGCAAAGGCTTGCCACCATTTTTCAGCTGGGAATCCCTATCATGCTGGCCATGCTCTCCCAGAGCATGATCAACCTTGTTGACGCTGCACTGGTGGGTCCCCTGGGAGAGGATGCCCTTGCCGCTGTGGGTGCTGGCAGCTATGCGAACTTTGTAGCACTATCATTAATGACCGGCCTGTCAGCGGCTATCCAGGCTCAGGTTGCCCGCCGCGTTGGTGCAGGCCATCTGCATGAATGCGCCATGCCAGCCAATCACGGACTGATGATCGCATTCTGCTTTGCCATGCCGGTCAGTATTATTCTGGTAATAACTTCCCCCTGGGTGCTTGAGTTATTCGATCAAAGTTCCCCCACCTTTAAAGGGGAAGCAACCGGCTATTTCCAGATTCGGGTCATGGCCCTCACCGCAGCAGCGATGAACCTCTCATTTCGAGGTTTCTGGAACGGCATTGGTGAGCCACAGGGTTTTCTGAAACTGCTTGTCGGTACTCATATTTGCAATGTGATCTTCAGCTTTGTCCTGATATACGGAAAACTTGGCCTGCCTGCCATGGGTGTAAAAGGAGCCGCCCTGGGAACCCTGCTGTCCATGTACATGGGAGCCTTTCTCAATTTCCGGATTCTCAATAAGCGAGCCAGAAAATTCGGATTCCTGACTCACTGGAGGAATTGGGCAGCATTAAAGCGCCTGGTTTTCCTGGCTATTCCTGACTCCCTGCAACAGACCCTGTTTGCCCTTGGCATGATGATGCTGTTTGCCATTGTTGCCCAATTAGGCATCCGTGAAATGGCCATCACCCATGTGTTAATGAATGCCTCCCTGATGCTGATACTGCCGGGTGTGGGTCTGGGCATGGCTGCCAATACCCTGGTCAGCCAGAGCCTTGGTGCCCGGGAACCTGAGGTTGCCTGGCGCTGGGGGCAGGAAGTCATGTATACAGCCAGCGCCGTGTTACTGGTTCTGAGCCTGCCGTTGATTTTTACTCCTGAGGCTGTGCTGTCGCTCTTTCTCCATGATCCTTCACTAGTGGCAATGGGCTCGATACCGATGCAGTTAACCGGCATCGGCATTGTCCTGGATGCGCCCTCCCTGGTATTTGTCCAGGCCTTACTGGGAGCGGGTGCCAACCGGACGGTTCTCGGTATCCGGTTTGTTGCTCAATGGCTAATCCTGTTACCGCTGTGCTGGCTCACAGGCCCCGTCCTGGGGCTTGGTCTTACCGCCGTCTGGACAGTACCCACAGTACAGCGATTGATTACCTCGGCAAGCTTCCTGATTATCTGGCGATCACGGCGGTGGAGTAAGGTACAGGTTTAACCCGGATATTTCATAAACTGCCCCGAATCTCGCGAAGGACTTTGTCGCTCTAAGGGATTTTGTGAAGGAGCGCCGTACCGGGGAGTACGG
>NZ_JAHHPP010000085.1 GCF_024606265.1 Endozoicomonas sp. SESOKO1
ACCTCCGACCGCCTGGTTCGTAGCCAGGTACTCTATCCAGCTGAGCTACGAGCGCCCTGCGTCAACGGAGGCAAACTATAGAGATTTCATCGGGTTGAGTCAAATACGGTTTTTACGGATTCGTTCATCCCTAATCATCTATCGAATTTAATGCAGCGGCTTTTCCCACTCTTTCCAGAATAAAGTTGTAATGGATTTCCCAATCCCACCTTTTCCGTAAATATCGAGTTTTTTCCGCCACTCCTCCGAGAATGACCCTCCATTAAATATCACAGTGAGACGGTGGTATACGGCGCCAGTTGATTAGGGGGCCTGTGAGCCACACAGATAATGGTGGTGTCTGGCAACTCTTCTTGAATAAGTTCAAACATGGCCGCTTCTGTACTCGGGTCCAAAGCGGAGGTTGATTCATCCAATAGCAGTATCTTCGGCTTTTTAAGGATGGCCCTCACCAGGGCAATCCGTTGTTTTTCACCACCGGAAAGCCCTGAAAAACTGCCACTGCCATGATCATCAAGGGCAGGAATACAATGCTTAAGCCCCACCCGGCACAATAAGGCCTCAATCTTTTCACGGGAAGTGTCGTCAGGTGAATCAGGGTATACGAGCGTATGCAGAAGCCCCTCAGGAAACATGCGGGTTACTTGTGGCAGAGCAACCATGGTAACGTCTGGCATTGATATGCACCCTTTCCCAAAGGGCCATAAACCCGACAGGGATGCCATGAATGTGCTTTTTCCGGCACCGGATGATCCGGCAACCCAGACACGCTCTCCCTGCGCAATCGACAGGTCTGAAATGCGGGTGCACTGAACGCCGGTTGGCGTGGTCAGAACCAGATTGTTTACCGTTATCTGATGATCAGTAGCTTTCTGACGTTTGATCTCCCTGCTGACACCTTCATAGCCCTTCAGTTGCTGACTGGCTTCAAGAAGCCCCTGTAAACGCTCAGCCACTGCGGCAAATTCTGCCAGATGGCGATAGCTGAATATAAACCAGCTCAGTGTCGTCGTTACACTGGAAAAGGCGGATGCCAGTTGCATCATCCCACCCAGGGTAACATTACCAGCGAAGTACGCGGGCAATGCCAGAAACGTGGGTATTCGTAATACCGTGGTAAAGTAAGGACGGGTAAAAAGCCCCAGCACAAATTCAGCATTGGCCAGTTTCAGCCAGTTTTTTTTCACATCGCCAAACTGTCCATCCAGTCGTCTTTGCTCCGCCTTTTCCCCGGAGTCCTGGGCTATTTCTGCTGCACCATCCCGTATCTGGACCAGGGCGTGACGGAAGTTTGCTTCGTAGCGCTCCTGTTGAAAAAGAATATTTTTAATTGGGCGACCAAGAATATGAGTAAAGAAGCTCGAGATGCCAACGTAGATGAATGCCATCCAGACCATATACCGGGGAATCACAACCTCCACGCCAAACAGGGTGAAATTTAATGCCATTGAAGAGAGCGCCCAGAGCACGGCAACGTAGGAGAACAACTCGACAATACTGGTAATCAGATCCAGTGTCTGGGTAATTAAATGATGTACAAAAAGCTTGCAGTCATTGGCAATACGCTGGTCTGGATTATCTACCGGATCCGGCGAAAATCCGGGCCGTAAATACCAGTAGGCCTTGTTGTTAAGCCAGGCATTTTCCACATGGATGGTCAATTTTTCACGCCAGAGAATAAGCAGTCTTTTTTGCAACCAGTCACCGGCCAGGTACAGTAATACGGCAATGGCCGTGAACACGGCAAAGAGCCCCAACTGATACAGGGCTAACGCCGCATCACGCTGTTCCAGGGCATCGTAAAAATCTTTATTCCAGGTGATCATTTCCAATGACACCCAGACACCGGAGAACTTAAAACCCAGAATCGTTATAAAAAGGAATGCCCCAAGCCAAAACTGGGACCCCAGAACGGCAATCCGGGTAATTTGTAAAATATGGTTCAGCACTGGCGGCATGGAGTTTCCTGAGAAATGCTAGTTCAGACGCTTTATCGAGTTAATCAACCCCCAGCCATCATCAAACGACGCTGGCCGGAGATGAGCCCGGGAGCCTGTCGGACTTAAGACTGCGCTATATCTGGAGCCTGGGTGTAAATAACAAACTCCGCATGATTGGTATGCTCATCGTTCCATATCTCCGGCTGTTCCACCGGCAGGATACTGACATTGATGACCCTGGCGTCTGGTAAGAAGTGCTTGACCCTTTGAGTGGTGCCGCCATTTCTTTTGACATGAAAATCACCGATAAACAGCATCACTTTAGGGTGATTCTGGTAGGCCTTTGCCACCGAATCAGCCATGGTGGCATCCCATAACTGTTGTGCATCCAGAAAACCGCCAGGCCTTGCCAGTGCCGCCATGGCAGGCACATTGGGACGCGCAAAGCTATTCAGATTATTGATGTATTCGGTGACATCTACTGCCGGGTCCGGAATTTCGAACAGGGTATTGCCCTGCTCCTTAAGCATCTGCAGAGGCTGATAGCCTTCTATGCTGGCAATTTTCACATAGGAACGGGCCGCATTGGCTGCGATTAGCCGGGCCCCCTGTTCGTAGTAATCTTTTACCAGGTTAACAATCGGTTGATACCATTGCTGCCAGGTATTGTCGACGCCACCCCAGTTAGACGCGAAGGTCGCTTTTTCCAGAGCATTGGCACTGATATGACCTTGCAGGAACAAATCCACCAGGCCCTGGTATTGGCGTTCGAACATTTCCATTGCTATAGCCGTTGAGGGCGTTTTACTCAGTATTTCCCGGGTTATTTCTGCTTCAACTTGATGCCCTTGTGCATTGTTATGGAATTCTCCAACCAAAATAACGTCAGCATCCTGTAACTGGCTGAAAAAGTGTTGCTGAGTAATCCGTTGTCCATTGCTAAAAACGGTCCACATAAAATTTATTGCTCACGACGTAATGTGTAAAACCACCCCTACCCGAAAGGCAAAGGCACTTATATTTGTGTACTTGATACTTACCAGTTCGATGGCGTGAAGGTCTGGTTCTTACGGGTTTGATGAGGCTGTACAGTAAGTTTTGTTAAACGTCGGGTAGCGAGTCCAAACGCCAGATCAGAAGGCAACACAGACACATTTTTTCCACTTTCCAACCTGCTGATGGCAACGAAATAAACTAAAGCAAAACCGGATCACTTATTCTGGAGCAAGCTTTATAATGAGTGGTAAAAATAAATGCAAATAACAAGTATTCTCATTTGCATTTATTTGATCTTAGTCAAAAAAACATTGAATTGACCGCTTCAGATCACTTGCCAGTCTGACAGAGATTGTTAACTAAGAAATAAGTAAATACTGAAAAAAATGCTGCGGTTTTACACTCCTTGACTCCCGCATTGAGGGGCAAAAGCAATAAAGGATTATGCACAACGATACTGCTTTCCGGCTCTGCGATATCTCCCGATTCTGACCTGACGGAGTGTTGGTAGCTGAGGATTTTTCTGTCTTCAATAGCCAGCATGAGTTTAACGTTTTTTTTCAGCGACTACTGTCGTTTTAAAACACGACAATATAACTACAAAATGCTACCCTGTTTCACCTTAACATCGATGCCAGATAGCAATCTGAAATGTCGCACTTTTTTCATACATCAGGTTCATCTCTGGCATAACAACAAAAACAAAAAACTGAAATAGGATCACTTATGAATGAGAGCAGCAGTGCCATCCTGGCCACCTTTCTTGCTTATCTGGCCATGATGCTATTTATCGGATATCAGGCCTGGAAACGAACCAGCAATTCTGCAGACTATTTTCTTGGCGGCCGGACCCTGGGGCCATGGCCTGCGGCACTGAGTGCCGGCGCATCGGATATGAGCGGCTGGCTTCTCCTTGGCCTGCCCGGCTATGCATTTGCTGCCGGTTTTGAAGCATTCTGGCTGGCCGGTGGCCTGTTATTGGGTACCTGGCTGAACTGGCTGTTAATGGCCAAACGGTTGAGGGTCTACAGTGAAGCCGCCGGAAACTCGGTAACTCTGCCGGAGTTTTTCACCAACCGGTTCAGAGACCACTCAAAAATGCTACAGGCCGTTTCAGCCTTTTTTATTCTGTTGTTCTTCCTGTTCTATACCAGTTCCGGACTGGTTGCCGGTGGCAAGCTGTTTGAAACCGTATTTGGTATCGATTACAGCGTTGCCGTGGTTATTGGCACTGTCTGCATTATTTCCTACACCCTGTTTGGCGGATTCCTTGCAGTTTCCTGGACTGACCTTATTCAGGGGTTATTAATGGCGGCAGCGTTATTGATTGTCCCGATTATTGCCCTGCAATCCGGCTCTTCAGAGCAATCATTACTTTCGCTGCTGGAAAGTCATAACCAACACCTGCTGAACCCCTGGACCAGCGCCGATGGTGAACCATTGACGTGGATTGCGATCCTGTCACTGGCCGCCTGGGGATTGGGTTATTTTGGTCAGCCCCATATTCTTGCACGTTTCGCCGGCATCCGCTCACCGGATGATGTTCCCACGGCCCGCCGTATAGCGGTGCTCTGGAGCGCCTTATCCATGGCTGGTGCCATTCTGGTTGGCCTGGCAGGCCTGACCTATCTGAACGGCCAGGGCTCTGCCCTTACCGATGGCGAAACGATCTTTATGGTTCTGGTGAATGCCATCTTCCACCCGGTGATTGCCGGTATTCTTCTGGCCGCGATCCTGGCCGCCATCATGAGTACCGCTGACTCCCAATTACTGGTCTCTTCATCCGCGCTGGCAGAAGACTTTTACAAGGACATTCTGAAAAAAGATGCGACCTCAGAGCAGGTTATGCTTGTGGGACGTCTTGCTGTCGTCGCGATTGCACTGGTAGCACTGTTCCTGGCTTTTGATCCCGACAGTTCAGTCCTTGGACTGGTCTCTTATGCCTGGGCAGGCTTTGGTGCCGCATTTGGTCCGGCACTGTTAATCAGTATGTTCTGGCAGCGAATGAATCGTTTTGGTGCTTTGGCAGGCGTTGTCGTTGGCGGGGTTACGGTTGTCGTCTGGAAACAGCTGAGTGGCGGTATCTTCGATCTCTATGAGATTGTACCTGGTATCCTGTTTGCCTCTTTAGCGATTGTGGTGACCAGCCTGGTAACGAAAGCACCCGATGAAGAAATCACCAGGGAGTTTGAACTGGTAAAACAGACGGTCTCCTGATCGTCTTTGCCAAAGGGAACAGCGGTGTGCTGTTCCCTTATTTCAGACTCCCGCCTCCCTTTTTAACCTCCTTCTCAATTTTGTCGTTTCTGAATTCAGGGTTCAACGCTACTCTACTGACCAGATGCATAAAGGGGACTTTTTTTTGAGCCAAAACTGTACTATGGTACAAAAAAGCTATCCCGGTTCAACTCAATCCCACAAAGCAAACAACAATAAAAATAGAATCGCTTTATGAAGTTCCTGAAATCCGCAAAATACCAGACAAGTGCCCTATTATTTTCTCTTCTGCTGACAGCTTGTGACTCTTCACAAATCCTGTCATCAAAAAAGACCTTTGACCCGGCCCTGGCCAGCCAGTTACAACCAGATGATCCCCATCTCTCTGCCATATACAACCGCAGTTGCAAGGCCTGCCACACCCTTGCCAATACCGGCGCACCATTGACCGGCGACAGCCACAGCTGGAAAAGCAGGATGGACAAAGGTATGGAAGCACTTCTGGATAATGTTATAAACGGCTTTGGTGGTATGCCTCCCTTCGGTATGTGCATGGACTGTCAACCAGAACAGTTTGCAGCTCTGATCACCTTTATGGCTGCTCCGGCTGAATAATAAGAAGCGAACACCAGGACATCATTATGTTAAGTCGCCGGCATTTTTTAACCTCATTAGTGACTGTAGCGGCAGCCCAGGCTGTTTCACCCACCATTAGCTTCGCTGAACAAAAGCGCCGTATCCCCTGGCGTAACTGGTCCGGATCACAGCAGTGCTTTCCGGAATACAGAAAAGCCCCCGCCACCATTGCCGAACTCCAGGAAATCATCACCTCATCAACAGGCGTTATTCGTCCAGTGGGTTCCGGGCACTCATTCAGCGCCCTGGTTCCCACTGACGATACGCTGGTGTCACTCAGTCGTATGACTGGTATTGTTGACCACAACCCGGACAAATTACAGGCCACCATTCAGGGTGGAACCCGCCTGGGTGATATTGGTCAGCCACTGGAAGATATTGGTCAGGCCCTGACCATCATGCCAGACATCGATCAGCAGTCACTGGCTGGGTGTCTGGCGTGAGTTTGATGAAATTCTCGACATTGCTGAAGATATGGCAGACAACAACCGTAACTTCGAGTTCTACTACATCCCCTTTACCGGCATGGGATGGACGGATGTTCACAATATCACCGATGAACTGCCGGGCAGTACCGGACGAATGGATACCAATGACGGTGCCAACGACCTGAAGCTGGCCCGGGATATGCTGAGCTGGTCCCCTGCCCTGCGCGAGGTAATTTTAAGCACCTATATGAAAACTATTGACGACGAAGTCGTCATTGAAAGTTCATGGAAGAATTACGCTAACGATCGAAATGTCCGTTTTAACGAAATGGAGTATCACCTGCCCAGGGAAAATGGCCTGAAAGCGCTAAAGGAAATCCGTGAAGTGCTGGAAGAGAACTTCCATGAGGTCTTTTTCCCCATCGAATTTCGTTATGTGAAAGGTGACGATATTTGGTTAAGCCCGTTTTACCAGAGAGAAACCTGTTCCATTGCCATTCACCGTTTCTTCGAAGAGGATTACCGGGACTTTTTCAACGCCATCGAACCTATCCTGCTAAAATACCACGGCCGCCCTCACTGGGGTAAGCTGAACAAACTGACGGCCCGGGATTGTTCCAGACTCTATCCAAAGTGGAAAGAGTTCAATCTGGTCAGGCAACAGATTGACCCTCAGGGTAAATTCCTGAATTCGTATTTGAAGCAACTGCTTACCTTAACTGCGTAAGTTCACTAAAAGCTTCACTGGTAATACCAGCACTCTGGTCAAATATAAAAAGAATAAGGGTCAATACCGGCCATGACTCATCACTACACAAATCATCGCTACTTTCAGGACATGGGCCAGAGCCTGAAAAAGGCCGGTCTCTGCAGCCCTACCCTGGTGATCGACAAACGACGACTGGATTACAACATTAACCAGCTTCTGAAAGTCATCGGCCAGGGATTCCAGTACCGGATTGTGGCCAAGTCACTGCCGTCTATTCCCCTGTTGCGCTATATCATGGAACGAACCGGAACCCGTCGCCTGATGAGCTTCCACATTCCTTTCCTTATTCACCTGGTAGACAACATTCCGGAAGCTGATGTCTTGCTGGGCAAACCCATGCCAATCAGTGCCGTCAGGTATTTTTATCACTGGCAGCAGCAACAATCCTGTGGATTCCGACCGGAATCCCAGCTTCAGTGGCTGGTCGATTCCCTGGCACGTTTGCAGGAATACCATGCCTTTGCCCGGGACAATGACTTGCAACTGCAAATTAACCTGGAGATCAATATTGGTCTTAACCGCGGTGGTTTTTCTGATCTATCAGAATTCCAGCTGGCACTTGAACTACTGAAAGACAGTGACTACTTATCCCTGTCCGGCTTGATGGGTTATGAAGCCCACATCACCAAAATTCCAGTTTTATTAGGTGGCCCTGAGACAGCATTTCGAACAGCCATGTCGCGCTACCGGGAATTCACCGGGCAAATACAGAAAGTGTTTGTTCACCAGGCGTTAGAACGTCTCTGTCTCAATGCTGGAGGAAGCACGACCTATCCCCTTTACCGGGACAACACCCTGATTAATGAAATTGCCACCGCCTCTGCCCTGGTGAAGCCCACTGACTTTGATGTATTTACTCTGAACCATCATTCCCCCGCAGCATTTATTGCTGCTCCGGTTATAAAAGATGTCCACAAGCCCAACCTGCCCATGGCTTCAGGCATATCGGCACTATTGAGAATGGTCGGTCTTTCACCACAACGAGCGGCGTTTATCTATGGGGGTAACTGGCTTGCCTCCCCCTGCTATCCAGCAGGCAGCAAACGCTCCGGGTTGCTTGGCCACTCCAGTAACCAGGAACTGTACGAAATCCACAAAGACCACCCCATTCAAAGGGATGACTTTATGTTTTTTCGACCCAGCCAGAGCGAGGCTGTCTTTCTGCAGTTTGGACATATCGCGGTGATGAATGACGGAATAATAGAGTCATACTGGCCAGTATTCCAATACCCGGAACACGGCTCACCGTCACCTGAAACCAAACGCCCGCTTCCAAAGGATCTGTCAGCATCAGCCGCTGAACGATAAGGAGTATACCGTGTCCATAATATTCACTGCCCTGGCTTATTTGCTGGTGCCTGCCCTGCTCATTATCCTGTGCCAGAAATGCAGGCTGCTGGATAAAATTGGTGTTGTAGTTCTGTCGTTTGGCCTTGGAATAACATTAAGCGCAGGCCTTGATCTGCCTGCCCTGCTCGGTGAGGGACAGCTGTCGGCAATACAAATGAATCTTTCAGTCTGAAAGCACTGCCCGTGATTCAGTCGACCAGGACGCGTTTGCTCATATGGCAGATGAAAGTGCAAACAGTTATAAGGTGCTTGCCAGCCTGAAAAGCCTGCCTCAGACGTCACAGTCATTGCTGTTCTCCGCTCTGGTGGTAGGACTGGCACTGGGCCTGTCATCACTGTTTCCCAAGTCCATGACATCGGTAGTGACCATCATTTCCATCACAAGCCTGGGGCTGGCTGTATCATTTATTCCCAATATCCGCAAGCTGGCAAACAGTTTTCAGCTGGGAATGTATCTGATCCTGGTCTTCTGTTTCACCATGGGTACCATGACCGACACCAGCATTCTGACCAGTCTCAACCTGGATTTGTTTGCCTATATCGGTTTTGTCCTGCTGGGCTCCCTGTTTGTTCAGGCCATTGCCTGCAAACTGATGAAGATTGATACGGATACCTTTCTGATCACGTCTTCAGCGGCGATTATGTCAGTGCCATTTATCCCGGTGATTGTCGGCGCCCTGAAAAATCGTGAAATTCTTCTACCGGGCTTTGCAGCTGCCATTATTGGTTACGCCCTGGGCAACTATCTGGGGGTAATGGTTGCTTACGGAACCCGTTACGTTTTGGGGCTGGGAGGGTAACTGAGAGAGTTCAGAAATCCCGTTAATTCAACAGGCAAGACAATATTTCAGATGGTATTCAATCTCAAACCGTCTTACCTGTCTGGGGATATGGCTGAGTTTCAATCAACCAGATTGTCGACCATAATTTTCCCTCACGATTACTCCAACAACACTGCCCCCATGACCCAACTAATTATTGACCTTAACAACCTGTTCTCGACAACTACCCTGCAAAGAGGACGGGACTATTTCAGAAAAAACAAAGTCAGCCATCTCGAACTGAAAGAAGATAAGGATTTGTTGTACGGTCTGGTGCGCGGCAGTGGCCGGAAAACCTACGAAGTTGAGGTTTTCTTTTACAATCACGATGATCCCGGAGAGGATAACCTTGAGGGTTTCTGCTCCTGTCCGGTGGGTTATAACTGCAAACATACCGTCGCGCTGCTGCTGGCGGGGGAAAAAAAATACGGTGCCAAACGCCTTAATCAAATGATGGGGACAGGTCACAGCAATACTGATTCATACCCGGCCCCCAAGGCATCCATTGCTGAAATTAACTCTATTAAGCGGTTGCTGGAGGAGCAGTTTGGTGGTCGCCTGAGCAATGATGTACTGGAAACCATGGTGGAGGAGTTTCTCGGGGAGTTCGAGGGAATATCACCGGAAGACGCCGCCAGGGAGCAGGCCAGAAAGCTGGAAGATCAGCGCAATAACTGGTTGCGACGGTTGAATGCCGCGATAAAAGAGCGGGACAATGAAGAGAAAAAACAGGCAAAACAGGGCAAAGCCACTAATATCGCGCTTTACGTTCTGGAAGAGAACTCCTATCACGGTGGCATCATTGTCCAGATCTGCCTCTCCCGCTACCTGAAAAGTGGCGGCTTTGGCAAACCCTCCCCCTTTGGTAGCGCCTACAACTGCCTGCATCATGGCAACTGGCCCGCCAGCATGGCCGATAATGATCGCCGCATCCTCAAGCTGGCATATATCAACAAACGGATTGATCTTTACCAGGGGAGAATCACCCTGAATGGTGAGGACGGCCACGAGCTGCTGGAAAAAATCATGGCCACCGGCCGTTGTGTGGTGGATCGTGAGTTAAAACTTCCGGTTATCCGCCAGCCTGCCATCCAGGGTGAAATCCGCTGGCAGCTGGATGAACAGGGGCTGCAACGCCCCTCACTGGTGGCTGCCGGCGATGGCCAGCCGCTGCTGCTGATTCCTTCAAAGCCAGCCTGTTACCTTCTCCGGCAGCAGGATCAGTTTCACTGTGGCGACCTGACCGGACTGCCGGACCCAACCCTGCTGGGCCTGCTGCTGGATGCACCGCCGCTGGACGAGGCCGGTATCGATATCACCAGCCAAACCCTGAAAACGATGTTCCGTGACAGCAGTGAAACCAGCGGCAACGAAAAGCGCAAGAGCAAGAAACAACCGATCATCCCGTTACCGGAAAAGGTCTCCGTGCTGACGGTCATCCCCAAACCCCGACTGCTGCTGGACAGCATTCCCACCGGTAAGAAAACATCCGCTGACCGACTGGCCCGTGGCCGGGTCAGCTTTGATTACGATGGCCAGACCATTCCCTTTGGCAGCCACCAGCAAACCCTGAAGTCGGCAGGAGACGGCCATAAATTCATCCCCCGCCAGAGCAGTGCGGAATACCACGCCCTGGAACAACTGCCCGAGTTCATGGAACCTGCCCATATCCGCCATATGGAAAGTGTGCAACAAATCAGCGAACTGGATGTACACGACCTGGTGACCGGCATATCCGGCAGCGAATACCGCAACCGCTGGTTACGTTTTGTCAGCGATGTCCTGCCGGAACTGGAAGAACAGGGCTGGTCGGTCACCATGGATGACAACTTCCCGTTTCAGTTTGCCACCCTCACCGATGACGACTGGTACGCTGAGCTGGATGAATCGGAAAACAACTGGTTCAACCTGCGCCTCGGCGTTACCGTTGACGATAAACCCATCGACCTGCTCCCGCTGCTGGCCCGCCAGATAAACCAGCTGCCGACACTGGACGAACTCAAGGCCATGCCCGGTGATGCCCCGGTTCCCATTGCCCTGCCCGGCGGTAAATTCATCCAGCTGCCGACCGAGCGGTTACGGCTGATTGCCGGTACCCTGCTGGAACTGTTCGGGGAACGGCCACTGAACGAATACCAGCTGCAGAACTACCATGCCCAGGTCTGGCAGGAACTCTATGACCAGCTTGGCCTGCCCTGGTCCGGTGGAGAAAAGCTGCTGGCCCTCGGCAAAAAGCTGAAAGGTTTTAAACAACTGAAGTCGGTTAAACCACCCAACGGGCTGCAGGCAGAACTGCGCAGCTACCAGCAGCACGGCCTGTCCTGGCTGCAATTCCAAAGGGAATACGGTCTCAACGGCATATTGGCAGACGATATGGGACTGGGTAAAACCCTTCAGACCCTGGCCCATATCCAACTGGAAAAACAACGGCTCAAGGATAAACTCCCCCCCAGCCTGGTAGTCTGCCCCACCAGCCTGCTGCACAACTGGCACCTCGAAGCCAGCCGGTTCACCCCGGACTTAACGGTCCATATCCATCACGGTGCCAACCGGGACAGTGATGAAATTAACCGCGCAGACCTGGTGCTGACCAGTTACGGCGTAGTTCAGCGGGATTTTCAGGACCTGGCCAACACCCGGTTTCACCTGCTCGCCCTGGATGAATCCCAGGCGGTCAAAAACCCCAATGCCAAAAGCGCCAGAGCGGTGCGCTGCCTGAACGCAGAACATAAACTCTGCCTCACCGGAACCCCCATGGAAAACCACCTTGGGGAACTCTGGTCACTGTTTGACTTCCTGATGCCGGGCTTCCTCGGTGCCAGGGACCAGTTTACCCGCTTTTACCGCACGCCCATCGAAAAACAGGGCAGCCAGCAACAGGCGGAAAAACTGCAAAAGCGTATTGCCCCTTTTATGCTCCGTCGCAGTAAAGACCTGGTGGCCAAAGAGCTGCCCGCCAAAACCGAAATCCTGCGCACCACGGCACTCAACGGGAAACAGCGGGACCTCTACGAAACCATTCGGGCCAGCATGGAAGCCCGGGTCCAGAAAGAGATCGAAAAGAAAGGGCTGGCCCGCTCCCAGATGGTCATTCTGGACGCCCTGCTGAAAATGCGCCAGGCCTGCTGCGACCCCACCCTGGTCAAGGTGGAGCAGGCTGCTGATATCCGCGAATCCGCCAAACTGGAACTGTTGATGGACCTGGTAAAACCCATGGTGGAAGAGGGCCGGAAAATACTGATCTTCTCCCAGTTCACCAGCATGCTGGCGCTGATCGAACACCGCTTGCAACAGGCCAATATCCCCTGGGTCAAACTCACCGGCCAGACCCGGGACCGGAAGAAGCCCGTGGACACCTTCCAGAACGGTGACACGCCGGTCTTCCTGATCAGCCTGAAAGCCGGCGGCACCGGCCTGAACCTCACGGCGGCGGATACGGTGATACACTACGACCCCTGGTGGAACCCTGCCGCAGAAGACCAGGCCAGCGACCGGGCACACCGGATCGGTCAGGATAAACCGGTCTTTATCTACAAACTGATCACCGAAGGCACTGTCGAAGAAAAAATCCAGGCCATGAAGGAGAAGAAAAAAGCCCTGGCCGATGCCATTTTAAGTGATGGTTCCGGCAGGCGGAAAAAGGCCACCATTACAGCTGAGGACCTTAATGTGCTGTTTGAGCCGTTGAAGGGTTAGCACGTCATTCCAATGAGTTTGATGCGCAAAATCTCCGTTCACCCTGAGCGGAGGTTGTACGTCATCGGTCATTTATAGAAGGAACCCATCGTCAACTGTCACGTCCGGGAACCTCCCAGCTTAACCATCCCGCTATCAGAAACAGCCATATCCTTGCCAACCATCACTCCCGGCGTTGCCCGGTAAAACAGCACAACACTGAGAGCAAACGTCAGTATTTCTGCTACCGGCAGGGCAAGAAATGCACCTTCAAGCCCCAGGGTTTTCCAGAACAGAATGATCAGCACCAGTGGCAGCACCAGAGAGCGGCTCATGGCAATCAGGGCCGACTGGGTAGCCGCATGCATCCCGGTAAAATAGCCGGACAGGGTAATATTGATACCGTTAAACAGAAAGGCAGGCCAGATAACGGCGATGATCGACAGGGTCAGAGCCAGCGTAGCCACCTCGTCACTCTGGATAAAGACACTGGCAAGAGCCTCAGGATAAACCAGCAGAGCCGTCGCAAAGGTAATACCTAACAGAACAGCAAGACCAACAGCCAGTCTCATAAAGTTGGCGATACGTTCTGGCTTTCTGGCACCAAAGTTAACGCTGACAAGAGGACCCAGGGCTTCTGCAGTACCGTAGGCCATCATGATACTGAGCCACAGGATATAGTTGACAATGGTAAAGGCAGCAACGCCCGTTGTGCCTGCTTCGATCATCAGAATCCAGTTAATAACAAACATGATCAGTCCACCGGACATCTCATTAATGAACTCGGAAAAACCGTTATAGGCGGCGCGGAACAGCTCAAACCAGGAACCATAGGGTTTAATCAACCGAATGCGGGCCTGTCTGCCGAAAAAACGTACCATTAGAAACGCCGTACCCACCGTATAGGCAATACCACTGGCAAATGCTGCACCACTGATACCCCAGCCCCATACTTTGATAAACAACGCATCCAGTACGATATTAGTAAACGCAGTCAGCACCAGCCCGAATAACGCATAATTTGGTGCATCATCAACCCGGGAAAAATACGACAGTGCATAAGCCAGCCCCATAAAAAACATAAAGGGCGAAATAATACGGATATATTCCGTGGTCAGCGGCAGTGCTTCCCCTTCGGCGCCCACAAAAGCGGCAATATTTCCGGCAAAATACCATGCCAGACTGGCTACGATGAGGGCAAAGATAACAACCACCGTCAGGGATTTGGTAAAAATATTGGATGCCGTGCGTGTATCGCCTTCCCCCAGGGCTTTACCGGCAACCACTGCACCACCGACCAGCATCATGACACAGAGACCAAAGAACACCGAATAGAGTGGTACCACCAGGTTAACCGCGGCCAGGGCTGTAGCCCCCACGTAATTGCCAACAAAGATACCATCAACGATACCTGCTGAAGACAATGCCACCAGACCCAGTATGGATGGCACAACAAAACGGAAAAAATCCACCGTGGTACTGCCGGTGGTCATCGTTTCATCAGTAGTGTGAACTGACATAGTCGTTTCCTTATCGCGGCAGGAGGTTCCCCTGTGCCTACAATACTTTATTTCTTTGACTGACCAATATGAACATCTGTTCAAATTGGACATATGTTCAATTTGTTTTTATGCTATGTCAACCATTAGTTATATCGGAAAGATGCGGTCAATGAGTTACCTGCCAAAAGATGAAAAACGCAAAGCCATCCTGGAGGCCACCCTTTCCCTGGTAGTCTCCTGTGGCTTTGCTGGCATAACTGCCCGCAAGGTTGCCGAAGCAATGGGAGCCGCGACAGGCACCATCCACCACCACTTTGCCTCTCTGGACGAATTGAAAACCGAAGTCATCCGTTATGCCGTGTCATCATCCGTTGACCGCGACCTGAAGGCCATTAAGCGATTGCCCCCCTACGAAGCCCTGTTGCAGATGTTGCTACCATCAAATTTACCGGATCGGGAGTTTGAAAACCGGGTATGGCTCAGTGCAGCCGATGAAATGTGGCGCAATGAACCCTTGAAAACTGTCTATTGTGAATCCATGCTCGGCCTGACAGACCTGGTTGAGAGAGTGTTAGCCCAGGGTCAAAAAGATGAGACCTTTCACCTCACGCTTGATAAACGACACTGCGCGTGGAAATTGATAGCCACCAGTCTCACCCTGTCCAGTTATTCTTATCTTGGTGATAAAAGCCTGGATCTAAAGGCGATAGATGACCTGGTGATTAATGATATTCATCTGACGCTGGGCATGAAGTGATTTCATCCGGACTGATAATGTCGACGGGAGCGAACAAAACACTGAATAATCACTGTGTTTTTCTACATTTTTTCGGTTTATCCCTGCGGGCGCAGGGAACACAAAAAGGCCGACCACCTGTTACAGTGATCGGCCGGTTCATCCCTGCGGGCGCAGGGAACACAATATTTTGATAAAAGTGAGAATTATCCAATCCGGTTCATCCCTGCGGGCGCAGGGAACACGGTGCTGCTCAGATCGTACTGAACCAGCAACTCGGTTCATCCCTGCGGGCGCAGGGAACACATACATCTGATGTTCTGGTATAAAAAAAGACGCGGTTCATCCCTGCGGGCGCAGGGAACACGCTACTTCAGCATTACACCAGACGTTTAAACGCGGTTCATCCCTGCGGGCGCAGGGAACACTACTATGATTTAACCCCGGAAGAAATAGCCGACGGTTCATCCCTGCGGGCGCAGGGAACACCGGTATTCCTTGCCCGCCTTCGATATGTAAACCGGTTCATCCCTGCGGGCGCAGGGAACACAGCACCTCTCTAGTTACCCAACGTTTAAACTGCGGTTCATCCCTGCGGGCGCAGGGAACACGCCAGGTCAAAGGCTTCGTTCCGTGCCCTGGTCGGTTCATCCCTGCGGGCGCAGGGAACACGTTACATTACCGGTAGTATTGGTGGGCAGCGCCGGTTCATCCCTGCGGGCGCAGGGAACACCAAATTCCACATAGTCTGGTATCCGCTGGTAACGGTTCATCCCTGCGGGCGCAGGGAACACCCGCTCAGCTGTACCAAACATCCAGAAGGGCGCGGTTCATCCCTGCGGGCGCAGGGAACACACACCACCCGAGCCATTGTTGGCCGC
>NZ_JAHHPP010000086.1 GCF_024606265.1 Endozoicomonas sp. SESOKO1
TCTGACATCTGGACACACCTTAAGGGGCTTTGATATTACCCGTGCTTGTGTGTCCAGAAAACTATAACCACTTCAACTGCCACCGCTGATATATTCTTGCCCCTGCGCTGATCAAGCTCTTTAATCCAGTTACACGAGTTGACACATTTTCCAAAGAATTTAGTATATACATTTGTATATACATAGTATGAGACGATGAGGACGACGATATGCAAACAGAGATAAAGAAATGGGGTAACAGTGCAGCGGTGAGACTGCCGGCAAAGGCGCTTGCTCAAGCTGGTATAGAGATCAATAGCAGCGTAGAAATAGTGGCAGTTAATGGAGAGATTATCCTGAAACCCATTGCCAACCCAACGGATGAATACACTCTGGATGACTTGCTGGCAACTGGCCCTGACAACGCCTTTGACTTGCAGGATGATGAAGACAGGGAGTGGCTCAACGACGACCCCAAGGGACAGGAGCTGTTGTGATGAAAACAGGGTATATACCTGATCGTGGTGATGTAGTATGGCTGGATTTTGACCCGACCAGGGGGGCGGAAATTCAAAAACTACGACCCGCTTTGGTACTCTCCCAAAAGTTATTCAATACAAAGGTTAAATTAGCCCTGGTTGCGCCCATTACATCGACCATCAGAGGGCACGGATTTGAAGTTGTGATCAATGGTAAAAATGTGTCGGGTGTCGTATTGTGCCAACAAATCAGAGTGATCGATTTCAGAGAAAGAATGGCCAGGTTTGTGGAAAAAGCACCAAAACATACGGTTGCGGATGTGTTAAAAAAAGTGCAGGTTATTGTCAGTTCTTAGTGTGGACATTAAGCTCAGGAATTGCCCCAGAATAATTTGCGCATTTCTGAGTTTCAAAACTCCGTTCGTCGTAAGCAGGGCAACGGCAACAACGGCGACACAGATATCCAGCGTTTCACGAACATTATGATCGGTGATCATTTGCATTAAAGCCCCCGCCAGGCGGGGGAGAAAAGGATCAGACAAAAAGAATCAGGTGCAGCGCCATACCAAAAACAAACGCACCAATCATCGGTACCGATGTTCTTTTCACCACTTCAAAGGGTGAGATTCTGGCAATACCGGCACAGGCAATCACCACCGCAGCAATGGGTGACATGGAACGCCCCATGGACGCCGCAAAGTTCATCGGCAACAGCATGGCCACCGCCGGAACACCAAAGCTTCTGGCGACGTCCGGAGCCAGGGTAGCAAACGACAGGAATGCCGCATTGCCAGAGCCCATCATAATGGCAGCAACGGCAATCAGCGTGGCCATAAACAGGGTCATTGCAGAAGCACCGATACCCAGCCCCTGGGCCGAGCCCAGCAGGGAGTCAATAGCGCCAATATGCTTCAACCCCGTGGCAAAAATTTCAGCACCGATAATCAGACCCACCACCGGACCAAAGACCGCTCCCATGCCATTGAGGAAGTGATCGAAGCCTGCAAGGGACTCTTTCATTTTCCGTGAACGGATCACTTCACAGAGCATCCCGGCAAATACGCTGATCAGCATGGCCATGACCAGGTTCATTTTGATGGACGACACCATCATTTTGGAAAAGATCAATAGCAGGAAGAAAGGGATCATGGGCAGCAGCGCATACAATGCGGGAGCTGGCGCTTTCTTGTCATCATCAGAGCGTTCGATGCCCTCACCGACATGCTCTGCAGCTATATAGCCCTCTTTCAGATCGCACCGACGCTGCCAGACAAAGTGAAGGGCCGCCGCTACCAGGGCCATGGGAACGGTAATCCAGGCCTGATAATCCAGGAAGTATTCGGTAATCTCCAGCCCGGACTGGCTGGCGGCAAAGTTGGCGTTCACCTGGGTCACACCGATTTCAAACGCCGCCGGAGACGCAATCACGGCAACCGCGGAAGCCGGGCTTAAACCGATATTTCTCAGCACGGGGTAGAGTGTCACCATCAAAAGCAGGCCAAGGCCGGTTGCCGAGGTGACGAACATCTGCAGCACAACGCTTACCAGATAGCACAGCGCCAGAACCATATACGGAGAACGAAAACGGCTGATGGGTTTAACAGCCAGTCTCACCAGCGCCTCTGAGGCACCGATATGGGACATGTAGCTGGCAAAACCGCCACAGGCCATAATGGTCAGCCCCAGGCTGGCCATACGGTGGCTGAATACCGAGTTCATCAGTTCAAACAGGTCAAAAGGCATAAAGCCGGTGGCCCTGGCCGTCGGCAGGATATCTTTTACCCCCATCAACGCTGCGGCACTGAGCAATACAATGCCGGCAATGGCCAGCGAGGCCGATGCACTGTAGTTCTTCACGATGGCGTATATAACCAGTGCAACCACGGGTATGACGATGAGTATATCCACACGAAATCCTGAAAATGTTTGAATTTCGTGCAGGTTATTTCCTGTACAACCACTTGTAATTGATCGATGTCAAATAATGATCGGGTACTTTTTTTAAACCATCCTGACAGTCGTTATAACCGAACCCTGAAAGCGGAAAGTACTGACAGCCCACAAAAAAAACACGTAACCCCATCCTGTTCAACCCCTGCACATTTTTTGCTGAAGCTATGGTTTCAGAAACGACTATGGGTTTATAATCAGCCGCACATGGAGAGTAGTCGCAACAACATCCGTGCCAGCACTGACCCGCCTGCGGTTAACCCTTCTGTAGAGACCCATCAGTTTCACCTGCAGTCTCCACGGACAACGAAGTAAAGGTATACGGTTGCCTATGAAGCCTTCCTTACAGCTCAAGATGGGCCAGCAGTTGACCATGACGCCGCAACTGCAACAGGCCATCCGGCTGCTGCAGCTATCGACCCTGGATCTTCAGCAGGAGATTCAGGAGGCCCTGGAGTCCAATCCCATGCTGGAGTCCGACGATAGCCAGACAGACGACACCAGCAGTGAAGGACAGGAAGGGCTTGTTGATCTGAGTGAAGCCACCCCGGAGCCTGAGCCACAGGAGATGGCGGAATGGTCAGACAGTATTCCCAATGAACTGCCCGTGGACTCCGCCTGGGACGAGGTGTATTCCAGCCTGTCGGCCAGCAGCAGCGATGATGATTATGATCCCCTGGCAAAGTCCTCCTCGGTTGAGTCCCTTCAGGATCACCTGGAATGGCAACTGGATATGGTGCCCATGAGTGACCGGGACCGCCTGATTGGTCTTGCCATCATCGAAGCGGTTAACCCGGATGGTTATTTGACCTGTACGCTGGATGACCTGTTTGTCTCCCTTCAATCCCAGCTGGAAGAGCTGGAGATCGAGGAGGTCAGCGTGCTGCAACATCGGGTCCAGCAATTCGACCCGGTCGGTTGTGGCAGTTCCGACTTAAAAGAATGTCTGTTAGTCCAGCTTCGCCAGCTACCGCCATCAACCCCTCATTTCAACAATGCGGAAAAACTGATCACCCGTTACCTTGGGTTGCTTGGCACCCGTGACTATGCCCGTATCATGCGGCAAGCCAGACTGAAGGAAGAGCAGCTGCGGGAAGCCCTCAGCCTGATTCAAAGCTTCAACCCCAGGCCCGGCAATGTTATTGACCAGACTGAAGCTGAATATGTGGTTCCGGATATATCCGTCCGTAAAATCAGGGAGCGCTGGACCGTTGAGCTGAACGCCGATGCCCTGCCCAAACTGCGCATTAACAACAATTATGCGTCCATGGTGAAAAGAGCCAATAACAGCCGCGACAATGTGTTCATGAAGAACCACCTGCAGGAAGCCCGCTGGTTTTTGAAAAACCTGCAAAGCCGCAATGAAACGTTGATGAAAGTGGCAACCCGGATCATTGCCTGCCAGCAGGAATTTCTGGAAAAAGGGGACGAGGCGATGAAACCCCTGGTGCTGGCGGATATTGCCGAGGCGGTTGGCATGCATGAGTCGACGATATCCCGGGCAACCACTCAGAAGTATATGCATACTCCCCGGGGCGTTTACGAACTCAAGTACTTTTTCTCCAGCCACGTCAGCACAACAGAGGGCGGTGAGTGTTCCTCCACGGCCATTCGGGCCCATATCCGCAAACTCATTGCTGAAGAGACACCGCGCAAGCCGCTCAGTGACAATAAAATTGCCGCAATCCTGGGGGACCAGGGAATCAGGGTAGCCAGGCGCACCATCGCCAAATACCGGGAGTCCATGAAGATTCCCCCATCCAATGAGCGCAAGCAGTTAGTACCATAGGAGCCTGTCCGAGGATCCGTTAATGCACCGGACAAAAAGCAGTTTTTTTGTCTCAGGGCATTCCAAGCTGCATTGACAGTGTTAGAATCGAAGACAGCCAGTACGAAAAATCCCGCGGACTGGTGATTATCTGGATAATGGGATCAGGAGAGCGTTACATGCAAGTCAACATCAGTGGACATCATGTCGAGGTAACAGAAGCTCTGCACGACTATGTGATCAAGAGACTGGAACGTCTCGGCTCACATTTTGACCACATCACCAATGTACAGGTGACCCTGAGTGTAGAAAAGCTGGCGCAGAAAGCAGAAGCCGTTCTGCATACCCGCGGAGCCGAGATTAATGCGACCGCCGAGCACGAAGACATGTACGCAGCCATTGACCTGCTCTCGGACAAGTTGGATCGGCAGCTGGTTAAGCAAAAAGAGAAAGCCCTGGACAGGCAACAGGGCGCCAGTGGCCATGCCCTTTGATATTTCAGGTTGCCATTCTAAATTAGCATGATGATTCATCGCATCCTTACCCCCGAGCGCACCTTTGACGGTGTGCACGGGGCCAGCAAAAAGAAAATCCTGGAATTTATCGCCGACCACGTTAGCAGCGACGTCCCCGAAATCAATGCCAAAGCACTGTTTGAAGCCCTGGTTGCCAGGGAGCGTCTCGGTACAACCGGGCTGGGTGAGGGCATCGCTATTCCTCACTGTCGTTGCCAGGCCTGCCCGAAGCCTATCGGTCTCTTTATACGACTGGCAGAACCCGTCGACTTTGATGCTGTAGACCGCAAGCCCGTTGACCTGGTATTCGCGTTGATCGTACCGGAAGGCGAAAACCAGGAACATCTGGACATTTTGCAGGCGCTGGCGGAGCGGTTTCATTCAAAACCGTTGTTGGAGAAAATTCGTTCAGCTTCTGAAACAGAGTTGCTCTATCAATTCATTGTGGGTAATGGTTCATCCGCTTAAAAAAATTCCCACACAATTGTGTGGGAAATAGCACGTTACAGCATGGTCAGTTTCAGACTGGTTGCCTGACAGACCGGGCTGCGTAATCTGCTCGAAGTCAACTATTATTTATTCTTGCATTAAACAGCCTGGCGTGTTCACGCCTGTCTTCTTGTCTCTGCTTAAACTCAGCTTTCCAGGCCAGATGGGCTGCCTGCCGTTTATCATTCTCAGCTTTCCGTGCAGCCGCGTCGGTGACGGATTTAACACTGTGCTTCAACGAGGATAGTTCCCCCTGTGCTTGTTCTTCCTTAATGAACTCGGAGAATTTTTCAGCACGCTTATTTTCAAGGTAATTGATAGAGTGACAGAACTCAGATGAAAGCTTTGGAGGATTTAACTTCATCTCCGCTACCGGTGAAGCCAAAAATGCTTTCGTTTGCTCCTGGAACATCCGCTCACGTTTTCTTTCAAGGTCCTTTATAGAAGAACCTGTCACCGATTTGAGCTTGGGAGAATTGTTCTTCAGCTCCTTCAGTAACGGATTATGAATATCACGCTGAGCTTGCTCCGGGTGAAAGACATTAGGGTGCGTTTCCTGGGTAACCTTGGGAATCTCGGGAATGATACCCAACAAAACGCCTATCTTTCTGAATACTACTTTGGTTTGCTCCCAGCTGTATTTAACGGTGTCTTTAAATTCCTGAAAGATAGATTTTGATTCTACTTCTTTTACCATTCGGCCATAGGCAGTGGCAAAATCATCAGGGATGTTGTCCCTTTCAGCTTTCCCGATTTCTCCGTCAGCACCGACATAGGCAGTAACGGATGTGTTATCGAATGCCGGATCATTAATGCGTAGTACTGTTGTGTGTTGAAGTCCGTTCATAATTACCACTCCTTTTCTTAAGAAATTGTTACTTCAATGTAAAAGCCATTCCATCGTTTCCAACTCCCCTGATGACATAACCTGTAAATGGCAGCTATTGAAATAACCCTGCAGGTCTGAAATCAGCTTGGAGATAACTCTACAGGCAAAACAAAAAAATTTGGCTAACCGTACTGTTATCACTACTGACAAAAACAGCCAGCTAACATCCCAATAGCAATAATTAAAAAATTAACATTCAAAAACAATAAGTTATGAGCCTGCATGGTTTTCAGTGCACCCCGAATTATCCAGTAGGCTTCTTGATCAAAAGTTGCTTTAATAGAGGAAGGGTCAGCTTTAAATACCTACAGACCACCTTTTAGCCTCTAAATAAATGCAATGCTCAGAAAGCATAAAGGAACAGCTATGAAACTTATCATCATCAGCGGGCGCTCCGGTTCTGGAAAAAGTTCAGCCCTGCACACCCTTGAGGATGAGGGTTTTTATTGTGTCGACAATCTTCCGGCCAGCATGCTTAACCAATTGCCGGATACCCTGAAAGGCCATCATTCAAAGCCCCCCAGGATGGCAGTCAGTATTGATGTCAGAAACCTGCCCGGAGCGCTGGATAACTTTCCTGATCTGCTGGAGTCCCTGCGGAATAAAGGTATTGATTGTCAGGTTCTGTACCTGGACACCGACAGTGAAAAACTGGTCAGCCGTTACAGCGCCACACGCAGAAAGCACCCACTGAGTAATGACCAGACGTCACTCAGGGAAGCCATAGCGTTAGAAAAAAAGCTGCTCGTGCCTGTGCTGATCCAGGCAGACCTGAAAATCGACACCACCTCACTCTCTGTTCATCAGATGAGGGACATGATCAAGCAGAAGTTCTGTGATGATCAGAAAAGTGGTGTGACGGTGCTTTTTCAATCGTTTGGCTTTAAAAACGGCATTCCTTCCGATGCCGACTTTATCTTTGATGTCCGCTGCCTGCCCAACCCTTTCTGGGACGAATCCCTCAGGGCATACACAGGCCTGGAGCAGCCGGTCATCGACTTTCTCAAGGATGAGCCTTATGTTATCGAAATGATGGATGATATCAGTGCCTTCATCGAAAAATGGCTCCCACGCTTTGAGTCAGCCCAGCGCAGTTATATGACGATTGCCATCGGTTGCACTGGAGGGCAGCACCGCTCAGTCTATATTGGTAACACACTGGGCACCTTGTTCACCAGTAAACTGGAACGGGTTCAGGTCAGACACAGAGAGCTTCACGAATAATGATTACCTATCGAAAAAAAATCATTAACAAACTGGGCTTGCATGCCCGGGCGGCATCCAAGTTTGTTTCCACATCATCGGCTTTTGCCAGTGAGATTGAAATCGGATTCAATGGGCGAAAGGTTGATGGCAAGAGTATCATGGCAGTGATGATGCTGGCGGCAGGACAGGGCTCAGAGCTTGAGCTTCATTGTGATGGCCATGATGAAGAGGCCGCCTGTCTTGCCCTGTGCGAACTGATTGATGACCGCTTTGGTGAAGAAGAATAACTGGCTCCCCATTACCGGGGAGTAGTGACCATAGATACAATAGAAACCATCCTCCACTTTACTCTGGCCATCCGGCATTATACCGGGTATGCAAAAAACCATTCAGGCAGATAACAATGGCACAGCAACTGCAATTGAGCATCGGTGAAGCCGAGCTGAAAAAACTGAATGATGCTCTTGAACACGGTGTTTCTGCAGAATTGCGCACCATGTTGAACACCCTGCCCCCTGCGGACACAGCACACTTGCTGGAGTCTTCCCCACCGAAATTGCGCAGCCTGTTATGGCGGTTGATTGACCGGGAACAGGAAGGTGATGTTCTTCAGGAACTGAGCGAAGACGTTCGCCAGTTCTTCCTGGACCGGATGAACATTGCCGAGCTGAAAGCCATCACTGAAGGTCAGGATGTTGATGACATTGCCGACCTTCTGCAGCAACTGCCTGACACCATCACCCGGCAGGTTCTGGACTCCATGAACAGTCAGGACCGCCAGCGGGTTGAGGCCGTTCTGGCGTATCCGGAAGATTCCGCCGGTGGCTTGATGAACACCGACACCATTACGGTGCGCCCCAATAACACCGTTGATGTGGTACTTCGCTACCTCCGCCGCCACGAAGGCATTCCGGATACCACTGACAGCCTGCTGGTGGTCAATCGCCGTGATGAATACATTGGCCGCCTGCCCCTGACCCTACTGCTGACCACCGAACCGGGCGCCACCGTCAGGGAGGTGATGTTAACCGACCGTGACCCGATTCCTGCGGATATGCAGGATACCCAGGTAGCCCAGCTGTTCGAGCGACAGGATCTGCTCTCCGCCCCGGTGGTAAATGACAATGGTAAACTGCTCGGACGGATCACTATCGATGATGTAGTAGACGTTATCCGGGAAGAAGCCGAACACTCCATGATGAGCATGGCCGGCCTGGATGACGATGAAGATACCTTCGCCCCACCGCTGCGAACTGCACGACGCCGGGCTGTCTGGCTGGGTTTTAACCTGATTACTGCCTTTATTGCCGCCTCGGTGATTGGTCTGTTTCAGGAGACCATCGATAAAGTGGTGGCCCTGGCGGTACTGATGCCAATTGTGGCGGGTATGGGGGGCAATGCCGGCAGTCAGGCCCTGACCCTGGTGATCCGGGGTATGGCACTGGGGCAAATCAGTAAGACCAACCTACGTTGGCTGTTGAGCCGGGAGCTGGTTGCCGGCTTTCTGAACGGGTTGTTGTGGGCAACCCTGGTGGCCACCATCGCCTGGCTTTGGTTTGATGACCCGATTATTTCCCTGGTGATCGCCTGCGCCATGGTGATCAACTTAAGCGTTGCCGTTATCACCGGTGCGATCCTGCCAGTCCTGTTGAAATCATTGAATATTGATCCGGCCCTTGCCGGCAGTATTATCCTGACCACGGTTTCCGATGTGGTGGGATTCTTCTCATTCCTTGGGCTGGCGACTGTTTTCTATGGGTAGCGTTTGAACCACTTTGAACCACAAAGGCACAAAGAAGAGCAAAAGATTAGTAGGAGCAAAGCGCTTAGGAATTGTCCCGGAATAACTTCATCATTTTATTCAGGCTGGGAAAATGCCGCCGCCCGCTGCCCGCCACCCGCTTCCCGCTTCCCGCAAAAGCACAAGTGGTTCCAGCTTTTGCGGGCAGCGGGTAGCGTCTGTAGAAATGTCGAAG
>NZ_JAHHPP010000087.1 GCF_024606265.1 Endozoicomonas sp. SESOKO1
AAATATTTGTTTGACCGGGAAACTAATCAGAAAATTTTCACTCTAAGACAGGAGTTCAATTTATCGACTTCGAATAAAAAAACATAGAGGGAATGATCATGGGACCTGAACCTGTAACTAATCCAGTTCATACTGCCGCTGCCAATCCGGGGCCAGACAGGGTTCATTCATCGGCGTTAAAGAATGTGAATGATGGCGCCAATGCCATTCATAAAATGACCAGGGCTGCGGTTGATGATCTCGGCTTTAACAAACCCAGTATCATCAAATGGGGGAAATGGCTGGTCGGTAAGCTTGGCTCGTTTGGTTACGTCGTCACTATTGCACTCAGCCCGATACTGCTTCCTGCCTCTCTGGCTTATGATGCCGGCAGGGGCATGAAACTCATGCTTCGCAAGATTACCCGGGTCGAAGAACCGGTTCAAAAGCTCCTGCCAATGGTGGCAAAACAGGTTGAAGATGTCAGGAAGCTCGAGCAGCACAAGCAGGATCTCAAGTCTCAAAATGCCGAACTTTCTGACCAGCTGGCAGCCTGGAAGGTTCATGCGGGGGAGCTAACGGGCTTAAATGATCAATGCGCTCATCAGGCACAGCAGTTGGGTCAAAAATTAAGCTGGGAGCACAACAGAAATCATGAACTCAATGTCCTGCTGGAACGGGTCGTCAGACGGGCAGACCATCTTGACGGTGAGAATGCGGATAGCCGTGACAGTTACCGGGCTTTACGGGCTTTAAAAGTCGGGCTGGACAAACAACTGGCGGAAAAGTCGTTACGTATTCAACAGCTCTCTGGAGAGCTTGAAGCAGCCCGCCAGCAGTATGATCAGACGAATGAAGATAATACCCGGGTCAGACAGGCGCAGGCTGATAAAATTCACTGTCTTGAGAGTAATCTAGCGGCAGACCAGCAGCAGATGCGTGATATGGAGGCCCGGTATCAAGCCAGGGTGCGTACATTAGAAGGGCAGCATCAGTTTGAAGTGAACGATGCAGAGGCGCAGCATCGACTTGAAGTGGAATCGTTAAAGACTCTTCATCAAGACCGCCTGCAGACCCTCACCGTTCAAAACGAGGCTCAGGTACAAGCACTGCTCAGGGAAATCAGTGAATTGCGTGAGCTGACAAACGCAAAAGAGCGTAAGCATATTGATGCACTGGACTCTTTATCAAATCGCCTGTCGGTTCAAGCGGACCAGATCAGGCTTCATGAAGAGACAGAACAACAGCTTCGTCAGCAAATCAGTCAGTTTCCGGATTTGCAAAGGCCGGATCAATCTACCCTGGAGGACGGGCAGAAAACCGTGGCAGAACTGCTTGAAACCAGAATAGCCCCGGTAAAACAGCAGATTGAAGACAGAAATACGGAGATAGCCCGGCTTAAACAGCAATACAGTGAGTCAGTCGATCAATGCGAGCGTCTGAAAGAGCAACTCAATAAGCTGAATGAAAGAAGACGTGAGGACGCAAACCTCGAAAAGTTTGCCCGCACCCTGCAGTCCGATGAAATTCGAAAACTTCACAACAACCTCAAGGGTACTGAAGCACATGTTCATCGTCTGGCTGGAGAAAAGAAAGCACTGTTAGCGGATCAACAAAGTCAGAGTGAGGCGTTAAACAACAGGCTGAAAAAATGTGATGAACAATTACAGCAGCTGATGAGTAAATCCAAATTTGACGAGGAAGAAAAGGATAAGCTGCTTGGCGAAAATGTGCGCCTGGATCATCGGGTTGGAGAGTTGTTGCAGGAAGTATCTGAACTGAAGGGCCAGCTGGAGCACCATCAAATGAATGTTGAATGGTACCAGCTTTATATAGCTAGCAGGGAAGGATTCCGGCCGGTTGAAGTGGAAGTAAAGTAATAACGCCAGAGACAACCCAAAGGACGGTATTATCGAAAACAATAGATGGCACAGATGTTGTTGCCATCACTCATCAGCTACAGCCCGACCAACAGAAGGAGAATACGCCATTGCCTCCAATTCCCTTCTACCGTTCTGTTGGTCGGCCACCGATAGCTCAGGCTTCATCAACGGCCGACACCGGTACGGTGGCATCCGGGGGGCTGGGAAGGCTGGGCAGATTTGATAGTGCCATGATTGGTTTAGCCAGGTTTCCTTATCACCTTCTCGAAAAATCGTTGAATTTTGCTTTTGATTATGGAGTGAAATCCATGGTTGATTATGGCACGAAGCCCATGGTCACATGGACCTGGAAATGGACCTGGAAAAAGTGCACAGATGCTGCCAATTCGCTGCGTCAAGCCACAGGTTGGCTCGCCCGGAAAATATGGGGTGAAGCACTCGATCAGACTGAGTCGGATTCTGGCACAGAGGGGCCATCGGCAAGAGAGGCACCGGGATCTGAACTGGAGACCTCATCTAAGACCAGGATTCCAAATGGTCATAAAAATAAAAAACAGGCAGGAAGGAAAAATATAAGAACCTGATTAAGGCTCCTGGGTAAATGGTTTTTATCAAATAATGAAATCAAGATAATATTTTTTGATTTTAAAAAAAATATGAATGAATGCAACTTTCTCTAGCTTTATCTTCTCAAAGCATTGTTGTTTTGGCCCAACAAAAATGCAAGGTAATAAAATGTCTTATAGCAATACCATGACACCTCCCTCTGTGGTGCCACAACCCAGCCTGTACACTGGAGTGAAGCCGTCTTGTCCTCAAACAGTGCAGGGGCCGGTTTCCTGGGGTGGGGTTGGAGTAGCTAATCACCCCATTGGCGTCCCTCATTTATCAGGGCACCTGGATCCGGCTGGTCAAGGTCCTGTATTTGGCGGCTCTTCCCCTTTTGATGGCTGTGTTGTCGATCATGATGCTGTATCCAGATTGAAGGATCAGAACTTTCAACTGACCAGGCAGAAATACGAACTTTGTACTGAACTTCGTGATACCAGGCAGAAGTTAGAACTTAGTGAACAGCGAAATCATGAATTGCAAAATAAAGTAGATCAAAAATCAGATATTGATCCTGAAAGATATTCTCAATTATTAGCTATTGAACGGAAGAGTTCGCGGGCTGAGGACAAGGGGCAGCGTACAACTTTTTTAACGAAAGAACTCTTGAAATCACACACACAGGCTGCGCAAAAAATAGACGAGTTACAGAATGAGAGGGACACATTAATCGCGTCACAGGAAAAGCTGAGTGAAACCCTAAAGAACATAAAGAGTGAACTCAAAGAGGTGTGGGAGCAATCAGAGCAGGTTCAATTGAAATGGAGTAAGGCAGAGCAGGACGTAACCGAACTGAGAGCCGAGTTGAAATCTGTGCGTCATGATAAACACATCCTGGTTGGTGAGCTTGACCGTGCAGTAGACAACGCATCCACTGCTGAAAGCAAGTTGGCAGCAGCGAGCGTTAAGAATCATGATCTGAAAACGACCGTTTCTGAACTCGAAGCGCATAAGTCAGAGCTGGAAACGGCAATCAGGTCGCATGAGCATCGCATCGCTTATTTGAACAAAGAGATTGAGCGAGGTGATAAGGAGCTGTCTGCGAAACACTCAGCAAATAACCAGTTAACGGAGGAGCTGAATTCACATCAGAGAAATGAGACCAGGTTGCAAACTGAACTGCATAATACAAAAACCAGTCTTGAGGCTGCCAATGAACAATTGACTGTCTCGGAGCGTACATTGAAGGCTACACAAGATGAACTTTCAAAAACAAAGAGCGAGGTTCTGAACCTGGAACGACAGCTTACAAAGGTTAAGGGGGATAAAAAGTACGTATCAGACACTGCCAATCAACTTCAGGGCAAGCTAAAGGATAAACTTGAGGTAGTGAAAGATCTCCAGAATCGACTTGATCAAGCGCAAAAGGATGTTACCTCTTTACGAGAAGAGGTAACTTTGAAGACGAGCCAAATCAGTTACTTAAGGCAAGAATTGAAGGCAAGTGAAACGAAAATCAGCGGTCTGGAACAACGTATCCAGGAACAGCAATCAGATGTGAGTCATATGCATCATATTGAAGCTGCGTTGGAGGGATCAAAACACTTTTATAAGGAGTTGGAGCAAAAAAATCAGAAATTAACCGGAGAATTAGAGGTAGTACAGAAGCGGAACGAAGAGATCAGGACAACTAATTATGAAACCATGGTGAAATTAGAAACAACGGATAAGGCGCTGAAACAGGAGCAGTTATCTCATAAGCAGGATGTTGACAGTTTGAAACAGGAAATTGAGGCTCAAAAGGGAGTGATTCAGACTCATTTGTCATCAATTAAGACGCACGAGAAAACGATTCATGAATTGCAAGACCAGCTACGTAGCCTTCGTGCTGATTTGGCTACCGCCAAATCTGAAGATAATCTGAAGGAACTTAAGCAACTTCGTCTCGATATTGAACTTAAAGAGCAAAAAATTTCCACACTTCAAGAACAGCAAAAGGAATCACAGGCTCAGATCGACAGGCTGCATAAGCAAGTTAATGAGTTTAATCAACAGCTGGCGGAAGCAGAAAATACGATCAATAACAAATCCGGATTAATCATTGCACAGGCAAATGTGATTTCTGACGCAAAGGGTCAGGTTTTAGATTTACAAGGTCAGCTAGAAGAGTTTCACAGTCTAAAAGAGAGTGTTCGTGAACTAAGAGGTGGTATTCAAATGGCCGGTAATCGTATGGATGACTGTAGTCGTCGTCTACAGGATTTAGAGAGAAAATTCCAGGAACTGGTCAAATTCGTAGACCCCATTATTAATAACCCGAATGTTGCTCCATTGGTGACAGAATTAAAAAGTGATTTCAAAGAGCTGGGTAGCGAGTTCTCAGAGATAAGAACGGAGCATGTAAAGCACTCAGGTATACTTGATTCTCTGGAGTCAAGAACAGAACGATTTGATTCTTTTGGGTCAAGAACAGAGCAGTTTGATTCTTTTGGGTCAAGAACAGAGCAGTTTGGTTCTTTTGGTTCAAGAACAGAACATCTTGAAAGTAGTATTAAAAAAAGCGTCACCTTTAAAAGTGAACAGAGGCAACAGGCCTCTATTGCATCAGACTCCTCAACATTAGGGGGGGCAAGAGCGTCAGGCCCTGAGGGGGCAGTATCTCAAGATGAGCTGCAAAGAAGTCTTGCTGCTGACCTGGGAATGGATCGGGGACTTAAGAGTGAAAATCGCTTGTACCTGAAAGACACTGGTTCAGATGTCACGCCCATACCTTTACAGAATCAAGGTGAGTTAGGTGAGTCAAGAGTTGCTCCTCGGCCCATTCACACAAAGGCTGAGGACAGCGCGATTGGTGGCTCACTTCCCTTTGTTGGGCGCTATGGGGACGGATTTTCATCATCGGAGGATGATTACTTGCGTGGACGGCAACAGGATTTGCAACCCGTAAGCAGAGATCGTGATACCGTCTCCCCTGAAACGCAGGGTCTACTGGATGTGAATTTTGCTGAGTCTGCATCTTATAGTATCAACCTGGAGGATTTGTCTAACAGGCCGCCGCACAGGGAGGATGATACCTTTGATGGCAGGAGCAGCAGCGGTGACGATGAGTTAACCCTTTGATCCCGTGCAGTAATACCTCTGAATCAATTCAGAGGTATTTTCCAGGATGTGCCTGCCCACTTAGCCATAAATATACATTTTCATTATTCTGCTTAATAGAGCGTGATGCTCAATCTCCAGGGGAAGTGCTAACGGGCTTAAAGTAACTGTAAAATGTCAATGATTTGCCATTGCGAATAAAGCTGCTTAGATAGCCCGATTTAAAAACGGGGTATAGCGCAGCCTTGCCAGTAATATACCAGACCATCTTTGACTCCTTTGATACCACATACAGCGGTAAAGTCTCACCCGTTGACCGGAATTCCATAGAACCTGCCGGTTTATTGATGACAACGTCCTCTGCCGTTGTCAGTCCGACGGTACTGAGTGCCAGCAGTGGAATACGATCCTGGTCTGTCATACCTCCGGTGGTTACAGCATCAGCATAGGCTTCATCGCTGAGCTGTCCGAGCTGATCCAGGGTGATACTGCCCAGACAGGTCATATTATTGCCACGCCCCACCGATACAAAATGGCCGACTTGGCAGTTGTTCAGCATGGCCTGATAGTTTTCCTCAAGGGATGCATTGTGAGTGGTCTTGATCAGACGGTTTTTGATGCCTTCCTCAACCTGGTGAACAGAGTACCTGGGTAGCCATTTGCCGAAAGGCTGGATGAGCTTCAGGACGAAAGTAGAAGCGTCCATACCCCTTTCGCCATCAGGGCCAATGGTTCCTTCGCCAAGGGCAAAGTAACGGTTCTCATTGTGTTCAGGTGCAACATAGTCCGTCGGGTATTTTAACAGGGTATTACTCAGCTGATTCAGAAAGTTCCGGTAACTCAGGGAAAGTGGCACTTTTTTCACCTGATTATCCAGTTTGCCTGCCGGATCAACCGATAATTCCACGGGCGACAGTTGAGCCGGATAGAGCTTTATCTCCGTCGATCCAATCTGCCGGGATGCCGGAGTCTGATGGCTTCGTTCAGCAAAAAAGTAATGCCCATTCAGGCTGTAAACCGGTGTGCCTAAAGGTAGCTGCTGGTGTCTGTCCTGACTTCGTACACGGCTGGTGACGGTTAGTCTCAATTGGTTATCAGGATCCTCCCCCCGGAGTGAGGCGGGAATATCACCAACCAGAGATTCATCCACAAAGGCAATGTGTCTTGCCCTGGTGAACTTCAGGCCAAACTCCGGGCGCCACAGGGCTACCCAACTATCCTCGGCTGGCTCCAGGCCTGCAGAGTCAATAGTCGTTAACTGACCAAGTACAAAGACCGGGGTATTTCTGAGGATAAGCGTGCTTGATGATTTCTGGTTAGCCGCAACATTGGAGGCCTCAGCCAGATTATTGGTAAAAAATACATCACTGGGGAAAAACTGCGCATCGGTATCAACGACGGTGATGGCCCGGGCTTCAGGATGAAACTTCTGAAGGTATTCCGTCTGCTCGACCAGGTTTATCAGCTGCCGGTGTTCATGTTCCGTAATCCGATGGCCTGAGGCATCAAAGTTATTGCTGATGGCGCCATTAACCACTTTGACAGCGGTATGAATAATGGAACCGTATTGCTTTTGGTAAGCAGAGAGGGCTTCGTTGACTTTCCGTTCATCCCAGGGGGCGAGCAGCCACTCTACCAGGTTATTGTCGCCGATTGCCCATCGGACAGCGGTATCCTGCGGATTGATTCCCTGCATTTCTGCAATGGTGTGGACATCCTGAAGCCCTTGGTAAACGGCCCCCTGTTTGTCCGCTTCAGGGTAAGCTGCAGCGAATGCGGATACTCCGGAAAGGAAAAAGAAAATTATCCATCTTTTTATGGAGATCATTGCCATCTGTACTTCCTCAGTAAATGCAGAGTTTTGTCGAGCCAAAGACAATATAGACAGATAACTGGAGAAAGGGTTTCAGATGGAGAGCGGAAATTTAATGCTCCCCAACCGATGGGGAGCAGGGGATGGGGGTTAAATTGACCAGGTCAAATCAACATCCCTGGACTGACCGGACTGATAGAGCCTGGTTCTGGCAGGCACTGTACTGGCAATCAGTTTTCCATGACGGATAGAGTGGGTTACGCAAGCCTGTCGGCGAACCGCGTCAAACACGCTCTCGGAGTCCAGCATAATCAGGTTTGCCGGTTTGCCGACTTCAATGCCGTAATGATCCTGAATGTTCAGGCATCGGGCACTGTTGTGGGTAATCAGGTTGATGCCCTGGGTAATCTGGTCAAAGCCGGTCAGCTGGCAGCCCACCAGACCGGTGAACAGAACCAGCAGCATATTGCAACCCTGCATGGGGAACCACTGGTCGACAATGTCGTCCTGACCAAAGCAGGCGTTAACCCCGGCTTCCAGCAGCTCAGGTATGCGTGTGATACCCCGGCGCTTTGGATAGGTATCCATACGTCCCTGTAAATTCAGGTTGGTGACCGGGTTGGCAATAAAGTGAATGCCGGAATGCTTCAGCAGGCGCATCAATTTGACAACATAGGCATTATTGTACGAGTGCATGGCCGTGGTATGGCTGGCGGTGACCCGATGCCCCATGGCGCGTTCAAGGGCCAGGGTGGCCACTGTTTCTACGAAGCGTGACTGGTCATCATCGATCTCATCACAGTGAATGTCGATCAGGCGATCGTATTTCTCAGCCAGATCAAACACGGTTTTCAGGGACTCAATGCCGTATTCACGGGTGTATTCGAAGTGTGGGATGCCGCCAACGGCTTCTGCACCCAGTTTCAGGGCCTCTTCCAGCAATTCAGCCCCTTTCGGGAAGGAGGGTATTCCTTCCTGTGGGAAGGCGACCAGCTGAATATCAATCAGGTCCCGCATCTCTTCTCTCAGTTCCAGCAGTGCCTGCAGGGCGGTGAGCGATGAATCAGTGGTATCCACATGGCTGCGAACGTGCTGAACCCCCTGGGCGATATACCACTCCAGGGCTGTTGCTGCCCGGTTTTTAACATCGTCACGGGTCAGTGTTTTTTTTCGCTCAGACCAGTTTTGAATACCTTCGAACAAGGTGCCGCTGCGGTTCCATACCGGCTCTCCGGCCGTCAGAGCCGTGTCCAGATGCACGTGTGGGTCGATAAATGGCGGCAGGGCCAGCTGCCCATTACCGTCGATAACCTTCACTCCTTCGTTTCGGCCAGCATGTCGGGCCGTGCCTGCAGGCGTAATGGCAGTGAACCTGCCATTATCCATGTCAATATCAAACAGGCCCTGTTGCTGGTGCAGGCGGACGTTTTCAAGTCTCATGGGGAAGTCTCAGTGTACGCAATACGGCCCTGAAAAATGGGCGCTTTCTGCAGCAGGACATGGCTGATAGCCGCCACCGCCACACCATTGATGGGGGCAATGCCCGGCAGAAGGGTCGCAGCGGTAATACCGGCAGCCCAGGCAATCAGTGCTGAAGGGTTGATGGCGGCAAATGACGCCTTTTGATAGTCAGGGTACTGTCCTTTTCTGACCAGGAAGTAGTCCGCCAGCAGAATGGCACCAACGGGCGGCAGTGCAGAACTCAGCAGACCCAGCCATCCGACAAAGTGGTTATAGAGCCACAGGGCAAACAAGGTTCCCAGGGCGCCGTTGATCATCACGATCAGGTTTTTACTCTTGCCGGTAATACTGGCAAAGCCCAGGCCGGAAACGTACAGGGCATTATCGTTGGTGGTCCAGATATTCAGGCCCAGGGTGATCACCGCCGGCAGAATCAAACCCTGCAGGAACATCACCTCGGCGATATCCGCCTGACCGGTCACCATGGAGCCTATGGCACCAAAGGTGAACATCAGGCTGTTGCCAAGGAAGAAAGCAATCAGTGTCGCACTGACTGCAATTTTCGGTGTGCGGGCAAAGCGGGTAAAATCCGCCGTTAAGGAACCACCGCTGATAAACGACCCGATACAGATACTGATGGCGCTGGCAAAGGTAATGGTGGTGGCAGGTTCAATCGCCATCAATGCCGACAGGCCTCCGGCGCTGTCCACGGCTTCGCTGACCGAGAATCCCCCCAGCAGGGCAATAGCGGGAACTGCGATGAAACTGAGAATGGTCAGTGCCTTGAAACCGAAAAAAGCGGTTACGGTCATCAGGAATCCTGAAATTAACACCAGAATCTCCGTGTGAATTCCGGTGGCCTTGTTCACCGGCAGGGCAAACATGGCAACACCCACGCCGAACCAGCCCACCTGAGTGGCGGCCAGCACCAGGGACGTCAGCTTACCGCCGATTTTGCCAAAAGCATATTCCGAGAGAAGGTGAGTGGAAAGGCCGGTTTTACTGCCCATCCAGGCGAGACCTGACGTATAGGCACCGAGCAGAAGGTTACCGATCATCACCGTGATCAGAAAGCTGGAAAAGTCCAGACCTTGTCCCAGGGTTCCGCCGGACCACATGCTGGCGGAGAAGAAGGTAAAACCGACCATGACCACCAGAATGGGAAAAAAGCCTTTGCGGGCTTCAGCTGAAACGGGAGAGTGAGCGAAATCCTGGGAATGTTCCGACATTGGTCCTCCAATAAAGAGAAGGGTTGGGGGCCTTACAGCCGGATATTCATGCTAACAGAACGGGTATTCGAAGTCATTTAATGATAAACCGTAACCCATTTCGGAAATTCCCGTGAGATTGAACTACTACTGGAATGAACTAATTGTATTGTTTACTGTCAAACAACGCATTGGATTAGCTCACGGAATAAAGAAGGTTTTAAAATGGATGCGTCAATTACATCATCATCGTCGAAGTCACCTGCTTTTGACTGTGAGTTCTGTTTGCAACCAAAGCTTCAAGGCTCGGCATTTTTCTGCCATCGTGAAATAAAGCAATACCCTCAGTGCCGTGCTGAGAATCTGGTGCCTTCAGGTCAGATGAACAAAGGCTTTTTGCTGAAATATATTATTGAACCATTGTCCAGGAATGTTACGATCGCACGGATTATGCGATCCATTTCCGGATTGCCGGATTCAATGCCCGCTCCCCTTACCTTCAGTCAACATTTAATCAATCAGGCAAGTTCGGATAATGCAGTTGCTGCTCGTGCCGTTGGTGATAAGGAAGGTGATAAGGAGATAATAACCAATAGGGAATATCTGCAATTCTTATCTGAAATTTCGCCGGATCGGGAGTGTGATAGCCATCTGGACAAATCATTGTCTGACTGGCGTGGCGTTAATGCAGCGAATATGGCAAATGCCATTCAAAAAGCCTGCCAGTCAGATCAATTATCAGAGAAAGGGAAAGGTTGTATTACCGAGCAGGGTATTTTTGAACAGTCGTTAAAAAACCGTGATTTCCAATACAGCAAAGTACCCGTTTCGGTAAAGGCTGAATATCACTTGAATGGGATTACAGCAACCCATGGGATAAAAGGGGAGGGAGCCAGGCAAACGAAAACCACAGGGTTTATCGATAAGCTTGGGGCCTCTGATGAATTCTGCCTGCTGCAAATCAATACCCAGCATGCACTCGGTGCCGGGGCCAGCGGTATCAACCCGAAAGATGGTCCCCTGGCCAATACTTACCTGGGGAAAAATGGCCAGCCTAAAATTCCTGGTGGTTCTACCTCGGGTGGTTCTGTCGCGGTCAGCAGTGGTTTGCTGCCCCTGGCCATCGGGAGTGATGGTGGTGGTTCCACCCGTATCCCCGCTGCAGCAACGGGCATTGTGGGAGTGAAAAGTGGTAAGGCTGAGACTAGAGAAAAACCCTTTTTTGATCAGACCGGGGGAGCCTATGGCGATAACCCGGATTCATTGGTACAGCCGGGCTTTGAAGCCATTAACGTTGATGTTGTCGCACAGGCATGCCTGGCATCGAGCACCGTCAGACCGGAAAAACGCTGCCTTGATTATCAGAAACTGGGCGTGGCAATTGATCTGGATGCCCTGGGCATCGCCAATCCGGCGGTAGCCGAAAAATGCCAGCAGGCTATTGGCTGCTGGCAGAGTCGATATGGACAGACCAGGCATGTGCAGGAGGTACATCTCATGGATCTTGAAAATTCACCCGATAATGCGAAGTCATTGGCACTGTCTCATGTGGTTCTGTTTGGCTCTGAAGAATTACAGACCTTTGATTCCACAGCGTTATCGGACGATCAACGGCAACAGGCTGATCCTGAACTGAAGCTGAATATGAATCTGGCCAAAACATTTACTGATCGGATGAAGCGCATTGCTACAGAAAACAGGGATCAATTTAAACAGCACCTTAAATCACTCAAGGATCGAGGTGTTGATGTTATCCTGATGCCTACGACCCCTGAAGTGAGCAGAGATATTATCAGTGGTGAAGAAAAATACGGTATGGCTGACTTACGCAGTTCATTGCAGATGAGTCAGCTGACCAGTCTGGCTAACCTGCTTGATGTACCGGCAATTACTCTGCCCGTTGGCCATGACAAAATACAGGGTATGCCCGTTGGGCTGACACTGATGAGTACGTCGGCGGATGATTGCAATCTTTATCATCTTTTGCCGCTGGCAAAAGAGTTTCAGAATGTAACCCGCAATAATGAAGCGCTGAGAATGAAAAAACCAGACATCTATTTTGGAGACTATCTTCAGAAGGAAGAGTAGTGGTGGTTTGTTTATGGGCTTGCCTGGCAAGCCCATAATCGTTAGCCAAGGTCAGATGGATATCAGATGGAGAGTTTAAGGAAAATAATCGCAACCAATGTGATTGCTATACCCAGTAACTTGACTGGGTGCAGGCTCTCCCCAAACATCATTCGGCCAATAATTGATGTGGCAATAATGCCGAGCGCTCCCCACAGTGCATAGGCAACACTGAGGTCAATACTTTCCAGTGCAAAGGACAGGAAAACAAAGGCCGCGATCTGTACGACCATTACCATCACGGCATACCGCTTCCTGGAAAAGCCGTTGGAGAGTTTAGTCAGTACGTTGCCAATAATATCGCAGCTGGAAGCGGCAACAACCCAGAAAACAGCCATCAGTTGCAGATGTTCGGACATGGCTGCAGCTCCTTCTCATTGATCAGTTGCTCTTTATTTACCGTTTTCTGCTTTTCCGACAGTTTCTCTCCCAGGTTCATCAGCATCATGCCGGTCATCAGTGAGGCCATGGCAATCAGTTTATTGGCTGAGAACGTTTCATCAAAGAAATACCAGGACATCAGGCTGATCAGAAGGAGACCAAGTCCTTCCCACATGGTGTAGGCAATGGCCAGGGGGATGTTGCGAACCGCTTGGGACAGGAAAAAATAGGAAATGGAAATCAGGATAGCCATCAGCGTATAGCCCACTACCGCGTTGCTTCCCGATGCCATTTTCATAAAGGATGTGCTGGCCACCTCGGTGATAATGGCCAGAAACAGCATAAACCAGTAATACATAGGGATTCCCCCAATCAAGAAATCAAATTGAATAACAACTCAGGCTGGTGGTTTTTCTTTTTCCAGCAAAAGACAGGGGGGAACCTAAAGGTCGGTGCGCCAACAACGCTCAGCGGGATAGTGGCAGGTAGCCGTATAAAGGCTGGGTGATATACAACGCATGTTGGACAGAAATCTTAGAGCAGATGCCAGCAATAGTATCATGCCTGTTATCTGGCGGTAAGCGGCATTTGTTCTTATGTCTTTCTGTGGAAATGCAGGCTTTATTTTCTTTTCAACAGTACCAAAACAGAACCGGTGCCACCTTCAGAAGGAGGGGCAGAACAAAATGCCAGAACATCCGGTAGCTGTTTCAGCCAGTGATTGGTATGGCTCTTCAGCGTCGACTGTCGCTCTTTACTGCGGTGTGATTTTCCATGGATGATCCGTACGCAGGTGAGTCCACGGTAGCGGGAAACCTGGATAAACTCATGGATAAGCTCTCTGGCTTCATCAATCCTGTAGCCATGCAGATCCAGTTGAAACTGAACCGGGATCACCCCCTGGCGCAGCTGCCTGCGTCTTGTTGTCTGGATTCCGGGTCGAGAGAATTCAATAAACTGTTCAGGATCGACAGGCTCGATCCATGCATCAGAGAGGGCGGCGCCAGATGGAGGCTTGTCCAGCTCGGCAGCCTTGCGGCGGGCCATTAGTGTGCTTTCAGGGATGTCGGTATTTGGTTTACGGCTGATGCCAGAATGTGTCTTGTTGCCTTTTTTGCCACTCAGTGGTCGTACATCTCTCATAGCTTCCCGGAAGCTTTGTTCATCATCTCTCTCTGACATAAAATGACTGCTTATAACTGAGTGGCCCGTGCGGTGATTTGCGGTTAACCGGGCGGGTATTGTACCGATAGTGGCAGTATCATCAAACCACTTGAGAGAAAATTACAACTTTGCGAAAAAGATGCTGGTAACTGCTGACTACAGGTGATCTAACCGGTTCCTCTGGGTATGAGTTATCCTTCAGATATCGCTTGCTTCATTCGGCGCTTCCTTTGGAGCTCTTTTTCGTGCTCTGCGTAAACGGGATCTTTGCGACGCTCCCTTTTGCGCTTCCTTTCGCGCTCAGCGTAATCAGGATCTTTCTGGTAGCGTTCCCTTTGGCGTTTTTTCTGGCGCTCTCTGTAAACGGGTTTATTGCTCAGCTCCCTGCGGCGCGCTGCGTATTCGGGATCATTCTGGTAGCGCTCCCGTTGACACCTCCTGCGGCACTCTACGTAAGTGGGATCTTTGTAAAGTGCCGTTTGGTGTTCCCTTTCGCGCTTTACGTATGCCGGGTCTTTGCGCAGCTCCCTTTTGTGCTGCCTTTCGCGCTCTGCGTAAGCGGGATCTTTGCGACGCTCCCTCTGGCGCTCTTTTTTGCGCGCTGCATAATCGGGATCATTCTGATAACGCTCTCTTTGCTGTTTCTTCAGGCGCTCTGCGTAGTCGGGGTCATTCTGGTAACGCTGATTTTTCTGCTGCCTCTGACGTGCTGGGTAATTGCGCTTCCTTTTGCGTTCACTTACTGAAGCGTTACCGTCAGTCCTTTTTTCTGTCGGGGGCGTTTGCTTATCAACAGAAGCCGGAAAGTCTGTTGATGTCAAATCCGTGAGTGAAAAATCATTATCGACACGCTCGCTGGCAGAATTATAAGGGAAAACTGTATCAAGACCTTCAAGAGAAAAAAATTCAGGAAGCGCCAATTCATCTTCATTGACTGGTAACGGAGAAATTGAAAAATCATTAAGTGAACGTGGAGAAGTTGTCCTGTCGTCTTTTATTTCCTGATTTAAATGTCCATGATCGGCTGGATCATGCCTCTGCGCAGAGTGGCCAGCCATACTTGGCGGTGAAATGAAATCGTCAGTTAATCCTGACGGATCATCCAGGTAATCCAGTGAGCAGGAATTAACAGAACCAAAATTTGAGTAAAAGCTGTACATGTCCATAGAGATATTGAACTATTGAATTATGGGTTTAAGGTTCTCTCTCTTTAGTTCCCTTCTGAGCTTGGCGTAATTGGGGTTATTATGGTATCGCTGCCTTTCGAGTTGCCTTTTCTGCGCTGCAAAAACAGGGTTATTATGGTACCGCTCCCTGTTGCGCTGCCTTTTCTTTTCTGCGAAAACAGGATTATTCTGGTAGCGCTGCCTTTCGAGTTGCCTCTTGTGCTCTACATAAGCGGGATTCATGCGTAGTGCCCTTTGGCGCTCCCTTTGGCGTTCTGCGTATTCGGGATCATTCTTGTAGCGCTCCCTCTGGCGTAACCTCTTGCGCTCCTTTTGAAATTCCTTTTGACATTCCCTTTGGCATTCCCTTTGGCATTCGCTTTGGCGTTTGCTGCTGCGTTTCTTTTGATGGGCTGTGGGGGCTTGACTGAAAATTTTTGCAGGTGGATGACGGTTGTTATCAGTAACTGATGGGCTTTGCCTGGTTGATTGATCTGGACCCAGGATTGACTGGATAGAAAAGCGCTCCTTGCCGGGATTATATGTGGGGGGATGATTATGCGGTTCAATTTTGACTGGTAAGTAAAGTGGTCGTTCTTCTCTGGTATGGCTATAAACGATGACTATCGATCTTTTTTCGAAGCGGGGATCATCGAATGGATTATGAAAAAATGGGATTGGCAGCGGAAGGTTGTTTTTAGTCGTTTTGAGAGTGCTCATGGCACGTGGAACAGTAGCTACTTCAGCAACAGCACGTGAGAAAGCCTGACCTGATGGTTCAGATTCAGAAAGTGCAGTATCACTGAGGTAAGACGGGCTATAAGAATCTGAATTTAATTGAGCGGGAAAGGTAAATATATCCATTGAATTATCGAATTATTGAATTATTGAATTTCAGCTTAAGACCATGCTTTCTTATAAAAGTTCCTCTTTCACACAAGCCATTGAACATTCAGGCTCATTTCAGCAATTTGTTTGCTCAGGGTGAGATAGGCTCAATCGGGACCGTAAATTTTCCTTCAGTCAGGCGACTGATAAGGGAGGAGGCGATAGAAGCTGACTTTGAAGCTTTTTGCTTATCGGAGGGGTGCCTTTTAATAGTATTGTCAGTATTCACAGCCATTTTCTGCTCCTCTGTGTAATCGGGTGTGTAATCGGGATTATCCTGGCAGCGCTTCCTGAGGCTATCTGTGTAAGCGAGATCTTTTCGAAGCTCTCTTTGAAGCTCACTTCTGCGCACCCGGTAAGTGGGATCTTTGCAACCTGGCGTCTATTTGATTGATCATGGTAAACAGGGAAAGATTGAGCCAGTGGTTGGACACTCATACCATGATACCCCGGCTGCTGCCTGTTTATGCCACGCTGATACGTATGTTCTGTTGAACTCATATAATGTTCAGCATAAGTAACATCAAAAGGAGGTATTGTATAAGAGCGTTCCATTGAATTATCGAGTTATCGAATTTCAGTTTAAGACCGCTCCTGGTTATATAAAGTTCCTTCCTGACACAACTGCGCATTCAATATTAGTGTCAATCAAAAAAGGATTTGGAATTCAGTTGGTTATAGTCGTTTATTGGAATCGGGAATCACACCATTTCTTCATTGGATTAATATTTAACCGGGCAGGAACTTTAAACTACGATACCTCTCTATACGGATCGAAAGTTATAGACGGGTAAACATTCTGGGAGCATTCTGGGAGGTGTCATGCAATCTGATACGTTGTCATCAATCGGCTATTTTTCATATTTGCCAAATTTTCGGCGATATAAAAAAGAGATTAAGAAATCGATTAGGCGAATATTTAGTTACCATTTTGTTGACACCGTTAAAAATATCAATCCATGGCTGGAAAAATGGTCATTAAGACGCAAGACAGTGGATGGCTATTACAATGATCTTTGCAGGATATCCCACCCGGCTTTGACATGGCATAGCCATACAGCCTCAGGGGGCGACTGGAATACTTTTTTAACACGATTGACTCAGCGGAAACTAACCGTGGTCAGCCTGTTTCCCGCCCAGAACTTTACCCAGGAAACCGGAAAAGCGTACAACATAAATCAACTTAGAAACACACTGGGCAGATACTGGCCAAACGTCATGAATCCAGACTTGAACAGACAGGACCCTGAGGGTTTTACTCCGCTGACAAAAGCATCCTATTATGATCAACCAGACATTATCAGGCTGCTGATCCAGTCAGGCGTAGATATTAACCAGGTGGATGCTTCCACATGGACGCCACTGATAGCGGCTGTCGACCAGAACTGTGTTGAGTCAGCCAGGATACTGCTGGAAGCAGGTGCTGACATTAACAAACCTGATGAGACAGGCTTTACTCCCTTGCATACTGCTGCCATGGTTGGCCACGATAACATGGCAGAGATGTTGCTGGCAGCAGGGGCGGAAATCAACGTGGTCAACGATGACGGCTGGTCCCCCCTGATGGTAGCCTGTTTTGAAGGGCATGAATGCATAGTCAAACGTCTTGTTAAATGTCATGCTGACATTAATAGCATAAATAACAACCGTACCTCAGTGTTTCAACTGGCCTGTGATAGTGCCATAAAAACAAAGAAAACGAGCATGCTCGCATTTCTAATTGAGCATAAAGCAAAAATTTTTACTCTTGACAAAAACAACTGGTTTCCACTCCTGACGCTGATTAGTGGTGACTTTATCAGTGGGGTCGAGCTTCTGTTGAATAAGGGATGGGAGGAAGCCATTTCTGGTCGTGAGTCAGAAGTATTTTATTTGGCAGCCAGAGAAGGGTATGAATCGATGCTCAGACTTCTTTTCCATAGGGCACCAGATGAGCGTGAAGCCTTTAATCATATTTCTCGACTCACCTGTATCGGTCGTGCCAGAAGTGTAAGATATCCAGTGGATTTCCCGCTGAGATTAATTGATAGAAATTTTAATAATATTTTATCTCCCGAATATTTTGAGGGAGGTGTCTGTTCATTGAAGCACTTGTGCCGACGAATAATTCAAAAGCAAATGGTCAGTTTGCAAGTTGAAGAGTTGCCGGTACATAACTGTCTGCAACTGTACTGCTGGCAAATACCTGTATATTTGCACAATCAGGATGATTTTGATGATTGGATTGAATTTTATTCTTATAATCGCAGTATTGATTGGAGTTCATTGCTTTTCTTTGCTTAATAAACTGCTGGTACTGGATAAATGGTCGCAGTCCTTACTTTATTCGACGCTCTTAAGTCGGCTGCCTGCTTGCCAGTAATTTTTACTTGTTCTCGATCATCAACGGCATTCTTCAAGGCTTCACGGTAATTTTTCAGATAAGCCCTGCGCTTCTCGGTCTTGGCGTAAAGCCTATGGTAAGCCCTTTGGTAAGCCCTTCCTCTGTCGGACTGAGCCCAGGCACGTCTGAAAGCCTTACCTTTCTCGGTCTTTGCGTAAGCCTTTTGGTAATCCCTTCTGTAAGCCTTCCCTTGCGGGGACTGTGCCCAGGCTTTTTGGGCAGCTTTCCCTCTCTCGGATTTGGCCCATAGTCGTTTGTAAATCTTCCGTTTCTCAGTTCGTTCATAAGCCCTCCTGTATTCTTTATCACGAGAGACGGTTAGAGACTCACCAGTGAGGAAAGCAGGCACGTTAAAATCCATTTCATTTCCTGCAGAAAATGAATTTCGTTGAAGCTGTTCACCAGTGCCTTCCATCGTTGAAGCAAGTGGAAGATGATTAGCATTTGAAAAGTGTGCTTGAGAACTTGCTTCACCAGCCATAGCCCAGGCCTTGTCAAATCTTAATTCTGATTGATTGGTAAGTATTCTGGTGTTTTGGTTGGTTACCTGGTGTATCCCGGTTTTATGTGATAAACCCAACAGGTCGCTTTGTTGATATTCTTTAGAATAAATAGCCCTGACGGGTATTTTTTTATAATGGTAATTGCTTAATGAGCTATGGAAGCTTTCGTTATATGGAATCAATGTGTTTAGATAATTACTCTGTACAGTTTGAGCAACTCGCAGCCCGAATGCTAAACCATTTTGCGGTGGACAGCGTTCAAAATATGATTCACTGCTCGACATAAAAGATTCATACGCTTGTTGAAATCCGGAAAATAAGAAGTGTGAGTTAAAATATGGGTCAGTCATTGAATTATCCAGGTACAGAATTGTAGAATTACAGTTTGAGACTATTTCGTGTTTTAAAAGTTCCTTTTTTTTGATCGGTCAAACGGGTTTCCTCTAGAGACGCAGCCGTTTTCCATTTTCTTATCCTGACGATAGTGACCATTATTGACTGACTTCTGGATTGTTCACTGTTTAACCCAGTTATCTTGTTTGACAGGTTGAATCTTGTGTTGTTTTTTTAAATGTGTATATAAGTTGGAAGATTGAGAAAAAGTTCGTGCCTGAAAAAGTAATCTAGTAAGTTTTCGGTGTCTTGGCTGGCTGGGGATATTGATCGCTTGCCAATGGCGCTGGTTTTAAAACTTCGCTAAAGTCGTATCCTGCTGGTTGCGGTCCCTTTCTTAACTCCTTTTCGGGCTCTGCGTAAACGGGATCGTCGCGAAGCTCCTTTTTTTGCTGCCTTCTGAGTTTTTTTTTGTGCTCGGCGTAAGTGGGATCTTTGCGAAGCTCCTTTCTGCGTTCCCTTTCGCGCTGTGCATAAACGGGATCTTTGCGGAGGTTTCTGTTGCACTCCCTGCGGCGCTCTGCGTATTCGGGGTCATTCTGGTAGCGCTGCCTTTGGTACTCCCTCCGGCGCTCCAGATAACCGGGTTTTTTACGCATCTCTCTGACTCGCTCTCTTTCGCGTTCTGCGTAAGCAGGATTTTTGCGACGTTCCTTTTGTCGAACCCTTTCCTGCTCTACGTAAGCGGGATTTTTGCGAAGCTCCCTTTTGCGTTCCCGCTGGCGCTCTCTTTGTTGCTCTGCATAATCGGGATTATTCCGGTAGCGCTCCCTTTGGCGTTGCCTATGGCGCTCTACGTTACCTGGATCGTTTTGATAGCGCTTCTTCTGGTGTGTAATTGTTGCAGAGTTAATATCTGTAATTTCATTTGTCCGTATCGTTTGCATATCCCTTGCAGTTTGGCCCAGGCTTGGCGGGTTAGCTACCGTAACTGGTTGTAAATCGTGAGGGTTAGGGAGTACTGGAGGAGAATCTGCTAACTGATCATCTGGACTTGAATAGCTTGATGGTTCTGAGGCTCCAATCCAGGGATCGCTCCCCGATAGGCACATCTGCTGAGTAAAAGGAGTAGCTGGTCTTTGTGATTGCACATCATTTAAGGGATTAACGGATCTGGTATCAGAATTAAAGGGTATATATTCATTAAAAAATGATTGTTGTATATCCAGGATATTTATACCAAAAGCATCTGCAAGATCACCAAATGTCGGAGAATCAATATTATATTCACTCAATAAATTAAAATCATCAGCATTATTTTCGTGCATGTCTGATTGACTATGGTAAACAGACAAAGGAGTATCCATTGTCTGAACCGACATGCCCTGATACGTCGGGTGTTGTTCATTGGTATCAAAATGAGACGTTTGTACTGTTAAATCTGATGAGCTTGAATCAGAAAAATCAGGATTGAGTGAAGTAAAGTTATTTGAGAGATCCATTGAATTGTAGAATTATAGACTTACAGCTTAAGACCGTTATTTTCGATAAAAGTTCATTCTTTTACTATATCGTTCCCTCTCGCGCTGATTTGCCAGCTTTCTTTTTTCAGGATCTTTCATTTTTTTTCTATACCGATCCCTGTTGCGCTGATTTTCCAGTTTTCTTTTTTCGGGGTCTTTCATCATTTCATTATACCGCTTCCTTTTTCGCTGTTTTTCCATTTCTCTTTTTTTTGGGTCTTTCATTCGTTCTCTTTCACGCTGATTTTTTAACTTTCTTTTTTCGGGGTCTTTTCTTTGCTCCCTTTGGCGCTGATTTTTCAGCTTTCTATTTTCGGGGTCTTGCATCAGTTCTCTATACCGCTCCCTTCTGCGCCGATTGTACCGCTCTCTTTTTTCGGGGTCTTGTCTTCGCTTCCAGTTACGCAGATTTTCCAATCTTCTTCTTTCGGGGTCTTTCATCATTTTTTTATACCATGCCCGTTTGTACTGATTTCTCAGCTTTCTTTTTTCGGGATCTTTCATTATTTTAATATATCGCTCCATTTGCCGCTTATTTGCCAGATTTCTTTTTTCGAACTTTTGTCGTTGTTCCCTTTGGGACTGGCTTCTCAGTATTCTTTTATCTGGCTCTTGTTGTTGTTGCCTTTGGGACTGACTTCTCAGTTTTCTTTTATCTGGCTCTTGTCGTTGTTCTCTTTGGGACTGGCTTCTCAGTTTTCTTTTTTCAGGCTCTTGTCGTTGTTCCCTTTTGGGCTGATTTCTCAGTTTTCTTTTTTCAGGCCATTTCCTTTGTGTCCTTTGACGCTCAACAGGCAAGTTGTCAGAAATTTCTTCTACTGGTATTTGATCAGGCTCGCTAACCGATAAGCATACCTGTTGAATAATGGGAGAACCGGGTGTTGATGATATCTCGTTATTAATGACTTCATCATCAGAATTCCAAGGCACATATTCATCAAGCACTGCTTTTGGTATCTCATGAATATCAGTTCCGAAAGCGTTTTCTGTATCCAGGTCTGTTAGAGATACAATATCGTATTCATCTAAAGATTTAAAAATACCCGCTTCATTTTGGTGTATATCTGATTGGCGATTGTAAATAGGAAAAGGAGAGGCCAGCGTCTGGCCAGACATACCTTGAAATACTTGCTGTTGTTTGCTGGCATCCAGTTGGCAGGATTGGTTTATTGCACCTAGTCTGCTGGAATAAAGACCAGAAAAAGCAACATCGAATGAAGGTAAGTTACAGGAGTGATTCATTGAATTGCTGAATTATTGAATTATCTCCTAAGATCACGCCTTCTTATAAAAGTTCCTCCCTGTGCGGCAGGGCTTAGGCGTCATTTAAGTACTAATGTACCTTTTTGTTTGCATTACCCAGTTTGAACAATGCCGCATCTGGCGCTTGGATAGTGATTTAGTCACCGGGCCTTATCGAATACGTCGATAATGGCTTTTGACTAAAGCATTGAGATACACATCTGTTTTCAGATATTGAAAAGAAAGTGGCTGAGGACAAATACCGGTTTGGAGTAGGGCCAGGGGCAATCGAAGCCGCAAACCACTTCAAAAGTGATTCGTCCCATCACCACTGTATCCACCCGGTTCATAAAACTGGCAAAGCCAAAATCATCCTGTTCAGGATTAGGAATGCTGTGCAGCCAATCCAGCCCTCCCTGTTTGTCGGCAATGTACCCATCCAGACTGGTTGCAATATATACGATATTTGTCATTAAACGTTACTCGTATGGACGATCTGGTATCAATCTTACACTAGTTTTCGTGACAATCTGACGGATATTTGAAGCGTTAGCCTCGGTCCTCTTTCCACCACCATAGTCAATGACTCTTACGATGACTGTCGTAAGAGTCATGGAGTATTACATAGTTTCAGTTATACCCCATTAGTGGCATAGGTGGAAATCAGAAACTCGTAAGTATCGCCGAACTGGTCGATATCACTGTTACGACTTTCTCCATAATAATCAGTACCAAAATATGCAGTAATCAAGATCTGTTCTAAATCAATGATATACCTCGTGAAGAACTTATTACCGGTAAAGATTGATGGCGCTGATTTCTCAGTTTTTCTTTTCGGGGTCTTGCCTTCGCTCCCTTTGGCGCTGATTTATCAGCTTTCTTTTTTCGGGATCTTGTATTCGCCCCCTTTGGCTCTTAACAGGCAAACTATCAGCCATGTCTTCTAATGGGGGTGTTTGCTTATCACTTGTTGTTTGGTTCAGGTTTGCCGGGTTAACTAAAGCAACTGGAGGCAAATCTTGTCGGTTAGACAGTACGGCAGGAAGATGAGGTAACTGATCATCTGTATTCGAATGTCTGGCAGGTATTGGATCAGGTTCGTTAACCGGTAAGCTCACCTGTTGGGTAAAGAGAAAATTTGGTATCGATGATATTTCATCATTAATAAGTTCATCATCAGAACTACAGGGTATATATTTATCAAGAACTGATTTTGGTATCTCATGAATACCCGTTCCGAAAGCGATTTCTGGATTGCAGTCTGTTAAAGATACAATATCGTATTTATGCAACGATTTAAAAATGCTCGCTTCATTGTTATGTATATCTGATTGACTGTTGTAAACAGGAAAAGAGTCCAGCGTCTGGCCAGACATGCCTTGATAATTTTGCTGTCTTATTCTGGCATCAAGCTGGCAAGATTGGTTAATTAAATCTGATGTGCCGGAATAAAGACCAGAAAATATAACATCGAATGAAGGTAAGTTATGGGTGTTATTCATTGAATTACTGAATTATTGAGTTATTGAGTTATATCTTAAGACTGCGCTCTCTTATAAAAGTTCCTCTCTACCGCAATCCATTTACTATTTACACGATTTATATCAATGAAGCATAAAGATTTGCTATGGCTATTAACAGTAATGATGTACAGCGTTTTAAAAGCAGAGGCGGAGGAGGGTGGAGATCAGGAGGCTGTTTGAAACCTGAATAAAGCAGTGCAAGTCAGTGAGCAAATTTATAATGAACGGCGCAGGCAAGCCCATCAGCAAAAACACTGAAGAACTTATTACCGGTAAAGCTTGATGGTGCTGATTTCTCAGCTTTCTTTTTTTGGGGTCTTGCATCGCTCTCTTTGGCGCTGCTTGCCCTGCTTTCTTCTTTCGGGGTCTTGTCTTCTCTCCCTTTGGCTCTCAACAGGCAAACTATCAGCCATGTCTTCTAATGGGGGCATTTGCTTATCAGTCCAGGTTTATCGCTAATAAAACAATGACGTTGACGCTCTCGGATAGTCGGCACTTCTCCGTTATCCTTGATCGGTCTAATGGGACTCCCGTTGAGGCACAGCAGGTATCACCGTTTGCCTATCCAGATGGCAATGATCAATATTGACTGACGACACTCCTTTTTGCGCTCCCTTTCTCGCTTGAGGTAAGTGGGATCTTTGCGATGCTTTCTTGGGCGTTCCCTTTGGCGTTTCCTTTCGCGCTTGGCGTAAGCGGGATCTTTGCGAAGCTCGGCGTTCCCTTTCGCGTTCCCTTTTGCGCTTGGCGTATTCCGGATCTTTGCGAAGCTCCCTTTGGATTTCCCTTTGGCGCTTCTTTTCGCGCTCGGCGTAATCGGGATCAGTCTGGTAGCGCTCCCTTTGGCGCTCCCTTTGGCGCTTCCTTTGGCGATCAAGGTAAGCGGGATCTTTGCGAAGTTCCCTTTGGCGCTTCCTTTTGCGCTCGGCGTAAGCGGGATCTGTCTGGTAGCGCTCCCTTTGG